>REDG01000021.1 GCA_007693605.1 Bradymonadales bacterium
TTTTTTCTGGGTGGGGTGGGTATACTAATGTGCCTTATTAGCCTCAAAATTTTGTTTTTTTTTCTGCCATTTCGGCCCCCCGACCCCGCAAACTTAGCCCAAGGCCAAGAGATCTCTCTCGTCGCAAATCCCCGAAATATTCTCGATAAGCCACTCGAAAGCTCACAAACTCAGAGATCTGAAAGCTCTGCAGAAGAGCCACGGCAAAGAACTCATCGAAAACCGCATCCCCCTCATCGGCACGACCTCCCGAAAGATAAACTCTCGTGCCAAGCTGACTAGACCAGGTCACAAAAAACCCTCCGATAAAGGAAAGGTTCTGGCTCGGCTTAAGACTCCAGTTTGTCCGAAACAAAAGCTGAACTTGATCAGAAGCTGAAAACAAAAAGCCGGGCTGAAGCGATAGACTGTTTTCCGCCTGATAATTTCTGAACTCCACGACCTGAAAGAATTCAAAAGAACGGTAGATGATATGCATCGAAGTCTTGGCTTGCCAGCGCGCTAGGAAATCAGGACTAAAGCTGTGGGCTCCATCCAGTTCAAAAAAAATCTTAGATCCCGGCTTCCATCGACCTCCCAACTGAAGTTGATGGTCTTGAAAGCTCTCCCCTAGATTAAAACTTCTCTCCTCCACGAGAAATCCCAATCGAACTTCCTGCCCTTTTGGAGTCTCTCTCGCAAAGCCTGTATTCAAAGACCATGAATCTCTCAGATCAGACCAAGCGAACTCTCCTGCCCACTCACTCCGAAAAGAGGTCGCCCCCAACTCAGCCTTCAGACAGACAAGAAAAAGAAACAATCCAATGCTGATTAAATACCTCATCCAAACCTCTTCTCCCTTTCTGACTACAAGCTCCCCTGGCCCCTGGCAAACTGTGAATGCATTCTCACAGCCCCATTCGGCAAATCGTGACCAGCCCGACACAGGAGCATCCAAACAAGCGGACAAAAGCAAGGATTCAACTTGGCATGATTCATGAAGGTCTTGATCTTCATGAACACGAGCACTCGAGCAATTTCAATTCTAAGCCTTGTCTTTGGGCTTCTGGCATGCGGGGACGGCATAGAGCGTCAAGAAGCTGACGGCGGCGCCCAAAATCCGACGCAAAACACCGAGTTCGACGAAGGCGGGGAGTTCCAGACCGGACTTCATCCCAGACTGCAGCTGAAAGACAGCCCCCTCTCTCTAAAGGCCAAGGGGATTGAGAGCCGACTCTTCTCAGTTCAGTCGTTAGATCGATCATCAGGCCTAAGCTTCCATTATTTGGCCTCAGCCTCTCCGCCTCTCGATCCCAACAGTCAGAAACCGCTTCAAGCGACCAATTTCGCCTTCGCTAACAGTCTCGTGATCGTCAGCTATATGATGGCGGGTCCGGAACGCATCGGCGCTATTGATCTGGTCGAGCTGGGAGAAAAGAATTGGGCAAATATTCGATCGAGTTTGATTTTTGAGGATGCTGAGTTTGCAGACCTCAAAGTGAAGGACGATTTCGTCTTCGCAGTCGGTGCCGATGCAGAGGGAGCGGTTCTTGTGGTCATCGACATCTCGAATACAAAAGAACCCTCTGAAGTCTCTCGAGTTTCCTTGCCTGGACATTTCGCAACCAGCATCGAGCTTGATGATGATCGAATATTCGTCAGTTCCGGCGACAATGCAGGCGTCTTAGAGCTCTCGATTAAGTCTCCTAAGGACCCTCAACTCATCCAATTTGATCCTCTCATCAACAGTCTCTCGATCCAAAGCTTCCATTCCAACATTTTGGGAATGGGCGGTGAGAACTTTACGGGAATCTTTCGTCTCGATTCTAAGGGACCAAGCTGGATGTTGAAACTGGGGTCTGAGTCGGAAGCTCCGGCTCGATTTGCGATCTCTAACCACCTTCTCCTTACGAACGCGGTCGACGGGAAACTGATCATTTCGAAAGTTTCGAAAGAGCTCGATTCCGCCAAGATTCTTCATGAGGTCGAGCTCTCAGGAACAGGTAATGCGATCGACATGGCCCATCGATACGCCTTCTTAGCCCAAGGCGAAGAAGGTCTACAGGTGTGGGATGTGAAGGAAGCCTTTAAGCCTAGCTTTTTGGGCGGCCTACACTTTCCGAACGAGTCTGCCAGCACGAACCAAGTTCGATATGGCGTACTCAACGATCGGCCCTATATCTTCTTAGCGGACGGTCGTGGAGGCTTTCGCGTGATTTCATTTGAAATGAAATGGTCCATGACGGCCTCCAAAGCCTACAACCCCTCTAGGTTTTATGATGATCTTGTCCTTGTGAACGCTCCCAGCGTCTTCAAGATTCCTGAGAGCCTACCTGTGACTCATGGAAACGCCGGAAACCACAAGGCCTTCTTGCAATTCGATGACATTCTTTGTGTCTATCAAGGGGGTTCTGCCCAAGCGAAGCCCAATCCAAAGAATCCCGCGCAATGGGGTCGGGGCCTTGAATACAAGTTCAGGGAATGCTCCAACGGAATGATGGCGGGCGACCCCATTGAGGCCAGGGAAGAAATCTGGCTGCAGGTGAATCACGGGCACAATGAATTCTCGCCCACGACCATCCAATTCGAGCTGGAGTTTCTTCAGTATTCTGATAACTGAGAGAGATGACTGAAGATTGTCGCCTCTACTTTTGGATGCCCCGAAACGAAGTGGCCTTTCTTCAGGCGATCGTCGATAGCCACGAACATCTCGCAAGAATTCGAACGGAGAGGAACGAATCCGATCGAGCCCTCATCGTCTTGATGTATGATGCGTCGCAACAGACTGAAATTCATGAGATGTCTCAAGGCTTTGAGGCCAGTCTCGGACAAAAGCTTGATTTCGTTTGACCCACCGCCCCTTTTCTTTGTTTAATATCGTTAGGGGGGGGTGTATGAATCTTAATCCAATCACTGAAGTTTCTGACCGATTGGGGCTGATTGACCAGCTTGTAGGGATCGGAATGAAGGCCGTCTACAACCGTGCCGCGCTAAGCGATGCGGAGATCAATCAAGCTTTGAGCGAAAGTGTTCGACATAAGCTCTTGAGTCCGGAAGAAAGCTACAAACTCAGAGATCTGATCTATCAGGCGGAAGCTCGCCAAGTCGGGCGAAGCTGAGAAGATTGTTGCCAAACTCCTGACTAAGCCACACTCCCATTGAATCGCTAGTGGTCCAACCGGTAAGGCCCATCGGCTTTGTCGATACGCTTATCCAGATTGTCGATCAACCTTAAGCCCCTGAAACGAACGGCCGCCAACCATCGAACAGAGCCTCTCGACCTCGGCTCCTTGAGGTCCGGATCCCAAGACTCTAGATACTCCACCTGAAATCCCCTCTGCTGCAGAGCCTGTTTGGCCTCGGCAAGAGAAACAGAAGCCTTCAGGATCTGATAAAGCTGCGAAGCCTCCTTCTGCTGCTCCTGGTTTAGTCTTCGATTTCGAGAGGAAAGAGCAAGGCCGAGGGAATCTCTCTGGGTCGGAACTGGTCGAATCTTTACAGACAGTTGAAAGTCTCTTGCCAGAGTCTCCACGAGCTTGAGCTGCTGGTAATCCTTCTCACCAAAATAAGCCCGGTCTGGGCGACTCAACAAAAACAGTCGCAAAACCACATTGGCTACCCCGTCAAAGTGACCTGGCCTAATCTTTCCTTCCAACTCTTCTTCAAAAGACGAGGGCGGCTTAATCTCAAAACCTTCGCTCAAAGGATAAATTTCTTCCAATCGCCTCGGCAAAAAGACGGCATCAACCCCCAAAGTCTTTGCGGCTTTTAAATCTTCTCGTTCAGTAACAGGATACTCCTGCAAGTCTGCCGCATCGTCAAACTGAGTTGGATTGACAAAAAGACTCAAAATGACTCGATCACACTCTTTGCGCGCTTTTCTCATTAGAGCAAAATGTCCTTCGTGAAGGCAGCCCATGGTGGGGACGAGCCCCACCCGCTCCTTCGACTTTAGATTAGACCTCCAGCGGATTAGCCTCTTTGAGTTCCGAAGAATTTTCATAGAACTTCTTTTAGATTTCATGGCCCAAGCTTCAATTATAAAAGTGCCCTTGATCAGGGTAACGAGATTCTCGAACCTCTGTTGAATAGCTCTTAACAGCTTGCTGTATTCTTTCGTAGGCTTGATCGTAGGTTTTCAGAAACTTTGGTCTAAAATCAGGATTCATTCCCAACAAATCGTATAGAACCAACACCTGACCGTCACAATGAGGACCCGATCCGATTCCTATAGATGGAATCTTGATGACTTCTTGAATCCTCTGGGCCAAGCCCGAAGGGAGCATCTCTAAAACAATCATTTCTGCACCTGCCGCCTCTAGGTCCACAGCTTCTTGAATCAATCTCTCTGCGTCTTGGGGTTTCTTTCCCTGCAATTTGAATTCATGGATGCTCTGTGGGGTCAAACCAATATGTCCGCAAACTCGATAGCCCTTGCTCACAAGCGCTCGAACGATTTCCAAGACAGGCCCCTCTAGTTTCAAAATGTCCGCTCCCGCAGCCGTCATTTGTCTTGCTGATTCTAGGGCCTGCTCGGGAGAATCATAGCTCCCCAACACAAAGTCCCCAAGAATCACCGGCCTTTGAGTAGCCGAAGAAGATTCGACCCCCCGTTTGACCGCCTGAATATGCCGAAGCATCTCTTCTAACTTCACATGGAAAGTCCCTTCATCGCCGTACAAGACCATGCCCAAGGAGTCTCCCACCAAAAGATAGTCGACGGACTCAGAATCTGAAATGACTCTTGCAAAACTAAAGTCATAGCAAGTTAACATGACCTTTTTCACGGCTCTAACTCTCGCAGCTCAGTCAACACCTTTCCTGCCAGATAAAACGAGCCAAACACCAACAAGCCACGACTCTCAAGTTTCCGCTGCTTCAAAAACTTTGAAAGCTCTAAAACCTGCTCAACAGAATCAAAGTTTCCAGCTTTCGAGAGCTTCAAACTCTCCATCAGGAGTATCGGCGACATCTCTCGTTCAGGGAAGAAGCTGGTCAAATACAGATTTCGAATTCTCCCTCGCATTGGGCCGAGAAGCTTCCTCCAGTCTTTGTCTTTCATACAACCAAAAAGAGCATCGAAGCTCTGCCCCTCAAAGTTTTGATCTAGAAACCGAGAAAGCGCTTCAATCGCCTCTTCGTTGTGGCCTCCGTCAATAATCCACTTTTCTCTATAGCTCTTTAGCTCCATCCGACCCGGAATCGAAACACTCGCCAAAGCCTTCAACTGATCCGAGAACTGAGGGGTCGATACCTGAGCCCTCTGGCACCAATCCTGAAAACTAAGAATCGCCAGTCGCAAATTGCGCCATTGATGCTCCCCCACCAAGGGAAAGCTGCGGCGCAGTTCAGACTCCCAATCCATTTGAGCAAACTCTCGGGGGCAGTGACGCAATTCAACGCCTAAATCTTTCGCCCAAATCTTCAGGCCCTTGGTCACCACCAAAGGGAGTTCAGCCGCACACCAAAAGGGCTTTCCGGGTCTGGCAATCCCAAACTTTTCCTGCGCGATCTCTAACAGGGTATCGCCCAAAAGATTTTGATGATCATATGAAAGGCTCGTCAGAATCGAAAGGTCTGGTGCACAAAGATTCGTGGCATCGAGTCGTCCACCGACTCCCACTTCGACAATTTGTACATCCACCTTTTCTTCTCGAAATCTCAAAAATGCCAGGGCCGTCATTCTCTCGAAAAAGCTCAAGGGCTCAAGAATCTCGCGAACATCGACTTCCCACTTTGAAAGCTCGTCTTCGGTTGAAGAACGAAGGTCAATCTGAATTCGCTCCCCTCTTTCGTAAACATGAGGAGACACGAAGGTCCCCACCTTCCAACCTAAAAGCCGGAACAAAGCGGTGAGGTAGTAGCAAAGGCTGCCCTTAGCGTTAGTGCCGGTGACCAGAATTGTGGGGCGACCTAACTGCGGCTGCCCAAGAGCCTCCAAGGCTTTTTCCATCGCATCGAGTTTGTAAAACTCCTTTGAGGCAACATCGAATTTCTGAAAATCTAGCATTGAATTTGATGACTTAAGAGGCGAAATATTCGAGTCAAGGTTTTACGATGTTCTCGTCGGTCTACAATCAGATCAATCATTCCATGCTCCAGCAAAAAGTCAGAGCGCTGAAAGCCCTCGGGCAACTTCTGGCGAATCGTCTGCTCAATCACCCTAGGCCCCGCAAATCCGATCAAAGCGTCTGGCTCAGCAATCTGAATGTCTCCCAGCATGGCGAAACTGGCGGCCACGCCTCCTGTCGTAGGATGGGCCAAAATGGACACATAGGGAATACCTGCTGCCTTCAAACGACTGAGAGCTGCACAAGACTTAGCCATCTGAAGCAATGAGAAAATCCCCTCCTGCATTCGGGCTCCCCCACTCGATGAAATCACAATGGCCGGACAAGACTTTTTTAACGCATTTTCGAAGCATCGAGTGACTTTCTCGCCCACCACGCTCCCCATGCTTCCGCCCATAAACTCAAAGTGAAACACACAAATTGAAACCGGAATCGACTCGATCGTGGCATCGCCCCAGAGGGCGGCCTCCGGCTCCCCACTGCGAGCTTCAGACTCCTTCAATCTCGTCTCATAGCTCTTCTGATCTTGAAACTTCAAAGGGTCGGAGGTTCGGAGGTCCGGATCTCTCTCCACAAAACTTCCGGGATCGCAGAGAGAGGCCAGTCTCTCTCTGGCGGGCATCACAAAATGAGCCCCGCACTTCAAGCAAATATGATCATTTCTCTCAATCTCCAGTCGATACAAGATGGCGCCGCATTGAACACATTTGGTCCACAGCGAACTGCCCTTCTCAGGCGCCTTGGGGGCCTTCACTTGAATGCCTGGGGATTTGAGCTGTTCTCTCCAACTCATAAGTTCGAGAGACACTCAATAAGAAGGCCCTTGGGGGGTCAAGCCCTTTGTTGGACCACTAGAATCGCCAACCAAGCACGAAGATAGGGATCAAAACCTTTTCTTTGACCTCCAACTATGGGATTGAATTAGGGTTATGAGTCGACAAATCATCTTTACCCTCAAGAATCTCAATAAGATCGTCCCCCCCAAGAAACATATTCTGAAGGATATCTATCTCTCCTTTTATTACGGAGCGAAGATCGGAGTCCTTGGGGCCAACGGTTCGGGAAAGTCTTCCCTGCTCAAAATTATTGCGGGGCTCGATCAGGATTATGATGGAGAAGTTCTCAAGTCAGAGGGCTACTCGGTGGGAATTCTGCTTCAGGAACCCCCCCTCGATGAAGACAAAACGGTCGGTGAGAATGTTGCGCTAGGAATGAAAGAAACGGGAGCTCTGTTGAAACAGTTTCAAGAGATCAATGAAAGCTTCGCTAACGAGATGAGCCCGGAAGAAATGGAAAAGCTTTTAGAGAAACAGGCGGAGCTTCAGGCGAAGATTGATGCTTGTCAGGGCTGGGATATGGAACGCAGTCTTGAAATGGCAACTCAAGCTTTGCGGCTTCCCCCCTTGGACTCGCCTGTCAAACACCTCTCAGGGGGAGAGAGAAGACGAGTGGCTCTTTGTCGGCTTCTTTTGGAAGCTCCGGACATTCTGTTGTTAGATGAGCCCACCAACCATTTAGATGCAGAGTCGGTTGCCTGGCTTGAGCAGCAACTGAAGAATTATAAGGGCACGGTCATCTCGGTGACGCATGACCGCTATTTCTTAGACAATATCGCTGGCTGGATTTTGGAACTCGATCGCGGCAGCGGTATTCCGTTTGAAGGAAACTACACGGCTTGGCTGAAGCAAAAGGAAGAAAGGCTTCGCTTGGAGCAGAAGTCAGAACAAAGCCGAGCCAAAACGCTTCAAAGAGAGCTTGAGTGGATCAATCAAAGCCCTGCCGCAAGACGAGCAAAATCGAAGGCCCGTATCACCGCCTACGAGAAGATGCTCGCCGAAGGGGGGCAAGACGACATCAAAGATCTTCAGCTTTATATTCCCCCAGGGCCTCGCCTAGGCAATACGGTGGTCGAGTTCAAGAATGTTCGAAAGGCCTATGGTGATCGTTTGCTCATTGAAGACTTGAGCTTTTCTCTGCCCAGAGGGGGTATTGTCGGAGTCATTGGACCAAACGGTGCCGGAAAGACCACGCTTTTTCGAATGATTATTGGAACAGAGAAGCCGGATTCAGGGGAGCTGCTTGTCGGAGAGACCGTCAAACTCGCCTATGCCGAGCAAACCCGTGAAAGTCTGAGCTCTGATAAGTCCATCTGGGAAGAAATCTCAGGCGGAGACGATGTGATTAAACTCGGCAAACAAGAGCTCAATAGCCGAGCTTATGTTTCTCGGTTTAATTTTTCTGGGGATGACCAGCAAAAGAAGGTCGGGGTTCTCTCGGGCGGAGAGAGAAATCGAGTTCAACTCGCCAAGATGCTAAGAGAAGGCTCGAATGTTCTTCTTTTAGATGAGCCCTCCAACGACCTTGATGTTCACACCCTTCGAGCCCTTGAAGAGGCCCTTCAGCATTTTGCCGGTTGTGCCGTGGTGATCTCCCATGATCGCTGGTTTCTAGATCGAATTTGCACGGCCATTCTTGCCTTCGAAGGAGACTCTCAGGTCGTCTATTTTGAAGGCAACTACTCAGACTATGAAGAGGACCGAAAGAAGCGTTTGGGTAAAGATGCGACGCCTAAGCCTATTCGCTACAAGCCACTTAAAGTGGCCTGAGGGGAGTGTCGCTAAAGGCCCATCTGCCCCTGATTTCAGGTCGCCCTTTTGTCGACCTGGTTTGAGGATGGCCGATTTGAGCCCTGATTCCGCTTGATTTTTGGAGCCTTGGGTGACAAGTAGAGGCCTATGGCAAGCAAACAAAAATTCCCCTGGGCCGAAGTGATTTCAGAATCGAATGATGAAAAGTTTGACCAACGCTTGGTTGAGAAGAAACTTTCTGACGGCTTTATGGAAAAAGCAGAGGCAGAAGCTTTCATGAGCCGTCTACCGGAAGAAACGGAATACGACTTTACGGACGCGGAAGCTCTGGACGCTGAAGAAGCTCCTCAAGATTGAACTTTCCTCGATCCACCCATTCGGCTTCTCCGGTCAGATAGACTTCTTTAAGGCCGTCCCAATCTACTTGAAGCCGACCCCCCTGAAGTTGGATTTGAACGGGACTATCCATTCGGTTTCTCATGATCAGACTCACCCCAACCGCGCAAGCACCGGTGCCGCAGGCTTTGGTTTCGCCGGAGCCTCGCTCCCAAGTTCTTTGGTGCACCTCTAAGCCTTTCACCTCAATGAATTCGACATTCGTTCCTTCTGGAAAGGCCTCGTGAGATTCAATTTGAACTCCAAATCGCGGAACATCGAAGTTCGCAAGATCGGCCACTTCGATCACGGCATGCGGATTGCCCATCGAGACACAGGTCATCTTAAAGTGCTGATCTTGAATGACGAACTCTTCATCGACCACCATCACATCATCAAACAAGACAGGAATCTTGTGCGGCAAAAAACTGGGTCGCCCCATATTCGCCCGCACCACACAGCGCTGAGGATTGAGAATCTCAATGATTTCACAGGCGCGAAGTCCCGCCCGAGTCTCGATCTTCAGTTCTCGCTTGGCCCCATGAGTCAAATCGTGAGCCATCTTGGCGGCCGCCCGTAAACCGTTGCCGCACATCTCGGCCTCTGAACCGTCTGCATTGAAGATCTTCATTTGAAAATCAGCCTCCGAATTGGCTTCAGGAGGCAACAGCAGAATCAAGCCATCGGCCCCATACGGGCCCTTTCTGTCTGAGAGGCTTCGAGCCAGCTTGGCCCAAGCCATCTCGGCGGGAGGCTCCAAGCCGGAAAATGCGAAATCCAAATAAATGAAATCGTTTTGACAGCCTTGCAATTTTTGATATTGCATCTCCATTAAGATTGGACTCTCCTTTTAAAGATTTCTAGATTAACACTAGCTTGCAAACGCCAGAATCGAAATCTCAAATTTTGACCCCAGGGCATCTAGAGGAGCTTCTCTCGCACCTAGAGGCCTGCCTGTGGCAAAAACAGGCTGTAGATGGCCATTGGCACTACCCCCTCGATGACTCTGTGACGATGAATGCGGAGTATATTTTCTTTCTGTTTTGGATGAATCTGGACGAGAAGGATCTGATTCAGAGGCTCGCAAACTTCCTCTTGCAGCAGCAGAATGAGGACGGAAGTTGGTCTCTCTATTATGGCGGCTCTCCTCATCTCAGCAGCAGCGTAGAAGCTTATCTTGCTCTTCGCTTGGCGGGATTCTCAAAAGAAGACCCAAGAATGTTGAAGGCGGCCCAGGCCATTCGAAGCGAGGGAGGCCCTCCGCGATCTCGAGTTTTTACGAAGATTTGGCTAGCACTGTTTGAACTCCATCCCTGGGATGGAGTCCCCATGATTCCTCCTGAGATCTTGTTGAATCCAAAGGGAAGTCCCTTTCACATCTTAGAGTTTAGCTATTGGTCGCGTTCCGTTATCATTCCTTTGACGATTCTTTTTCACATCAAGAAAACTTACGGAGTGAATTTTGATCTCTCTGAACTCTACCCGAGCAAAGACTCTGAGCAAGATCTTGGCTATGCGCCCGTGATTCCGGTGGATGAGAGCTGGATTCACAAGTCTTATCAACAAAGTCTTCAGTGGATAAAGTGGGATTCTCTTTTCTTTGGATTGAATCGGGCCTTTAATTTTTATGAAACCGGCCTGACCGTGAAACCTTTTCGTCAACTTGCCGTTCAGAAAGCAAAGACTTGGATTTTGGAGCATCAAGATGAATCCGGAGATTGGGGCGGCATTATGCCCGCCATTATGAATTCCCTGATGGCGCTGCGGGCTTTGGGCGAGGAGCTCGATAGCGCACCAATCGCCAAGGGTCTTCAGGCTCTGAAACGACTATGTCGGGGAGAGAGTGATTCAATCCGAAGCCATGCACACGAGTCTGAAGAAACGGTCTGCCTCCAGTCTTGCGTTTCTCCTGTTTGGGATACGGCCCTGGCGACTCTTGCCCTTCTTGAAAGTGGAGTGAAGCCCACAGACCCCCGCCTTCAACGAGCGAAGAGCTGGCTATGGTCACAAAGGATCACGCGAAAAGGGGATTGGATTCACAAGTCTTTGATCTCTCCTCATGAGCCGACGGCCGCCTGGTGTTTTCAGTATCATAACGATTTTTTTCCTGATCTGGATGATACGGCTTTAGTGATTTTTGTCTTGCACCGCCTGGGAATGGGTCTCGAAGAACTGGAACCCGCCCTTCGCTTCGTGTTTGGAATGCAGAACCGAGATGGAGGTTGGGGAACTTTTGATCGCGAGAACACTCAGTGGATTCTGAACGAGATCCCCTTTGCGGATCTCCGTTCGCTCATTGACCCTTCAAACCCCGATGTCACGGGTCATTTGTTGGAAGCTCTTGGCGGACTGGGGCTCTCTGACCGCCGAGAGGTTCGCGCAGCCGTGAAGTATTTGAAGTCCTGCCAGCGGCCTGGAGGCTCCTGGTATGGTCGCTGGGGAGTGAATTTGTTGTATGGAACTTGCGCGGCGACGGTTGGGCTGCGAGCGGTTGGAGAGGCTCAAGATTCAGAGTGTCTTCAACGGGCGGCTGAGTTTGTATTGAAACAGCAGAATCCTGACGGGGGCTGGGGCGAAGACTGCGACAACTACCTGCCCGAGACGCAGAGGGCTGAGGGCAAATCAACTCCCAGTCAAACCGCCTGGGCTCTTATGTCTTTAGAGGCTTGCGGCTTTCAGGACAGAGAGAGAAAGGAAGCGGTTGATCGAGGAATTGAGTTTCTAAAGAGTCGCCAGATTGAAGACGGACTCTTAGAGCCCGAGTTTACGGGCACAGGCTTTCCGAGACACTTCTACCTTCGCTACGACGGCTATCGGCTCTACTTCCCCCTGATCGCCCTCGGACGAATCCAGTCGAGTTCGAATTCAAGTTCCTCCTGATTTTTTGGACCACAATTTAAGCGCCCCAATCCACTATAGGGGCGTAGCGGAAGTTTGTTTCGCTATGAATTCACTCGTGAACCCATGTCTTTCCAGTCCATTCCACTAGTTGTTAGGCCCCTGTTCGGGCTCGCCCCCATACTGATCAAAATCTCCACTGTCCGGTGAGTTCTGGGGCACCACGTGAGGGTAGCCCTCAGGATAGAAGTTCTTGCTTTGCCGCGATCGAGAGTCCTCCCGAAACCAAGCGTCTTGCCATGTCAGCAGTTGAATCTCTGCGTGAGGGCCGACGATTGCCAGCGACTGGACCCAACTACTCAGTCCTTCGAGAGCATAAGGAAGTTTTAGCAAAGTAAAGGTCCCCACATTCACGATACGATGATCTCTCTCGACGGTATGGGTGTGACCAAAGACCATCGCGTCGACACCTTTTCGAAAGCTTGCAACCGAACCCTTCGCTCCATTCGCGCCCACATGGCCGTGTAAGCCAAGCTCCACCTCTCGACCGGGCGGTCCCACCTGATAGGTTTCGCCTCGATTCAGAAAGCGCATCTGGGCCTTTGCCTCTTCATTTAGAAACTTATTCAGTCCTGCATGAAGCGGATCGAGGGCCCCGACTCGATCTTCCGGGGCTCTCTTTTGATCCTTTAGAAAATCCACAAAGACGACCGTCAGCTCCGCTCCAATTCGAATGTTCTGTGGCTCATCAATGAAACGACCGTCGTTGAGGTAACGATGCAGCATATTGTCATGATTGGAGTGAACCACCACGATTTCAGCCCCATGAGAAATGCTGGTGAGCCAGTTCACAAATTCAGCAGCCTCCCTAATCTCATCTTCCAGATTGAATTTTCCTTCTTCAGCCAATACCGCTCGATTCATTTTTCGGTTGGCATCGTGTGGGCTAATCGAAAAGGCACTAAAAAGATCGTGCAGCACAATGCGCTTAGGCCGTAGAAGCTTGATCAGTTTGGGCAGGCTCTCCAAGAGCTTCGGATCTGTTTCTCCGACATGGATATCTCCTAAGACAAGGGCCTCAGCTTGAATCTCATAACTTCCAGTCGCCGTATAGAACCGATTGAGATCTGTGAAGCCTTGAGCCTCAGCCACATATTCAATATGTCTGGCAAAGAAATGCCCCTGATCTTCGGCCTTGCCGGAAGCCGCTCGTTTGGTATTGGCTTCAATCAAGATGGCGCCAATGACATGATCATGGGTGGCAATTTTCGCCACTCGGTCTTGAATCAATTTCTTGCCCGCATATCGCCCCACCGTAATCGAGCCCGTGGTCCAGTTCATATGGGGTCGTTTATCATTGTGTAGCGTGGGAGTTGTTGTGAGCATCATCTTCGGAGATCCAAAAATTTGAGACTCTCCACGGCGACCCATCCTCTGAAGACCTGTTAATGATTTGATCTGTCGATCGATGATCTTCGTGTCGTTTAGGGTGAGATAAGGGGTCAACTTATGGGTATGAGTCACTACATGAACTCTCGGATGATTCAACAGAGCGGAATCAAGCCCAGTGGTCACCAAGTTTACGGGGCGCACCAGAATCGGAAGATCTTTCTCTTCTGCCATACGAAGCAAAGCGGCAAAGGCCTCAGCCACCACCGGCTTTCCTGCTGTGGCAGAAGTCAGAATGGCGCCTCCCTTCTTGACAAGCTCTGCCAGTGCAGCCTCCTCTCTTTCAATTCCAAAGAACTCCGTGTCGATGACGGACTTAAAGCTGTTGGGGTTTTTCTTGAAGGCCTTTTCTTTTAGATCCGGCCAATCGGTAAAGAGAACCTGAGAGGCCAGAAGCTCATGAAAATCCCCCATTGAAATGCCGAGCACTTCGGCCGTCTCTTGAGCGGTCGGCGTCCGCCCGGTCTCTCTGGCAATCCTCGTGTAGGCCGTCAGAACTTTGTTCCCAATCACCTCAAGATCACGGGCTCTATCCGAAGCCAAAATCTCCCAAAGGGAGTGGCCTGAAAACAGAGCAGTCTGAAGAAATTCTAGGCCTTCTCCGACGAGCGCCAGTTGCTCTTCCTCTGTGGGCTCTCGCAGCTCTTGCTTCATGAACTTCGCAAGCTCCCCGATGATTCTCTTCTCCAAAGATCCTAAAATCTCAGGAAAGGATTCATAGCCAGAAAGAAAAAGCTCTTCGAGATTCTTCGGAGTCGTCTTGCTTGAAAAATATCGCTTGAGGGCGGCCTGCGACACCCCATTGTGTTCTGCAAACTCTTTGAGGCTGGGTAGACGAGAATTCTTTGCTACCCATTTCAGCAAAGCCTCTTCGAGAACTGTCGTTTGATCAAACAGCAGTTCCCGGCTGACTCCGGCCCTCTCCCCAAGCTCCTCTAGGCCCACGCGGCACTTCGCTTCCAAATGAAGCTCTACAGAAGAAATGAAGAGGCTTCCCAAAAGAAGCCCAAGCCGAAGCCATTTCAAGCAAACTTTAAATGATCCCACAAGTAGCCCCTCCCGATAGAATACAGAGGAGCTATATTGAGAGGCTCAGAAGTCCCCCCACAATCACTGTCCCAAAAAAGAAATCTTCGCTCCCCTTGCATTCCGATTCCTGCAAACAGTTCATCGAAGGAGACCGCGGCGTGTCAACGCTTTGATTCCAAGGCCCGGAAACTTTACCCAAAATAAACAAAGCCCGTAACGCGGTGCGCAACGGGCTTTGCTTTCTTTCGAATCTCGGTTGTCTTATGGATTAGAAATAATAACGAAGTCCAACATCTCCAAACATCGACTGAGTAAAGCCAATCCCCGATTTTTTCACTAAATCAATCGTGATTCCGGCTGAACTTTGAATCGCAAAATGGTTGTCACGAAACGGAAAGATTTCGAAACCAAAATAAGGCAGCTGCAAAACCACTCCCGTTTCAACATCGCTTCCGCTCTTCAAAAAGAAACTCCCTTGAACAAAGAGATTCAGATGCTCCCAAAATCGAGAGTCTCTGACAATCAGTCGGTGAATGTCGTAACGAAAGCTGGGCCCGACAAGAAATTGACGAAAGTTGCGGGTCATCCCAAAAAAAGCCTCAACCTGCATATCTTTAGCGATTCCGTAAGAAGCGGAAACTCCGTGAATCTGCTGAGCCCCCAACCAGTCACCATTACTGGTCACAAAGCCGTTGGTGAAGACCTGCTTGTAGCCGCCACTAATTTTATAAGAAAGGTCTCGCGCATCCAGCTGAACAGCAAAGATTCCGAGACCAAAAAAAAGGATAAAGAAACGAGAAGATATTTTCATTCCTCATTCTCTACAGCAGAACGAAACAAGAAATCAACTCTTCATGGTGAGACTAATCAAATCTTTAGTTAGGCCATCAAAACTTCCGTTCGATAGTACAAGTATAATGATCGGATCTTGAAGCTTCAGAATTTGTCGTTTTGTTTCTTCGAGCATTTCAGCCTTCGTCATGGGGCCATAGGCCTGTCGACCTGAAAGCTTTAAGTCAGAAACCAGACGAGGCACATCTAAACAATCCTCAGGATCCAAGACTTCCTTTCGAAAGACCTCAGGCAAAAAAACGAAATCCGCCTTTTCAAAGGCCCTCACAAATTCTGTCTGAAAGATAGCTCGCCGAGTGGTATTCGATCGAGGCTCGAAATAAACCATGATCTTGGCTTCTGGGCTTCTCAAGCGAAAACCCTGAATCACTTCTCGCACGGCGGTCGGATGATGGGCAAAGTCATCGATCACTTCGACCTTGCTCGTCTGATAAACCCGCTCTTGCCTTCGCTTTAGGCCTTCGAAGCGCTTGAGAGCCTGGCTTAGGCTCTCAAAACTCAATCCCGTCGAGTGGGCCGCCAACAAAGCCGCCGAAAAATTGAGCGCATTGAAGCTCCCCATCTGTGAAGAACTAAAGCTCTGATCGCCTAAGACAAAACTCATTCCCTCCGCTGACTGCTCAAAGCTCCTTAAGCAAAAGTCAGCGCCTGGATGAAAGCCGTAAGACCATGTCGGCACAGAAGGGGCAGAGCCCTCAACGAGCTCATGAATTCGTTCAGAGTCTCGACAGTAAATCAATCGACCGTCTGAGGGAATGAGCTCAACGAACTTCAAAAACATTTGCTCGATTCGATCCATCGAAGAAAAGATATCGGCATGATCAAACTCTAAAGAAGTCCAGATTCCTACCTTGGGTCGATAGTGTAAGAACTTTGATTCCTTGTCAAAAAAGGCGGTGTCATATTCATCCCCCTCCAAAACAAAATGACGCCCTTCCCCAACCTGAAAGCTGCGACGAAAGTTTTTAGCCACTGCTCCGATGAAAAAACTCGGGCTCAATTCCAACTCATTCAAAAGAAAGGCCAGACAAGTGGCCGTCGTGGATTTTCCGTGCGTCCCGACGACGACAAGGTTCTCTGTCTCTTGCAAAAAGAAGTCTTCTAAACAGCTTGGCAAAGAGCCGTAAGGAATCCCTGTCTTTAAGACGAACTGCGCCTGAGGGTTGTCGGCTCGAACAAAGTTCCCAATGACCACATAATCCGGCTGAAACTTCTGAAGGTCTTTGACATCGTACTCAAGCTTCACAGGAACTTGCAGCTCCTCTAAAAGCTCCTTCACTGGAGAGTAGGAGTTGATGTCAGAACCGGCGACCACACAGCCCCTCTCTTTCAGGAGCCCTGCTAGTGCGCTCATTCCTGTTCCACAAACGGCGATCAAATAAACTCTCGCTCCAGGTCTCATAAAATCTCCCTCAAACGATTGAAAACGGTCTCAGTCAACCAGTCATGAAACTGGGGGCGCAACCGACCCAAAGCGCTGGGATCAAGCTCAGGGAAATGTCGATGGCAGAGCAGGGTGACTCGATAAGACTTCTCGAAATCAACCCAAAGACTGCTGCCGGTGTAGCCCAGGTGGCCGAGACAGAACGGACCTGCCAACTCTCCAGCCTGTGAAGGCTGGGTGGGGCGATCCCATCCGAGAAGAAATCTTTGCGACTTATTGAAGTCGATATGCTCGCGCAAAACCCGATCGGAAAACAGAAGACCTTTGCCGTGGTAAGCCAAAAAAATCTCCTTGGCCCAGTTCTCTACGGCCCTGGCCTTTGCAAACAAACCGGCATGGCCCGCATCTCCTCCTAGCCAATGAGCTTTAGGATCTTGGGGGCTGCCACTCAAAAACTCCGATGAATTGTCGAGGCTCTGGCAAGGCCCAACAAAATCTGACTCAAAAAATCGGTGGAGAAAACTCCAGGGCAAGTCAATGGGTGCATAGCGAATCGAAAAAATCTGCCCCACTTGAGCGTCAAACAAATCTCTGAGCCTTTGCTGATGCAGCCTTTCGAGGATGAGGCCTAAAATCATATAACCCACATCTGAATACAGAGTCTCTCCGTAAGCGGTACGAGGCATCTCATCCACCTGACTCAAAAAGTATCGAACGCGTGCTTCTCGCTCGACAGGCTGTTCTCGAATATCTTCGAAAGTCGCAGGCAGGCCTGACTGATGCTCAAGCAAATCCCGCAGGCTTCGGTCCTTTAGGTCTGACTTCAAGAAGGGCAAGAACTCGCCCACTCGCTGCTCAACCGACTGAAGGCTTCTCGATTGAAGCGCTAAACAGACCAATGAAAAAATCGAAATGATCTTAGTCAACGAGGCTAAATCGAACCATGTCTGAGTGGTGACCGGTGGCCTGTCGGGCCCAAAGTCTCCGAGATAGTAGAGCCCCAAACATCGATCGCGATAACCTAAACAAAGCTGAAAACCGTGAGCGGCTCCGGCTCTCTTGAGGTCATCGAGCTTCATCAGAATTTGAGCGTCGAGCTCGGGGCCTAAGATTGAACCAACGGCCTCTGCCACCGAAACTCCTTTCCCTTCAGACGAAGCTTCATGCCGAGCGGCAAGAGCCTCTGGACCTTTAGACCGTGCCCAAACTGTGCCGCCTCAAGAATGGGCCCGTCGGGACAGAGCTGCTCCAAACTTTCTCGTATCCATTCCCAAGGAAAAGGATTCTTTTCGACTTTGCCACACTGATGGAAACTTCCCAAAACAATGCCTTTGACGAAGCGAGAGTAGCCCGCATGAATCAAGGCCCAAATCATTCGATCGATTCGGTAGTGATACTCGTTGACATCCTCAAGGGCCAGAATGAGCTTCTCGCGAGGAAGCGCCGCCTCACCGCTGGTTTGAAGCATAGAAAGATTACCGCCCACGAGACGGCCCTCTGCTTGGCCCTTTCGAATGAGCCGACACTCCGACCAAACCTCTGCCTTCCTGTCAGGTAAGCGAAGAACCTCTTCAATCATATTCACCAGCGCTGTCTTTGAAATTTGTCCGACCAAAGGCCCGTGAAAGCTCAGCCAGCCCAAGCGGTTAGAGAGCCACTGATGAAGAAAGCAGACATCGGAATAGCCCACAAAAATCTTCGGCCTCCACTTCTTTAAATTAAATTTGTGGAGATAGGGCAAAAGCCGCATCGAGCCGTAGCCTCCGCGACAACAAAACACGGCGTTGATTCCGGGCTCAGTCAGGGCCCAGTTCAACTCCTTGGCGCGATCTTCATCCGCTGCTGAAAAAAAACGATGCCTCTTCTTTTTGCCAGGAAAGGTCGCGACAAAGAACCCTTCTTCTCGAAAAGCCTTCAAGCTGGCTTCATAGAAATCTTCCTCTAAACGCGAGGCCGGCAAAATGAGAGCGACAGTGTCTCCCCTCTTCAGGGGTGGAGGCAAAATGAGCCTGGGTGGGTGGTGTTTAGAAGTCATCGGGTATCTCATAAATATTAGGCATTTTTTCAGGTTGTGACTGAATGATCCAAAGGAAAATGAATAAGATGAGAAAAATGATGGCGATGACTCCAAACCAGTTAAAGGCCTGCCTTCGAAATCGTTTTGCTTTGGCCCTTAGCGCCTGCTGCCACTCTTCTTCGCTCACGGGCTCGACACTCGGCAGCCTTTCGAGAATTTGCTTTTGAAGCTTGCGATACTCCTTTAAGCGCCCATAACAGGCTTCGCACTGGTCGAGATGCTCTCGCATCTTCTTTAAACTCCCAAGAACTTCCCACTCCGAATCCATCCATTGGCTGAACTGCTGCTCCACCATAAAGCAAGAAAGTCCTCCAAAGTTTGGAACTTCTTCGGCTCCCTTGTTCGCGGGGGGATAGGGGCCCAAATGCCTCAACCTCGCCGTTCGCATCTGCTGCCCGACCTCCCTTTCCGAGAAGCCAAAGAGCCGCCCCAGATCGGCATAGCCAAGCGAGAACCACAGCTTCAATTCGAGAATTTGCTCTAAGCCCCCTTCGAGCTCCCAAAGCCATTCCGAGAGCACGCCAAGAAGTTGATCTTCTTCAGCTGCAATTTCAATGAGTTGCTGCCTACGATCCTTTGCCCCCGGCTCTAAAGCAAGAAAAGGCCTCAGATAAATATTTAAGCTCTCTCGGTCCATTCATCGTCCCTAGTCGGGCCCCCTATGTTTTTTGATGCAGGGAACGCCCGTAGACCAGTTTAAGAGCTTGTTTCTCTTGGGCCTACGAGATTTTGAATATTTTTTAGACTGGTTTTGACGAAAGCTATGCTATGAAAGGGGCTTGTATTTGCCGCCCTAGGGAGTGTGGCGCAAAGTCGATTGATCAGATCACGACTGAATCGAATAGAAGAGAGGAACAGATTTTATGCCTGAGAACAAGTCCCCCAATGCCGGAAGAAGTATTTCTTTTTTAGCCCCCCATGTTTCTAAATTGAACGCCTGGGCGATTGGTGTCGATTTGGGCTCAGAGAGCCTTCGAGGGGCTTGGGTCCACTCGAGCGGCCAGCTGCATGATCCGATCAAATGGGAGACACGAGTCGAAGATGGAAAAGAAAAGGTTTTAGGTCGAATGCTCCAGTTGGTGGAGGAGCTGATGAAGAACCCTCCAGAAGGAGTAGACCCAGAGAAGGACTGCTTAGGAGCAGGCTTTGGCGTTCCGGGGATTCTGCACTTGAAAAAGGGTATCGTCGTTCAGAGCCCTCACTTTCCAGATTGGAAGCGATTTGCCGTCCATGAAAAGCTGAGAAAGAAGCTTAATATTCCGGTGTTTGTTGATAACGATGCCAATGTCGCAGCCATCGGAGAGAAGATTTTTGGCGCCTGCAAATCTTATGATCATTTTATTAGTGTCGTTCTAGGACGAGGCATTAGTGGAGCGATTTTCGTTAACGGTGATATTTATCAAGGCAGTCTCGGGATGGCGGGCGAAGTGGGTCATATCACAGTGGACCCTCAGGGCTTGCCAGAAGCAACGGGCAACAGGGGCTCGGTAGAGCTCTATGCCAGTGGTTACGGCTTGCAGAGAATGATCAAAGAGCTGACGGATGCCAATCCAGACATCCAAGCGGACTCGCCTGAAGATTTGTTTGAACTCTATAAGCGAGGCAATAAGTACGAGCATTTTGATAAGATCGAAAAGATCTTCAACGAGATGGGAGACGCCTTGGGTGTGATGCTCGCCAATGTGGTGAACACACTAGACCCTCAGGCCATTTGTTTTGCAGGAAGTCTTACAGGAGCCTGGAAGGCCTTTAGTCGCAAGATGATTCAAATCACCATGGAAAGATCTTTCGTGGCTCGTCACAATAAGCTTCGAATTCTTTGCACAAGCTTATCCAAAAATTCGAACTTTTTAGAGGCGGGGGTTGTAGGATCGGCTTCGATGGTTTTTATTGACCAATTGAGACGAAGCCAAGAGGAGCTGAAAGCCTCTAGCAAAACCTCCTCTTCACCAAAGTTGAAGGTTGTCTCGAGCTAGACCCTCTAGATCGAGAACGCCAAAACCGCTGCTTTAGTCTTTTGGCTTCTCGACGAGTTCAATCAGAAGACCTCCGAAGCTTTTAGGATGCACGAAGGCTGTGAGACAGCCGCCTGCACCCGGTCTTGGCTCTTCGTCCACAAGCTGACAGCCTCGGGCTTTAAAATGAGCTAAAGCCTTCTTGATCGAGTCGACTCGAACCGCCAGATGGTGAACCCCGTTTCCTCTCTTCTGGAGAAATTTCGAGATTGGCGAGTCTTCCGCCGTGGCTTCCAGGAGCTCAACAGAGCTGCTGCCAATTCTCAAAAAATCCGTCTTCACCTTTTGTGACGGCACCTCTTCTGAATGCTCTATGGAAATGCCTAGCAGAGTCTCGAATCGTTCTGCCAGCTCGGCAGAGTCTTTGGCGGCAATCGCGATATGCTCGAGGCCCAACACTTTAAAATCCACAATCAATTCTCCTCGACAGCCTTTTTCTCAGCTCGCCCCAAAATGCGCAAGCGAGGATACTGGAGTCTCGCGTTCTGCAAGTCAGGCATTTCTCCGAAAGCTAGCCGTGGGCCTTTAGCGACACTCCCGAACAGAGAGTTTGGCGACAGTCCCTCCATGTATGCCGCTACGGGATTGTTGTGTTCATGACCCCAACTGGGTGGGCGCTGCCCCTCCCTTTTGGGACATGCGTGTCTCGAAACCTGTGGATTTTCCCGCTAGAGGCCCAGAAACTGGTCTTTGGCGGGCTCTGGGCGCTGGCACGAGCCTTGCAATCTTTGCGTAGTAGTTAGTTTGAGGAGAGAAAAGGGGTCTTCTAATGACACGAGAAAACACAGCCATTGCAAAGAAGCTAGAAGGCTATTTTGACGAAGCCGAAAGCGGCTCAGAGAAAAGGCCTTCGATCTTTTTGAACCTCTACCTTGTAGCCTTGATGAGCTTTGCAGTCACAGCCACGAAAATTGCGCTTTGGGCCACTCGAAAGGTGAATCGGATCGAAAAGTCTCTTCAAAACTCTTAGCGACGCGGCCGCCACTGCAAGGCGGGAAAGGAGCCTTGCAGCTATCTGCAAATGTTGTCGACCGGAGGTCGACCTGAATGCAGGGGCAGATGGGCCTTTAGCGTTTCATGGGGACTGGCGATAAAGGTCCAGATGCAAGAAGGCAAGTGGTCCAACCGGTAAATTGTTTCCGTGTTGTGCTGAGGCCAGTTTGAGGCGATGCAAGGCGGCAGCGAGGCGCATATTGGACATATGCAACGAGCGACAACGCCGCAGCGGCTCAAAAGGGCCCAGCCCGAAGGGAATCAAGCTTTTGCCCCGACTCAGCGTTGCTCGGGATGGCATAGGTACCCAACCTGATCCCACCCTCGCGCCTTGATTCGAAGCAAAAGCTTGATTCACAACATGAAAAAATTTACCGGTTGGACCACTAGGAGCGAGAAATAATGGATGACCAACCTCTTTAAATCGAGGGCTGGTTACCTCACACATAAAGTGATCAAGTGATCATTTTCTAGATGTAAACAAGAAGAAGGAGGTCATCCATATGAGCAGCGCAGTGTGGTTATGATGCCACTCGAGCAGCGCAGCGACGCAGCCGCCGAAGCAGATGGGCCTTTAGCGTCAGTCCCCTAAGTCGCCATGGCTTCGACCAAAGAGTCAATCAACTTCGGAAGGTCTGTTCCGATCTTCTCAATCTTGGCTTCAGGAATCTTCAGTTCTGCAAAGCTGCTCTCATGTTTAAGAATGAAGGGATCTTCCTCGTGTCCGTATCCGAAGTGATGGCATAGCCGGTTAGCAAGATAGATCACCTGAATCATCTTACTGTCGATCGAGGCAGATTTTGGCTGATGATGCCAGCGAATGGATTCAAAGATTTCTTGTGGCAGCTTCCACTTCGCCGCCACGAGAGCCCCAACACTCGTGTGGTAGTCATTAAAAACAGTCGGAAGTAAAACCTCTTCAAAGACTTCATGAAGGCGGGTTGCGTCGGGCCTCGCATTCTTTTTCAGGAGCTGGGCTTTCTGCTCGGGCGTTCCCCATAGACGAATCTTCTTTTCTTCCGGCGACTCTGGCTTCGGCTTCAAGAGCTCAAGCTCCCATCCAGAGACTACTTGAATCAGTACAGGTTTTCCGATGTCGTGAACCAGACCCGCAAGAAAGGCCGTGTCTGCATTTAACCCGGCATACTGTGCTAGAATTTGAGAAATTCCAGCGCAGGCCACCGAGTGGGTCCAAATGTCCTTCAAGGCTTTTTCATAGGCCTTTACTCGAAAAACCTTTGAGTGAAGCGAAAGTGAAAAAACAACATCCTTCAATGTTTTGAGCCCAATGCGACTCATCGCATCTCGCAATGAAACTACCTCACTCAATCCGCGGTAATAGGCAGAGTTCGAGACTTTAATGACATGAGTCGCAAGAACTTGATCTTGTTTTAAGATTCTCTCGATCTCGGTAAAACCCGAATTTGGATTGTTAGCAAGCTGAAGCACTTGAGTCGCTACATGAGGCAAGAGCGGAATCTCAAAACTCTCTGACTGAACGGCTTCTTTCACTCTGACTTTGACTTGACGAATGTAGGGAGACAAAGAGTCCTCTTCGGCAGCGACTGCCTCCCCCTTGCCGTAGTTAGGATCCGTCTTTTTAGTCATTGCCCCCTCTTTGCAAACAGCCCAAGAACTAAAGACTATCAGGCTAAAGACGATCTTGAAAAGCTCTCTCTCAGAGCTTCTAAGAGTGGCCTTTACTCAAAGGCTATCACCAAAACTGAGGATTGATTCTGCGTCAAAGCAATCTCCGCCTGTGAACTGATCCCAAAGATTTTGGTTTCTGGAGGAAAAGCTTTTGAAACCAGCTCCAGATTCGAGGGGCCCTCAGTTCGCTCTCTCGAATGACTGGCCGCAGAAATCATCAAAACAAAACTCGGATGAGGTATTTTTTCTCGAAGCTGACCTAGTAATCGTTCGGCATTCTTCTCGAGATAGCCCGGCTTTTTCTGCCCCAAATAATGCTTCTTGCTAAAATCAACGGCTTCGCTCACCGCCACCATGCCCGTCGTCATTTCGCTCCCCAATAGAGAAATACAGCGATAAGCTTCTCCTAAGAATCTCGTAGGGTTCTTACAATCCTCGGCACTCTCAATCAAATAGAGATTGCCCATATGCTTTCGAAACTCATCTTGAGCCATCATGGGCAAATCTTCGACTTCTACCAAATGCTCGCAGAGTCGGTAGAATGCTGGCTTTTGATCGATCTCAATCACAAGGTTTTCAGACATCCGATTGATTTGAATGGGCTGAGATTCAATCTGAACACTCTGAATACAAACGGCCTCAGCCTTAACCCCTTTCATCGCCATGGCGACCAAAGCGTTACTGTAAATCTCAGAATTCAAAACCACACTACACTGAGGAATCCCGTAACTAGTAGACCACCCCAAGATGGGCAGCTGCGGCATGCTCTCTTGAATCTGCTGAAGTTTTGTGCCCACATGAAAGTGAAGGCTATCAGCCACGAACAAACAAAGCGCATCAGAAAGACTTCGGTCTTCGATCTGTCTAGCAAGCTCCACCGCCCACAAGCCTTGCTTTTCTTTCAGTGAGTTCACCTTTAAAAACTCTGGTTCAAAGCTCAGCTCTCGAAAAGCCAAAACAAAGAGACCTGACTCAGCTTCCATGGAATGATCTTTGGACCAAGCGGACCAAGTAGAGCACCCCAAAAGCGGCTTCGAACGAAAGTTTCTCTTTAAAAGAGAACTGAGCAATTCAAGATCCATACTATGGTCATAGGTAAAGCAAACTAGATACAGATCGGCCTGAAGCGCTTTGAGTTCCTGGTGTGCTTTTTTTTGGGCCTCTTGTAGGGCCTGAGCGGGGTCCTTTAACTGACTAAAACCAATACCTACCTGCATTTCACAATCCTAAGGGTCGCAACTTAAACAATTCTTCTGGGAGGGAAAGCTCCGATGCTTTCAAGCTCTTTCGAATCGAGCGACGATAAACTCCAAGATCTTGATTTAATTCCGATAAGTCCACCAAAAAAGGTCTCTCTAAGGCTTGGCCTGCCGGATCTGTCAAGACACTCACAATCGGTCTCTGAAACTTTAAGGGGTCGGAGCCCCCTGAGAAAACCTGAGCAATCTCCCCTGTTTGAAGCTCTAAGACACTTCCGACCGGATAAATTCCCATCCAATTGATAAAGAGTTTCAGAAGAGTCAGATCCAAAGACTCCTTTTCATGAAGAAGTTTTGCCATCGCCTCGTCAGGCAGAAGTCTATCTTCTCGTTTCTGTCCAAACAAGAGTCGCTCATACAAACAGACGACCCGAACGATTCTAGAATAAAAATGTGCCCGGCATTGAACAGCATTGATCTCATAGGAAAGCTTCAGTCCATGAAAGTAGGAAAGCTCGATCAGGGCCAATCCTTCCGCCGAGCCAAGAGCCTCCATCTCCTTGATTCTTCCGAGCAGCACAACGAGCTCACCCGCTTCGGCTTCTGAGAGGGGCTCTAGCCGCACCTCTTGTCGTAAGCGATAAATGAACGGGTGGAGTGCGGCCACTCTCCCCATTTCAACGGCGACTCCCGACGGAAGCCCCATCGACCTCCCCCAGGCCATCGTAATCACTGCCGCCTCCGCCCCCATCGAAGAGAACTTGACCGAAGAGTTGTCCACGGCCTTCTCTCCTAGTCGAAGAACCTGAAGTAACTCCTCGTCAGGAATCTGAATCATCTGCCTTAAGATCTTTTCGATCCCC
The DNA here is from genome assembly GCA_007693605.1 of Bradymonadales bacterium. Lineage (GTDB taxonomy): Bacteria > Bdellovibrionota > UBA2394 > UBA2394 > UBA2394 > REDG01. Next base: position 25,363 of record REDG01000021.1, read on the forward strand.
TGCACATCAAAGCTCTTCGCTCGTTCCAAGTTCTCCAGATAAATCTGAAGGTCGCGTCGAAGCTTCTCAAAAAGCTCGAAGGCGATCACTTCTAAGTCATCTAATTTCTGCTCATCGCTCTCTTCGGTCTCGGTTCGCGACTTCAGGTCGAAGCCCTCAAACTCAGGGCCAAGAACTTTCTGAGACGCCGCCTCAATCGAAGACTCGTCAGACGGATCAATGCTGTGAAGTAGCCTTAGAAAGGCGAGCAAAGAGGAAGTCGATGTCTTAAAGGGCATCTCAATGGATGCCAGCCTCTTTTCCTTTAGGCTTGAGATAAACACCTTGTTAATTCTCAACTGACGATTGTTCGGGATAATCCTCTCTTGATTGATGAAGACTTGATCTCCCCGAAAACTCAACTCGCAGATTTTCGAATCTTCGTAAAAAGCCGCCACCTCTCCGAGGGCGTCGACTACTCGTTTTGCCGCTCCCTGAAAAATCTGATGCTTTAAATCATAGAGTCGAGCGTAACGAAACAGATTTAGAATCGACTGAATCAAAACCGTTCGGGCCTGCTTCTTAAAGCCTGAATTCTTAGAAACAGCCTCACTCATCTCTTCATCCCCCGCAGAATCCTCTGCGATTCACTTGATTGGAAGACCCAAGAACTCTCCATCTCTCGAATCTCACTTAAAGCCTCTTTCCACTGAGGGTCTTCAATCGAAAAAAGTTCGCGTAAGATCCAAAGCCTTTCGTTTCGATAGCGGGGAAAGAAGAAAAAAACACGAGCTCTCACAATGGGCAGCAAATGCTGCAAACAGTCCCCTGCAAGCTGTGCAATAAGAGCCCTGACCCAAGACCGAGCCAATGTTTCAGAGCCCATCGCCCATCGCCCAGCCTCTAAGCCCCTGATCAAGAATTCTCTCCATAAGGCTGGCCGTTCGGGCTTCTCGAGCGCTTTGAGCCAAAGGCCCCGATTGTCCATAGAGAGGCTCTCATAAAGCTTGAGCGCTGCGGGCGGGGGGATCAGCAAGGAGTCGATTCTTTGCGCCACTCGACTTGAAATCTCAGGGTCTGGCGATCGAAGAAGCTGAACCAAAAACTGATCTTTCCCTTCGAAGTCTTCCTCCATCAACTCCGGCAAATAGGCTCGAATCAAATCTGAGTCTTGAGTCGAAAAGAGTTTTTGGGGTTTCAAAAGCTTTCTCTGACGAACGAGAGCATCGAAAATAAGGCGGCGAGAGTCAGCAGTACCATGCTGGGCTGAGATGGCAAGCGCCCTTGGAATTTGCTCCTCAGAAAGATGCTCTAGCAATCCCTTCACCATCCTGGCCTTTTTGGAATCGGCAGCCGCCAGCACCAAGACTTTGAGCTTAGCTTCAGACTCAAAGGCCTTCTGAATAGCCTCTTCAAACTGGTCTTGAACTTGCTGAGCCCAATCTTGACCAGCCCACTTCCTCAGATAAGCGGATAGAAAGAGAATCAATCCGGGGTGAAAACGATCCAGAATCGAGGTCATCAACCCAACTAGGTGACCTTCGAGTTCCTTTCTCAACTCCTCAGAGGCTTTCGGAAACAAACCCAAGTACTGATTGAGAAGATTGAATTCGATCAGATCCAAATGAAAGCTAGAAAGCTCTTCTCTAAGAATTTCGACCTCTCTTTTTGATACGGCAAGGATCTTCTCCGCCTTTTCACTGACACCAATACTTTGGAGATCTTTCTTTAAATCCTCGACGGCTGAGTCAGAGAGTCGGTCTTCTTCTGCCACCTCCTCTAAATCAAACTTTTCGGCGATGGGCAGATCCCAACCCCCCTCTCCGGCCGACAAGGCCCGAAACACGCTCTCATCTTTTCGGGCCGCCGTGGCGTCCACCAGAATCTCTTCGACCTGGTCTCCAAGCTCAAGTATCTGAAGACCAAAGTCTTCTAAACCCAAGCCCGAATAGAGCTGAACGCGAAGACTGGTGGTGGGGAGCTTCCAAAGTTTTGTCGCTAAATCGCCGGGCTCCCCCTTCTCTTCTTGTTTCAAATGCGAGTAGATTTGCTTTACCCACTGAAACAGCTCTTGAGAGCCCAAGCTCGGCAGCACAATGATCGTTCGAACTCCTTCACAAAAGAGGCTGTAGGACAAACTAAAACTCGAGCCCTCGGTTTGATGAATGGGTTGACCGTCATGGTTTACTCGGGCCGAAAAGATATCAAAAAAATAGGGTTCTTCCCGCTCGCGAAAGGCTTGGTCGATAGATGCCTGGGTCGCCTCCAAAACCGTCTCTAATTGACGCGGTTCCCCAGACCAAAGGGTACAAAGCTTAAAAAGCTTCTCAAACTCCCGATAGAGACCGACCACCTCTTTGCTAGAACTCATGTTACAATTAAGATGCTAATACGCCTGGGGGAAAGAGCCAAGTGACGGACACTGCTGTTCCAAAGAGAATTGATCGATATGATTTGGTCGACCGAATCGGCTCGGGTGGCATGGGGCTCATCTACAAGGGCTTTGACACAAAGCTGAAACGAAATGTTGCCATCAAAATGGTTTCAGATCGAGTCAAAGATGCGGCCGTTCGACGCAATATTCGAGAACGATTCTTTAACGAAGCACGAGCCGCAGGCGCCCTCTCTCATCCGAATCTGGTTCAAATCTACGACTTTGGTGAAATCGAAGGCGTTGTTTATATTGTGATGGAGTACATCGAGGGGGAAACGCTTGAGCAGCTTTTAAAGTCCAAAGGCCCCTTGAACATCGACCAGTTTTTACGGATCTCAAGAGAGGTGGCAAACGGTCTGAGCTTTGCACATAAGCGGGGGATTGTTCACCGAGATATCAAACCTTCGAATATTATGATTGAAGCCGATTCTGGGGTGGCAAAGATTCTGGACTTTGGAATCGCCAAGTTCGTCGATGAAGAGGAGATGAAGCTCACCTCAACTGGAATGGTTCTAGGAAGTACTCATTACCTGTCTCCAGAACATATCACGGGAAAGAATCTGAACAATCGAAGCGATATCTTTTGTCTGGGAACCGTTCTCTACGAAGCAGGCACGGGCACACTCCCCTTCAGAGGCAGCAACTCGAGCACGATTCTCTATAAGATCGTCAATTTCGACCCGCCCCCAGCACACCACAGTCGCCACGACTTTCCGGAAAAGCTTTCAGGAGTGATCTCTCAGTGCATGCAGAAAGACCCAGAGGCCCGTTATCAGAAGTGTGAAGACTTGATTGAGGCTCTAAACGGCTTTGAAAAGTCCCTCATCACTCCAAGCAAAGAGGCCGCCAAATCAAAAACCTCTGGCGCTCAAATCTACAGCCATTCTTACTTCGTTCGAGACAGTCAGCTGCTCAACGCTCTGGTGACCGAGGGGCGACTCGATCGAGATCTGGCCATGAAGTACCGAGGAAAATCCCTCTACGAAGCCCTCACGCGAGATGCTGTTTTGCCCGAAGATGATATCGCCTTTGTTTGCTCAGACCTTCTGAATCTTCCCTGGATTCCTCGAGGTCGCCTGAAATCCCTTCGTATTGATCCAAGTCTGAAAGACCTGATTCCGACTAAACTATTGAAGAAACACCATTTTGTTCCCTTTTTTAAAGACGATAGCCGTTCGGTCTTGAGTATGATCATTGACGGAGTGAGTGACTTTCAAGCGCTTCCAGAAGTCGACAAGCTCTCACAACAGTACCAGCTTCAACTCTATGTTGGGGCTAGAAGCGTCATTCACACTCTCATTCGAAATCGATTTGAAAATTTGGATTTAGCCACAACCACAGGCACGCATGAAGAGTCTCTAGACTCTAAAGCCTTCGGAGATCGAAGAGTTCTGTTGGTTGAGCCACAGGAACACTTTCAACAGGCGATTGTGAAACTTTTCAAAGGCTTTGAACCCGCCATCACGATTGTAGACAATTTGAAAGAGGCTCGAGAGCGCGTTGAGTCTGAAAAATTTCATCACATCTGGGCCTCTAGACCCGTTATGGGCGACGAATTGGCTTTTGAGTCGATTGTGATTCGAACGAACCCGAGCTGCGATCTTCGATTTTACGATCACCTGGGCGAAGAGATTCTCGAAGACTCTATTCACTATTCAAAGTTTAGAGATTTCTTTGCCCGAGTCTTGCAAGAGTTTCTCAAGAAAGGCTCGCTCGAAGATCGAAAAGTCTCTCAAAATTTCGCGTCGCTGGCGGTTAGAATCGCGCGCGTGGAAACTCAAAATCAAAAGGATTTAGACGAGGTCTATTTTTCTGCGCTCTTTTACAAATGGGAGAAGCTCTACCCCAATGAAGACAATCTCTCAGAGCTTTTGTTCGGAATTTATAGGTTCCGACACATCCGCGCCTCTGTTGGCGAGAGGTTTGACGGACGGGGCCCTATGGCTTTGAAGGGACGCTATATTCCACTTGCTAGTCGAGTGATCGCAGCGCTTTCAGTTCTCGATGGCATTAAATCCGACCTGAAAGATCTAAGCCTTGAAGAGACTCAAAGCCTTCGAGAGAAACTTTCTCGATTTGCTTCAAAGCAGCTTGACCCCGTGATTGCTGCAGCCATTCTCGAAATGATTCGACCCGTTGCCGAGAAAAAGGCTTCGAAGAAAGTTGCCATTGTGGACTCTGATCTAGAGTATTCCAGACAGCTGCAAGCCCTACTGAAGGGCATCTCGGCAGAAGCCACCGTCTATTCTGACGGAGTTTCAGCATTAGAAGCCTTTCAACAAGAGAAGCCCGACCTCATTGTGAGCGAAGTCGTCTTGGCTAAGCTGGATGGCTTTGCGCTCGCTTCGAGAATTCGAGCGAACGAACTTCTGAAGTCGATTCCCCTGGTTTTTGTTTCCCAATCAGAGCAGCCCGAACACTCCGTCAAGGCGCTACAACTTGGAGCAAGTGACTTCATTTCGAAGACCTCTGAACCGCAGTTTATAGTCACAAAAATCGAACGCTATCTGAAATAGTTTTCAGAACTAGTCTCGATGTAGATGATCTCGTTCGCTCGTACCAAACCGAGCTCCTCTCGAAAACGAAACTCCTCGGCACTCGGATGACTCTGCCGAAACAGATCGACCTTCCGGCGAAGCTCTTGGTTAGAGGCCTCAATCTGTCTGATATGGACCTGAGTCTCAGACATCTGCCGTTTTAACTGTCGCAGCTCCCAAAACCCGTTCTTGGTAAACAAGCTCCCCACAATGGGAATGGAGAATGCGAGACATAGCACAAGACTCAGTCGAGAAAAGATCATGAGTAGATTTCGAAGAAAGCCTCAAGGCGTCGAACGCTCTCCCCTTTGAGATTTTGAAACATCACCCCAAGACCTTTGGCATCTCCTTCGACTTCTTGCCGAACGACAACGCCATCACATTCAAAGGGCTCCGAATCGCCAAAGAGTTTAAATTTCAACTTGATAATCGCATAGAGTGGAAAACTCAGCGGCGTTCTCAAAAAAATTCCGGTCTCACTCAAAGTCGTACTCCAAGCATGATAGGTCTCATCATAGACTCGAAACTCAATCTTCTGCTGAAACCACACCCGACGAGAAGAGCGTGACTCACCCGCTTGGGGCTGATCCTGCGGCTTGGTCATCGACTGCAAATGAAGCACCACCTCTTCCGGTGGAAGATCAATGGGCAGATATCCGGAGCTTCCCCGCTTTCTTAGAGACTTCAAATCAGCACTGTTCATATCAGGATCAATGAAAGACAAAATCGAAACTCGTCCTTGACTCATTTGGGCATCAAGGGAGTTCAGAATCTTAGAGTTCCTTGAATCAATCAGAATGAAGTCTGGCTGCTGGCTGATGGCCTCTGTCATATCCTTGGCATTGGCAAAATTAAAGCCCCTCTCGCGCAAACTCGCCCCCAAGAGCTCGTTTTCGACTCCTACACCAATTACTTGTTTCGACTTGGTCATGGTCCCATTATCAACGAAAAACAAGGATTTAGCCAAGCACGGAGCCATAATTGGGCGCCGCGTTAGGCTCAGGGGCAGCATTCTTCGACTTTCGATATAATGAAGCTTGGGGGAAATGACTGTGGACCGACCTGAACGGGAGGGGGACGGAGCGCCAGAGCTCAGTCTTTCAGACATTCAAGACATTAAAGTTCCGGTGGACTTACTTGAGCTCATCCCCCTTGAGCTTTGCAAAAACTACCAAATACTCCCCTTGCGCCATGATCCAGAAAGCCAATCACTGAGTATTCTCTACTCTGACCCCGATTTGCTGGAAGACTTCAAAACCAAGTTCTCAGATCGCTGGGCCTACTTTAGCCCTTACCGGATGAACAGAGCGGAACTCACGACCATGATTCAAGAACTCTCGGAAGAGGACGGAGCGAGCCCCGCCCCCGAAGAAGGCGCTTGGACGATTGCCCTCATTGAGCCCGATCTCGAATCAAGGGAAGCCATGAAGCAGCTTTTGACCTCTCAAAGCTATCGTGTGGTCTGCTTTGAAAGTGAGGCCGACTTTCGCAAGAAGATTATCGATCTCTCCGAAAAGATCAGAGAAGAAGAAGACTTGGTCAATCTCGCTGAAAGCCATCGACTCGTACCTTTTCAGTCTGTCCTGGCACGAAGGAGCTGTCTTGAGACAGCCTCAACCTTTGGCGACTTTGTATGGGCCCACTTCAACCACCTTCGACTCGCCATTCTGGAGGATCGTTGGTTGCACGGAATCATGGAGCAGGCCCTGTTTCGGGGACAAGCAGAAGTCGATGACTTAGGATTTCACCTCAGACACGGCGACTACTACCACGCTGCGATGGAATGCTTGAAAAAGGGCAGCACCTTTCAGGCTGTCGAGCTCCTTGAACAAGTGGTCGAGAGTGACGCTCATTTTATTAAGGCGAAGCTCCTGCTTGGAAAGGCCTTTCTACAAAAGAAAAACTTCAACAAGGCTCAAAAGCACTTTCAACAAGCCTACGACTTTTGGTGCGAAGACCCCGAAGGCCTGGTGGACGAAAGCGTCGTAAAGCTCTTGTACTATTTGGCGTATTCTTTTGAAAAGATGGGCCGGCTTGACGACGCCCTGAAGCTCTACGAACGAGTCGCCGCCGAAAACCCCCTGTTCAGAGAAGTCGGACAGAGAATTGTTCAAGTAAAAGAGCGGCGGAAAAAGGCAATCAAAGACGGAGAGCGCCGAATGGGAATGCCCGCCTTTTCAAGAAAGAAAAGAACAGACGAACTCCGCTACGAACGAATTGAAGAGATCGGAAGGGGCGGAATGGGGACCGTCTATCGCGCAAGAGATCAAGTGCTCGGCAGAGAAGTCGCCCTGAAGATTCTAAACTCTCACTTTAAACACGACGAAAAGATTGTAGAAACTTTTCTTCGAGAAGCCAAATCGCTTGCCGCGCTCAATCACCTTAATATCGTGACCATTTTCGACGCCGGAATTGAAGAGGGGAACTATTACATATCGATGGAGTTTATCGACGGAAAAACCGTTCGAGAGCTTTTGAAGAAAAAGGGCTTCTTTCGACTAGGCACAACACTAGCGCTTAGTAAGCAGGTTCTGAAGGCCCTGGCCTACGCCCATTCAAAAAAGGTGATTCACCGTGACATCACGACAAACAATATGATGCTCACAGAAACCAAGGTCGTTAAACTCATGGACTTTGGACTGGCTCGCGTCGTTAATCAGCTCCACTCCGAGCAATCCATCATAGGCGGCACCCCCTACTTTATGTCTCCAGAACAGGTCGAAGGCGCCCCTATTGACCACCGAACGGATATCTACTCGTTTGGTGTCTGCCTCTTCGAGATGCTGACAGGTCGTGTGCCATTTCCGATGGAGAATCCGGGATATCACCACCTTCACTCCGCCCCGCCAGACCCGAGAAGTTTGAAATCCGATTTGCCAAGCACAGTGGCAGAGATTATTTTGAAGTGCTTAGAAAAGAAACCTGAAGATCGATATCAGTCGGCCGACGAACTTCTCAACCGCCTGCGCGATGTTCAAGATGTAACAGTGAACGAGCGAGAGCCAAAGAAATGATGTTTCCACCTTTCAGAGGATTTGTACGAGTTTTTGTGATCTCTTGCACAGCGGTTTTCGTGCTTCTTCTGTTTTCACAATCTCCTTCAGCACCGCAGGGAATCTATCGCGCTTTCGTCGAGTTCTTTGGACTTTTCCCCGAGCGAGTGCTTCAGGGAATGCTCTTTCAACCCATCACATGGGTTTTTCTGCACGGAAACTTTATGCATTTGCTTTTCAATATGTTTGCCTTCTGGATGTTCGGAAGCCTCTTAGAGTCCACTTTTGGCACACGGCGCTTTGTTTGGTTCAACCTGTTTTGCGCTCTTTTCACGGCTGGATGCATCATTCTGTTCGGGTTGCTCGTTGATGACTTGACCTTTAGAATTCCGACCATAGGAGCCTCTGGCCTGGTCTTTGGAATCTTGATTGCGGTGGCACGACTCTACCCCAATCAGGTCGTTTTGTTTTTCTTCATCATTCCCATGAAGCTGAAATATTTCGCTTACATTTTGATGGCCATTGAATTCTATGCCCTTTACGCAAGTAACCAGAAAGGAATTAGTAATATCGCCCATCTAGGGGGAGCTCTATTCGGCTTTCTATTCGTTTCTTGGTGGAACAATCGCTTCACACGAGGCGGGCCCATGGGCTGGATACAAGCATGGCGTCAGCAGTGGATACAGAGGCGCCGACGCAAACAACTGCGAATCGTTTACCCAGAAGATAAGCGGCACTATCACCGAGAGGTTTTAGTTTAGGGGGAGAATCATGGTAGAGCTTCAAGTCAAGGCGAGTCGAAAGAATTCATTTGAAGAGATCAAGCGATTGGTCGCCTCGAAGTATCCCATTGTATGGATCGAGAGCTGGGAAGAAGAGCGCGTCGAGACCACTCTCAAGCGAGTGGCTGAAAAGGCCTTCACGAGTCCGATTCAATTTTCCGTGTGGTCCGAAACCAGTTCAGACCAAAGCCTTGTCGATTGCTTGAAAGGCTTTGTTCAGAAACCGGAGCAGGGCATTCTCTTGGTTAAGGACTTCAACTGGCAGCTAGGCCCCGAACAGTTGTTGAAGAGAAGTCTTCGAGATGTTTTTCATAGCACGAAGGGAAGCTTCAAAACTCTGTTTTTGGTGTCCCCTTACCCTCGAATTCCTGAAGACATGACCAAAGAAATCTTCTCGATGGATTTTGCCCTACCAGGAGAAGAAGAAATTCAAGGAATCTTTAGTGGAGTTCTTAAGAGTTTTCCCAAAGTGAAGAATCAGTTGAACCCCGAACAAAGTGGGCGACTGTTGAAAGCCGCCCTTGGCTTGACGGGAGACGAGGCTAAGCTTGTTTTTCAGCAAATGCTGGTCGGGCGCCAAGAACTCAACGAAGAAGCTCTAGGCATTGTCTTTCACGAGAAGGCGAGGATTGTAAAAAGAGAGGGGCTTTTGGAGTTCGTGCCCACAAAATTCAAGCTCGAAGACATTGGAGGCTTAGAGAACCTCAAAGAGTGGCTGCAAGATCGCTCTCATTTTTTTGGGGAGGACGCCAAGAAGGCGGGTCTTCAGATCCCGAAGGGGGTTTTGATGACCGGGGTCAGTGGCTGCGGAAAGTCCCTTTGTACGCAAGCCATTTCAGCGGCTTGGGGTCTGCCCCTTTATCGATTAGACATCAATCGAGTCTACGGCGGCGCCATTGGTCAGCCAGAGGAGTGTTTTAGGCGAGCCATCCAACAAATTGAATCGATCGCTCCGGCCATCTTGTGGCTTGAAGAGATTGAAAAGAGTGTGGCGGGTTACGAACAGGGAGACAAGGGAGTTACTGCTCGAATCTTCAGTTCATTTCTGACATGGATGCAGGAGCATGAAAGCCCTGTGGTTGTGGCCGCGACGGCCAACGAGATCGATCGCCTTCCGGCTGAACTTTTAAGAAAGGGGCGATTCGACGAAATCTTCTTTGTGGACCTTCCCACTGAGAAGGAAAGGGCGCAGATTTTCGAGGTTCACCTCAAAAGAAGAAGTCTGGACTTGAGCCAATTCAATCTCGTGGAGCTCGCTAAGGGGACCCAAGGCTTCAATGGAGCCGAGATTGAACAGGCCGTAGTTTCTGGCTTAGTCTACGCCTTTAAGGACGGCAAGAGAGCTTTGAAACAAGAGGACATCTATAAAGCCATTGGTCGCAGCGTTCCTCTTTCAACGACCATGGCCGAGACCATCAAAGAGATCAAGAGATGGGCCGACACTCGCGCCGTCAAAGCTTCAAAGGCGGGTTAATTCTCTTGCGCCTCGTCGACCTCTTAGGCTCTCTATTGAATTGGAAGGAGTTCGATTTTTGTGCAACTGAATGACGCCTGGCATCCCTTTGAAATTGGGCGAAGACTTCGCCTGTTTTGGGAGGAATCGAAGGTCGATATGGATCTGCGATTTCCGGAGACCCGAAGACGGCTTGCGATTGAGCTGCGCTTTAATCTGCCGGCAGGCGACCGCTCTCGATTTATTCAGGTGATTGAAAGATTTCAGCGAGCGAAGCGCAGCATTTCATTTCTGGACTGGGGCCTTTTGATAGAGTGGAACGAACGACGCAGACAAGCGGAGTGCTTGAGCCAAATTGTTCATAGTTTGTCGTCTCATTCTGAAGAAGTCGGCCTAGGAAGCGAACTAGAAAGGCGGCTTCAGAATCGCCTTGAAGAGATTCTACAATCCATCCGCCAGGAGCCTCTTCGACAAAACCCCAGTCTTTTCGAGAGCATTCGCTTTCGTTGGAAGTTTGTGGCGCTTCGAGATGAAGCCCTCTACCTTCGTGACCGACTGCATCATATTGAGTCCAGACGGTCGGCCTAGTGCGGTCCAAGCGTTAAAGCCCTCATTGGGCAGTTGGCCACCTCACCAATCTTGGATAGAATGACAGGCATGAATATCGCTCATTGGGCTCTGTTGTCATTGGTTTGGATCGCCTTTTCGGTGAGTGGCTGTGCTACTCGCTCGCATTGTGGTTGTGGCGAGAAGAACTCCACCTATAAAAGCTCGTCTTGTGAGAATTGTGGATGCCGCGAATCGAAAGCACAAAAATCGAATTGCGGCTGCGACGATTTTGAATCATGACCTATCTGGTCGTTCTTTTGACGGCCTTGATCACCGTGTTCTATCGAGAGTCGGTGGCTCAGTACCTGAAGTTTAAGCTTCGACCTCTCATTAAAAATACAGAGCAGCTTCAGTTTCTCTCGGCGTCGGCGCGCCCCCTGAAGACAGAATTCTTGTTCCTATCGAGTTTTCCGGCCGGCCTGATTTATGTCCCTACCCTCAAACGCTGTTTGATTCTTGTGTCTGAGAACTTTTGGACGAGCCTAGAGGCGAAGGAGTCTGAGGCTCTTTTGATTTGGATCTCCGCTTCTCGCTTGAGCTGGACGGCCTGGAGGGCCCTGATCTTTGCCCCCCCCTTACAGAAGATTGACCGAGACTGTCTCTTCTTGGGAGCAAAGACTCTGGCTTTGGTCAGCGCCCTAGAAAAACTGGCAGAGTATCGAAAGGCAAAGAGCATCCCACTCTTTGAGTCCTCCCTGACGGGTTGGAGCCCCATCGGGCCCTCTTGGGTGGGGGACTGGGAGTCGATCCCCTGGCGGATGAAAGAGCTCAGCAGACTCGAAACGAAGTACCGTCTTCCCCCCTTGTCTGAGAACTCCGATTCTGTAAATTAGGCGAGAATGAGTCCGAAGAAGCCCCGGTCAAAGAAGAGTTCGAAGGCTGCTCAAGAAGCCGCCCTGGTTCGATATCGCGAACAGAGCACGGCTCCAGTTCTCAAGGGCAGCGAAGACCTTGGGGCTTACCTGAGTGCCATCGGAAACTACCCCCTACTCTCTCCTGAGGATGAAAAGAAAGTCGCTGAAAAGTACCACAACACGAAAGACCCCGAAGCGGCTCGGATTCTGGTCGTCGCCAACCTAAGACTCGTTGTGAAAATTGCAAATGATTATCTTCAGAGGGGAATTCAACTCTTAGACTTGATTCAGGAGGGAAATGTGGGCCTACTTCAGGCCGTAAAAGACTATGACCCCTATCGAGGTGTCAAGTTCTCTACCTATGCGAGCTATTGGATTAAGGCCTATATTCGACAGTTTATTCTAAGAAACTGGTCTTTGGTAAAGATTGGAACCACAAAAGCCCAGCGGGCCCTTTTCTATCGGCTACAGAAAGAGAAGTCGAGATTGGAGGCTTTGGGGATTGAGCCTGAGGCAAAGCTCTTGGCAGAACGATTTGAAGTCAAAGAGCGAGAGATCAACGAGATGACTCAACGAATGGGTTCAAGAGATCTCTCTTTAAACACGCCGATTCGAAGCGGGCAAACCGACGACTTGAGCTTGATTCACAGCCTCCCCGATGATCAGCCAGAGATTGACTTTAGTCTGGCTGAAAGAGAAATCGAATCAGAGTTTTCGAGACGACTGGATCACTTTGAGACGACCCTAGCAGGAAAGGAATTGGTGGTCTTTCGTGAACGACTCCGGTCAGAAGAGCCCAAAACACTTCAAGAAATCGGAGAGCAGTATGGCATTACGAGGGAGCGAGTTCGTCAGATTGAAGCTCGGGTGATTGAGAAGCTAAAGTCTTATATGAAAAAACATGCCAAGTTTGGCGATGACATTATTGATGTTTGAAGTACTTGGCTCGAAGCTTCTGGAATTTCTGGCGAGCGCGAGACCAGCTCTGAAGAAAAACTTCCTTCCAGTGGCGAAAGAGCCGCAAGCTTGAAAGCCGTATCTTTTCCGAAAGCTCGAGAAGCTGTTGCCGTAGGAGAGCTTTGTAGATTCTGAGTTTTTCTTGAGAGATCTGTAAAAGCTCAGCGGGGTGAATACTCTTTGTAATGGCCGTATCGTCTCGAAACTGACTGAGGCTCGCATCCAGCGTGGGATCAGATGAATGCGCCATTTCAAGAGGTCTGAAACTCAAGCTTCCGGTCAAAAAGGACATCAACTTGAAGATCTGATCGATAAAATACTTCTCATGCTCCGGGCTCACTCTTCTCACAATAATCGTCTGCCGTGGTTGACTCAAACTGCCCTCATAGTAGGTCAGGGGAATCCCGTGCTTGAGCACAATTTCGTAAAGCCGATTCTGCCTTCGAAGATTAATCACCCCCGAGAGCCCTTTCTTTCTACAAAAGGCGAGAACCGCCCATAAAGGAGTCTTTGAAAGTTCGGTTGCTCCGGACTGAGGATTCCAAAGCTCTAGGTGGTCAAAGATCCCCTTGAATGAATTGGCTGAAGTTCCCAACAGAGCCTGCAGGCTCTTTAGAACCTCTTCAAACTTCAGGCCTTCTGATTCGTCTACACTGATTTCAGCAGGCGAAATCTCATAATTCCCTTGTGACCAAGTTAATGACTGAACAATCGACTGAACCTTCTGCTGGTCGACTAAGGCTTCTATTTCATCCAAATCGATGCCATGTACTTCTTGCACAATTTCACCGAGCTTCCGATGAGCTCCCGTGCTCTGAGTTAAAACCTTCTGCGAATCTAAACATAGTCGAAGTTCTTCTTCGTTCATCCATCGTCGATCGACCATCATCTTACCCAAGAGCTCTGGAATCAAATTCGATTGAACTTTAAAGATCTCTCCGCGAGAAAACCAAATCTTTTTTCGACGATCTCGGTACTGCAGAAGAAGGCTTCCACTAAACTTCGTCTGGAAGAGGCGATGAATCAAAAGCCGTGACGGCATATCATGCAGCTGACCGGCCATTTGAATGTCAGCACTGGGGCGGCTACGGTTCTGAATTTGAGAACTTCTAAGACTCATCACCCAATAGAACAGCAGATTTCGTGCCACTCAAAACAGGCCCAGAGACACAAAATTCGGGGCTTTTTTTGGCCCCGATTCGAATCTCTTGAAAAACTAGTCTGCAAAATTTACGGAGCGCGGGCCCCCTCAGAATCACTAGAAACTGGGTCTAGCTCGGAACTCCCAGAGGCTGGCCCCACTGGGGAAATCGGATCAAAACTTTCGGACAGCAAAAGCTCTCGGAGAGAGGCCAAAATTCCTTGCCGCTCGGCCACCGTCGCCGGATCGCCTAGCAGTTCATAGTTTTCTAGCATGGGTCTTAAAGCCTCTCGAATAGGGGCCGCCAACCGGGCTTGAGTTTCAACAATCTCCCGCATCTCTTCAGGCGACCTCCAGCTAGAAAACGGACGCCACTCTTCTCTGGGAGTTTTGCTATTGCGATGGTCATTTTCGAATTGATAAACCTCCCCGATATAGTGCTTAATTTGCTCAAAAAAATCTAAAATTGCCTTTTCTAAAGCCGTCAACTCCTGGAGAACACGAGCCTGGTCGTGAGGGTCAAACGAATCTACCTGCTGCTTCAAAACCTTGATCATGCTGTCCGATCGTAGAAGACTAGAATAAATTTCAAGCAGGTGTCCCACATAGATTTCTGAAGGGCCTTCTCTGGCTTCAATGTATGCATGATGCGCTAAGGCCGATTCGAAGCCAATGAGCGCTCCAATGGCCTGAGCGATCGGCTCATCCCGACTGAAACGCTTTGAATAGTTTTTAAGCAACAAACTAGACTCCTCGAATGCCCTCTCTTTGCTCTTCGTACCAAAAACCTTTGAATAAATCTTAAGAAACCAAAGAAGCTTCTTGAATCTACCCTCTTTGCTCTGAGGTTTTGCCCAACCTACATAAGGCGATTGAAAGCTCAGCAGGAGAGATCCCCTGAAATAGGCATGAACGGCCTCATGCCGAAGAGTCATATCTGGCCGAAGATAAAGAAGATCAGCGCTATTCAGTAGTAATGAGTGCTGCCCCCAGCCCAGATCATGAGGAGCAAATGCGCCTAGGATGCCATGCTGATCGAGACGATTCTGATCAAACCTCACCTCCGTGCCAATTGAGCCCAGAAGAAAGAGGAGTTGATTGAACTGGTTTCGATTAATCTCAGAAGTCTCGCTAGGGATTTCAAACACAATCACTCCATCCTCAGTCGTGCTGAAATTCACATCCGTTTGCAGTAACATCCATTCACGGACTGCTTCGCGCAAATTCGCACTAGCCTGTTCCATTCGCTCCTGTGCCCCCTCGAGAGTTTTAGGAATCGGCTTGTTGGGATTGTTTTCTCGAAATGATCTCTCCTCAGCAGCAAAATGTATCGCCCATAGATTTCCATTGATCGCGTCCCCAAGCTTTCTGCGACTGTGCTCTCTGATGGAGAGCCCCTCAATCGTTAGCTCTACAAACACTCCAGCGCAGAAAGACTTGCCGCTCGAAGACAGCACGGGATCAGCTGGAAAAGCCCACGACAAAACCAAAGCAATGGCTAGCCACCCGCCGCCATCCGCTTTCAACCAGCCTGAAATTCGCAGAAATCTCGCCACCAAGCAAAAAGATGCAATCCTAATGCCGCAACACTGGCCAGATAAATATCCGAAATTCCTCAAAGATCCCTCCAACTCCCAGCCCAAACTGCGACAATCAAGCTCCACTCCGAAGGCCCGCAACCCACCCGACGAAAACTCTGGAGTGCGGTCGAAAAACTGGAGTTGAAGTCACTTAGTTTTTGACCTCGGATCGTTCTGACGTCGCGGTTATTTTTTGTTTATTTTCCATTTTAGCCCTATCATTCGTAAAAACGGCTTTCCCATTTGCCCTGCAATCGATTTTCATCATCGGGTTGAGGGGTTAGCTTGGTCTTTTTTTCCGAATCTTTCAACTCGAACTCCTCTGGGGTCAAATACCCAAGAGACGAATGAATTCTCTTTTCGTTGTAAACCTCATCGAGGAATCGAGGCAAGTTCTCAATCACATCCAAGTACGTTTCGTAGTTTGCGAGATACACCTCCTCTTGCTTTAACGTTTTCATAAAGCTCTCTAGAAATGCATTGTCATACGGATTGCCCTTGGCTGAATTGGAAATCTGAAATTCATGCTGCCGAAGAAGCCTCACATACTTTTTGCAAAGATATTGAACCCCTCGATCAGAGTGATGAATAACGCCCGGCGCTGGCTTTCTTCGCTCAATCGCCATCGTCAGAGCCGCCGCGGCAAGATCGGCATCAATATTTTTTGAAATTGCCCAGCCGATCACCCGACGAGAGAAAAGATCCAGAATGACCGCGAGATACACGAAGCCGTTATCTATCCGAATGTACGTAAAGTCCGTCGCCCAAACTTGATTGAGACCAGTGATGACCAGACCCTTCACGAGATTCGGATACACGCGATAATCGTGCTTCGAGTCCGTGGTCACCACGAAGGCCCTTCTGATTCTGGCGTGCAGCGAATACTTCTCCATCACTCTACGAAGACGCGTTTCTCCGACTCTGATTTGTTCCCTACGCCTGAGATAGCGAAGTAGTGTTCGATAACCTGATCTCGGAAAATCGACCCTGACCCTCTCAATCGCATCTCGAAGATCGGCGTCACTCTTTTCTCGAATCTCGCGCGGCACTTTCGGCTTGTAATAATAACTCGACGATGAAAGCCCAATCATTTGGCACGCCCTTTGCTTCGATCCAACTCTCGCTTCATGGCGATGTACCCACTCGATTTTTTCTCGTACGCTGAGTTCGGCTGAATTTTTTTTAAAAGGTCGATGGCCAGCGCTTGATCGGCGATCTTCTCCTTGGCCGCCATTAACTCTTCTTCTAGCTCTCGAATCTTTCGGGCCTGCTCAAATGAAACGCCTTCTGTCGTCTGAATCTCTTCGATCCTATCCACTCGCCTTTGATTCTCTAACTGCGTCTTCCAATTGTATATCTGCCCAGGGTCAAGACCCTCAGCGTCTGCAATCTCTTTCGCTGATTTCGTCCCCGAAAGATACTCCTGAACAATTCTTCGCTTATACTCTAATTCAAATTTCTTTCTGCTTTTACCCATTTCGACTGTCTCCTTACCATACTTGGCTCGGTCAGCCGATCCTGCAAATCCCTAAGTGTTACGCCCTCCAGTCAAACGACCGCAGTCCACTCCTGACAGAGGGGGCTGGAAGGAGGCTTTTCTACAGTCTCCTCTCCCGTCCCCAAAAAATAAAAATAAGTTTTTAAAGGACTCATTTTTGTTTTTTGGGGGTTCGTGTTTTTCTCGCGATCTAGAGGCCTCGAATCACTATCGAAGCGGAAGTGGAATTGGCTTTAGATTCGGTGGCAGCTCGGGTCTTCTAAAAAATGAAAGTTTAGACTCCCATGACTTTAAGCCCCTCCATGTTATTTAACTCCATGCGACTCCCTCATTCTTCCCCAAAAAATAAAAATAAGTTTTCAAGGGACTTATTTTTATTTTTTAGTTGACGGGTTTTTCTAGGCACTATTTTTAATTTGCCAAATCAAATCAGAACACTGGCTCTAATTGCTCTAGCTTTCGCTCTGAAAGCTCAACCTTAATCTGCAATGAAAAAATCTAAATGCATGGCAATGCGGCTTATAGAGCGAAGATGCGGTATC
>REDG01000020.1 GCA_007693605.1 Bradymonadales bacterium
CTCGGCTGAGGGACACTGCTACAGCCCAGTGTCAGGAATGTCTCCATGAACTACAACTGCGCAAAAAAGTCATAGTGGATGAAATGAGATGCGGACTCCCAACGACTATCTTGGAATCCAAAGAAGAGGTCGGTGGATCCAGACCCGATCGCCTTCAACATCCTCCAGCTCGACCCAGGCGCCTTGCTCTCTGATCAGGCGAAAAGCGACCAGGCGATCGGCTCTCTGGGCGCCCACTTGAGCGTGATTCGTGCCAGGTCCGGCTCTCAAATTGGCGTACTCGTTTTTTACCACTGCACAGCGAAAGTCTCGACTGACCAAATCCTCCCTTACCCAGTGCCTGTTTCCGTCCAGGTCTTCGACCTGATGCCACCTCCCATGTTTTGACACTTCCTTTAGGGGCGTAAAGCGAAAGACCCGGCCGGTTTGCTCATGCTGAGTTCCTGGGGCGGCTCTCAAATTCGCAAAAGAATTCGAAACGCAAAGCGCCGAGACCCCCCCTTCCAGAACAAGGCCGAGCCCCCAAAGGCTGAAGGTCCATGCAAAAAATCGAATCATATCTTTCATTAAACTCACTTTTGAAGTTGTATTCAATTCAAAGAGGTCTCTGAATGTGGATTGATGTGATAAAAGTTCTCTTGGGACTCGGTCTCCTCAGCATCTCGGCTGAGTATCTCGTCCATTCCTCAGTTAAAATCGCCCAGACTCTCTCCATTCCCAAGCTCCTAATCGGGCTCACTATCGTCTCCTTTGGTACAAGCGCCCCAGAACTTGCCGTCAGCAGTATTGCCGCGCTGCAAGGCAAGGCCGATATGACCTTAGGCAATATCGTCGGAAGCAATTTGTTTAATAGCCTTGTCATTGTGGGACTAACGGCTGCTATCTTTCCGGTCATTGTCAGTCGTCGACTGTTGCGCTTCGATCTTCCTATCGCCTTTGGGGCGAGCCTGCTTGTGGCCTGGATGGCCTATGGCCGTAGCTTTGATCCACTCAAGGGCTGGATTCTCCTCGGTCTCTTGGCGCTCTATCTTGCAAGCCTCTTTCAGTTTTCAAAAAAACCAAAGCGCCAAGAAAGTCGGGCCATTGCAAAGTCTTGGAGGGGGTTGAGCCTGCAAGCTCTGATCTTCTTGGTGACTTTGACGGGCTTGATTTTCGGCTCTCAATGGTTTGTGGCCGGCGCCGCTAATCTGGCCCGAGCGGCCGGTGTAAGTGAACTGATTGTTGGTCTCAGCCTAGTTGCGGTCGGCACGAGCATTCCTGAAGTCGCCACCTCAATCTCAGCGGCCTTCAAGAGAGAGTCTGGCATCGCCATTGGCAATGCCATTGGAAGTAATATCTTTAACCTTCTGGGAGTTTTGGGAATCTCGGTCATTATCGCCCCTGCGAACCTTCAGGTGAGCCCTGAACTCTTGAGTCGAGACCTGCCCGTACTTTTGGCTGCTTCTATTCTTATGATTCTCGCTTTTCTCAGTCATCGACGCCTAAGCCAACGAGAAGGCGTTTTTCTGCTCCTGGCCTACGGCCTTTACGCCGTCAGCTTATACTTTTCGACATTGTCCTCTCATGCGTTGAGCAGTTGGAGCATGAAGCTGATCTACTTTTTGCTGGCTCCCAGTTTCCTTCTTTTCGTGCTGCTTCGAACTCGACAGAGAATGTCGAATCGCCGAAGATCGTCGGCATGAGCCCTCAAGACTTCTTTCGGAATTTTCGCGCGGATCGCCTTGATCTAGTGGAAGCCTTTTATGATCCCAAGATTCATTTTGTTGATCCTCTGGGGGAGCATCACGGCGTGGAGGCCATGAAGTCTTACTACTCTCGACTCTATGAAAATCTGAAAGAAATCGAGTTTGAGTTTCAGGACGAATGGACGAAAGACTTTGAGTCTCTCCTATTCTGGCGGATGAGAGTCATCCATCCGCGCTTGAATCGAGGCAAAGAGGTCTCTTTAGAAGGCCTCTCTCACTTTCGGTTCTCGCGCGAATCAAAGCTCTGCTTGTATCATCGAGATTATTTTGACGCCGGAGCCTTTCTGTACGAGCAGCTCCCAATCTTGGGGGGCATCATTCGAAAGCTAAAGCAAGTAGCCCGAGGTCAATAGTGGTCCACTAGTATTCGAGCCTCTAGGAGTTCTTGAGCGAAACTTGTCTCGGAACTTGAGTCCGCACTCGAGTTCCTTGTGCAACTTGGCTTTCGATTTTGATTTTGCCGCCATGAGCTTCAACGACTAGGCGACACAGATAAAGTCCGAGCCCGTAGCCACCGGTATGTCGTCGCCTCGAAGCGTCGGTTCGATAGAAAGCCTCTGTAAGGTGCGGAATATGCTCTGAAGATACGCCCTGACCGTAGTCCCTCACTTCAAAGGAAACGAGATCGGGAGTCTCTTCAAGTCGAAGTTGAACCGCTCGCTCTGACTTCCCCGAATGGGTCAGGGCGTTCTCGATCAAATTCTTCCAAACCAACTTCATTCGAGTGATATCGCACGTCCAATCGAGACTCGATTCTTGGCAGTGAATCTCTAGACGATCCTTTTGAGCCTCGAATTTATCTTCCACGATCTGAAGTAGAATGTCCGAAGCTCGACACCGCTCCAGGTTGAGCTGAAAGTGTCGCGACCCCATATTCTCTGCCTCTAAAATTTCTTCTGTGAGCTTGCCCATTTCTTTCAGGTCCGCCACCAAGGCGTCTTTCACGCTTCGGTCTTTAATGAATTCAGCAGAGACAAGAGCCCTGGTCAAAGGAGTGCGCACCTCATGGCTGATCGCCAACAGAAGCTGCCTCTTCGATTCCAAAAGCTTCTCAATTCGCGATCCCATCTCATTGATCTCGACGGCCAGCTCTCCTAGCTCATCTCCCTTGATCTCGGGAAGTCGCGTCTGAAAATCACCCCGACCCATTCGAATCGCACCCTCACGAATCCAACTGAGAGGCTTTAAGGTTCTTGAGACAGCCTGATAACTAAAAAGCAAAATCAAAAACGCTAAAACTCCAGCGACGATCAACCGCCAGGCTCTCCACTCGAACTCGTTCACCTTCGGAATCTCAAAAACAAAAGTGAATGGCCCTCGGGTAAAGAAGATAAAGTAGGCCGTTTTGGTGGTGACCGTTGAGGGCTGCACCAGAGCCTGTCTTGCTCTCTCGGGAATTGGCATGTCCGCGTTCGTCTTCCAAGATATCTCCCCATGAAAAATAGCGATATTGATCCGAACCCGATCACTAATCTCTTGTGCACGAGTCAAATTGGGGGGGCTTCCAATATCACTGGCCAAGTACTCTGCATAACGAGACAAGTTGTCCATGACTGGCCGATCTGGATCTTTCGATCGAGACAGCTCAATCAAGCCATAGGCCACAAGGGCGAGAGAGCCCATGCTCATCAGAAAGATCGTGAGAAGCTTTGCAAAGAGAGACTGAAATATTCGAGAACGATTTGTCATTTTCAACTAGGGCAAGAAACTGTAGCCAGTTCCCCAGACGGTTTTGATCACTTCTCTCTTAAGACCTGCCTGTTTTAGCTTCTGTCGAATTCGACTGATCATAATGTCAATCGATCGACTATAGAC
The DNA here is from genome assembly GCA_007693605.1 of Bradymonadales bacterium. Lineage (GTDB taxonomy): Bacteria > Bdellovibrionota > UBA2394 > UBA2394 > UBA2394 > REDG01. Next base: position 3,561 of record REDG01000020.1, read on the forward strand.
ATCGGCCTCTACTCCCCGCAGGGCATTTTGAATCTCATCTCGAGAGAAGTTCTTCGAAGGATTCGTCGCCAGCACTTCAAAGATTTGATACTCGGTCGTCGTCATTTCAACTTCTGTCTCTTCAACAAAAAGTTTTCTTCGGTTTCTGTCGAGTCTAAGGCCGGAAAACTCAAGAAGATCTTTGGTTTGGGTTCGAAATGACCGCATGCGTCGATGCAGTCTCTCAATGCGAGCGACCAGCTCTCTCGGCTCAAAGGGCTTTGAAACATAATCGTCAGCGCCAATTTCTAAACCCACCACTCGATCCGCCAGCTCCCCGCGAGCGGTCAACATAATGATGGGAACTTGGCTCTTCTCTCGAATCATTCGACAGACTTCAAAGCCATCTCGCTCAGGCAACATCACATCCAGAAGTACAAAATCATAGGCCTTTTCTTTTAGCTTTTTTAAACCATGATCGGGATGTTCCGCCGTTTCGAGCTGAATGTCATAACGGCCAAAGTACTCGGTCAACAGGCTGCCAAGTCTCTCATCATCATCAATCAACAAAACTTGAATCATTCGAACTCCCACAATCTCTTTCCTAAACTTCAGGCTCTAGAGCTTCAAGCGTCCTGAGCCCAATTTACAAACTGTTACAGAGTTTTACCTCTGCGAAAGGACTTTCTTTCTTAAAATCCTTAAGCTGTCTTTAACAAGCAAGGATTTAAGACTCCTTCACTCCCACACCGCCGAGTCCGACGGGCTCGGCAAAGGATCCCCCTCCCACTCATCGTCATCCTTACCTCCCTGAAACACACCCAGGGTGGGGGATCCTTTTCTGGGGGAGTGGCGCTAAGCGCCCATCTCTCTGCTAGTCTGGCACTTCCGTCTCCCGACCCTCAAAATGCTCATCGATTCTTTGGTTTAGAAGACTGGCCCGATCTTGCAACTCGGACACCAGCTTCAAAGTCTTTGCGGAGGAGACCCCTTCGCTCTCTAAAGTCTTCTGAAGGAGGTTGAGCCCAAGGCTAATGACCGCCAGGGGGCCCTTTAAATTGTGTATCTGCTGACTGAAATCATCCGATCGACTCACAGCCCGTCTGACCTCCTTTAGCTCTGGTTCTAGATCCAGATCGAGACTTGAGGAGGCTACCCCAACCAAACAGAAGATCAAGTGAAAGCGCATCCCTAAAAGCTTGCTCATTCCAATACCTTACTTAAGTCAGGGCCTGGCCCGAATTGCCCATTGGCAGAATGGCTGATTCGAAGTAAGGCTCCGGCATGGTGAAATTTAAAAGCATGGAATCTGAATATTTTCCCTTACGAGGAAAGGTCTTGGTGGTCGAGGATGACTCGATTGTCGGCAAGTGGATCTCGACTCAACTTAAAGCCAAAGATCTCGAAGTCACTTGGGTTTCGACCCTAGAGGCGGCTCGAGCAGAATTGGAAAAAGATAGCTACCACGCACTGATTGTTGACATCTATCTTTCTAAGTCTGGGCGCCGCGAGGGGCTTGAGCTGGTTCGAGAGGTCGAGGAGAAAGGGATTCCCGTTCTTGTGATGAGCTCTCACGCCGACTTGAAGATCGCAAAAGAGGCTCTTAACCGAGGAGCGGTAGGCCTTCTTGAAAAGCCCTTTGAAGCAGAAGAACTCGTGAAAGCCCTAAACAAAGCATGGCTTGAGCCCAAGGGCTTGGGGGCTGCGGTGGATCGCTTCTTAGACGCCCATCAGTTGACCCCAAAAGAAAGAGAGATTACACGGCTCCTTCTCAAAGGCCTTTCGAACAAAGAGATTGCCAATGTTGCGGATACGACAGAGCCCACGGTTAAGTTCTATGTATCCACGATCTACGACAAATGTGCCGTAAAATCACGCACGGAACTTTTCAACACGATCTTTCCGACATAAACAAAGGCAAATTACATCAAAAGCGACTGTCACCCGAGTAGTACTCCGCAAGCTTCAACTGCATTTGATTGGCCAAATTCTCCACATCGATGGGTTTTGGGAAAAAGAACTCCCGCTTGGTGGCGTCCACTCGAAACTCTGATCGACGGTCAGCCGACAAGACAAAAACAGGAATATCGGCAACCCTTTCCGAGTGAAGAAGTTGCTTCTCTCGAAACTCCCAACCGTTCATATCGGGCATCATGATATCCAATAAAATCATATGAGGAAGCTCATCTTCGTCTAACTTTCTCAAGGCCTCTCGACCCGAACTCACCCACACCACCTCATAGCCTTCAAACATGAGTAGCTCTTCCATCGGCTCGCCGATGCCAGGATCATCTTCAACCAGAAGAATTCGCCACTTTGATTTCTCTCTCATCGCTCATCTCCCTTTTCTCATCATGAAGTCGCAAGCAATCCTCTTGTGATATAAAAATCGGAAACTCCAACCTAAAACAAGAGCCCTTATTCAGTTCACTAGAAAGCTCGATTCTTCCCTGATGCGCCTTTACAAACTCACTGACAATATAGAGACCTAAACCTAAACCACTCACTTGAGAGCTGTGGACTGACCGCTCAAATCGATCAAAGATCTTTTGCTGATCACGAGATGGAATTCCGACACCACGATCCTTTACCGACACTCTCAGCCTCTTTCCGTCTGAACTGAGGTCGATATCGATCGGCTTATGCTCTCCGTACTTTACTGCGTTGGTTAACAGATTATTAATGATCTGTTCCATTCTAAATCGATCCCACCAACCAAAAACGGATTCATTGGCGGTCAAACTCATTTTGATTCCCCGATGTCGCGCCATCGGCTGAGTTCTCGCAACCACCTCACGAAGCATCTCAGCAAAGTCAAAATACTCTGGATCAAGCTTAATCTTACCACTCCGCAGACGAGACAAATCTAAGAGGTTTTCAATCAGGGCCGTTAAGCGGTCCATCTGCCTATCCATATCTTTCATCTTTGAGCCAAAGACTCGTCGAAGATCCTCGATAGACTCCGAAGAGCGAAGCATTCTGCGCATCAACTGAAGGTGCAGGCTCAGGGCAGAGATTGGCGTCTTCAGCTCGTGAGAAGCAATCGAGAAAAACTCATCCCTTAGCTCAATCGCCTCTTGCGACCTTCGATATAAAACAGAGTTGTCGATGGCGTAAGAGGCTCTTCTGGCAAACTCTTCGAGCAGGGGCACATCTTCCGGCCCATAGCCAGTCTCATCCTCAGACTTTACAAAACTGATCAATCCTATAATTCGATTTCTGGCGTGGAGTGGCAGTAAAACCCCCGACTTCACCCCAATTTTTAACCACAGCTCTCGTCTCTCAACATCTGGCATCAACGATTCAATCTGACCAACATCCGCATTTCTAAAAAGAATGGTTTCTCGAGTCTCAATGGCTCGCCGAAGCATCTGATCTTCCATCAAAAGTGGCGGGTAACTTGCGAGCTTCTTCATGAGCTCGGCCTTTTCAGGACTGCGATGAACGGCCGCAAATCTTTTGAAGTTGCCCCGTTCGTCTGCAAGATCAATCACACACCAGTCAGAGATGTAATCAACGGCAAGCCGCGCCAAATTTTCGGTCGTTTGATTGAAGTCCAATGAGGAACTCAAAACCTTACTCGAGTCTGCCAAGAAGGTGGCCCGCTCCTTGTTCAAACGCAGGGCCTCGATCGCTTCAGACCGTTGTGAATCGACTCGCTTCAGCGTTCGCAGCGCAAAGAAAATGAGAGTGCCAAAGCCCAAAATATTTCCCACCATAAAGAGCGAAATGGATGGAATTCCAGACAGGAGTTCGCGCGTCTCTAGAGCAACAACCAACCAGCCGACAAAGAAGGGAATGCCCAAAGTGGCGAGAGCTAAGCGACGAGCAACAGGGCCAATAATTTCTTCGTCTGAGAGCTGCCCGATCACCCCAAATCTTGGCTTGAGGCAATAGACAGACACGGAGAGCAGCAAAAACGAAAAGGCCGTCCACTCTCCAATCTGCACAAAACTAGAGACCTGATAAAAGTTCGGATACCGATAGGCGTAGCCGATCAGGGCGAGAGCGGCCACCGCTGAAGCGGGGGCCACCAAAATCTGCTCGACCCAAGTCTTTCGAATCTTACTCACCGACATATAGGTCAATGTGGCCCCCATCGAGAGAAAGCAAATCGCCGTTTGAGGGGCCATTCGACCAGGATGTTGAGAACTCCCTCCGAGCAAGACATCTCGAATGAAGAGTTGATCGATCAGGAAATCAACGGAAAACAGATATTGAAGCCCGCTCATCAGTCCCAACAGAAAAACGAAGGGCGAAACACAAACCACCAAGACACTGAGGCCGCCTAGGCGGAAAAATCTCTGCGAGAGGAAAATCAGAATCATCCCCAAAGACAGAGCAAAAAGCCCAAGAGAGGTATTGAACTTCATATTCCGGCCTGCGATCAGCCTGAGGCTCTCTTCAGGGGACAGCCAAAGAATCATCTGGGTCAGACTGATGACCAAAACCGTGATCGAAGCAAAAACGGGAAAGTACAGAAAGAACAGTCGAGGTCGAAAACCCCACCGACGAGACCACCAGCCCATCTCGGGCAGGCGTCGAAAAATTCGAGGACGCCGAAAAAGCTTTTGCTCATTCGAGGCATCTGGCATTGAAATCACTCCGCCCTTTCATGCCGCTGTCCTAAATCAAAGACCCCCCAGACGCAAGCCTGTAGATCTAGGCCGGCAGACTCTTCTGCTCGGACCCCTCAGACCCCCAGAACAAACGAACATTTCGGAAGCCCAATCGCCCCAATCGTTCAGAGGCCTCTATTCCCTTGTCGGGCTCCGACTCCTTAGAATAAAGTAAAATCATCTCATCGAGGCCGTGGACCACCTCTTGAACCTTTTCCTCAAAAAACTCGTCGAGCCCGATTTGAATGGCACCAGGAAGCTGCTCTCGGTAGAAGTCCTGAATCTTCCGTACATCGATCAAATGGACCCTGGGATGGCGCTGCCGCTTCCAACTTTCTAGAATGACGAGATCTCTCAACATGCACGCATCTCCTCCTTCGATGCCTAGAGGATTTCCGTTTTTTCAGATATTGGCATCTGTCTTTGGTAAGGAGGTTTTTTGGCTGAAAATGGCCTCCCGTAAGCTACTGAAATGATGGGGCAATCTCGTCGATCTTCTAACTTGATCTCTGACAAAATCTCCCCAAAATGGGGGCATGAAAATTCTTTGGATTGGGCAAAAGAACGGAAGGCTCGTCAGACGATTGCCTCGAGAGGGGCTCAAATCGGCCATTTACAGGGCCTCTCGGTTCGCTCTTAGCCTGTTTCTCGGCCTGACGCTCTTTGCCCCGATAGGGACAGCCCATGTTCACGGAGAGGCCAGACTAAGCCTGGTTCAGGCAGGAGAGCGAATTGTCATCGAGTGGCGAGTCGCCGCTTACGACATTTTGGGTTTTGAAAGAGAGCTTCGAACCGAGGCAGAGAGGCAAAGCCTAGAGAAATTCAAATCAAAAAGATTGAAGGATATTCAGGCGGTTGAATTTCCGAGGAGAGCGAACTGCACGATCGAAGAAAGAGCGGAGTTTGAAGAAATTGTTCTGTCGAGTTCTCATCGAGACTTTCTGTTGCGCTGGAGTGGAAGCTGCGAGCGCCCCAGCGCTTTGCGTTGGGTGAGAGTTCATCCGGTCGAAAACCTGCCAAGTGTCCACCGAACCCAAGTCGCTTTGATCGGTGAGCAAGCACAAAATCGTGCGCTTGTGCGAACACGAGCACAAAGGCTTTACTTTAATCGTTAGCGCTTGCGTGCTGAGCCGAAAATTCGTAGCCTGGCCCGATGGAAAATAAATGCTTTTCAAAAAATTTGGTCGAGACACTTAAAAAGTTTCATGTTTTGCAACACCCCTTCTATCAGGCCTGGAATGAAGGAAAGCTTCCTATGAACGCACTTCAACTCTATGCGAAGCAGTATTCTCACCATGTCGACGCCTTTCCAAGATATGTCAGCGCGGCCCATTCTTCCTGCACCGACTTCAAAGCCAGACAGATTTTACTAGAAAACTTGATTGATGAAGAAAGAGGAGAAGACAACCACCCAGAGCTTTGGAAACGATTCGCTGAGGGCTTGGGTGTGAAGCGAGAAGAGATCGCAAACGAAAAGCTTCTGCCTCGAACTCGGGAACTCATTGACGGCTTCTTTAAGAATTGTCGGAAGTCTGCGCCCGAAGCCATCGCCGCTCTATTCGCCTATGAGCACCAGATTCCTGAGGTCGCTGAGACCAAGATTCGAGGGCTTAAGGAGCATTACGACATCACAGACTCTAGAAGCTTGGAGTTCTTTGAGCTGCATCAGAAAGCGGACGAGTACCACACCGAGGCCATTTCCGAGATTCTTGACTCTTTCTCTCAAGCCGATCAGGAGAGGGCAGAGAAAGCTTCGCTTGAGATGGCGGAGAAGATCTGGAACTTTTTGTCAGGAATCTGCGAGGCTTCAGATATTCCTTGCCCTAGAGCAGCCTAAGACTTTCGAGAGGAAGTTCGGACTACCAGAACCAAAATGAGGAATGGCACGGCTGACGACGCTTTGCCGTCCTAGATCTGGTCAGCCAAACAGACCGAGTTTATCGAATTTCTTTGCTGTTGATTTGAAGATAGCGAGATAACTTTGAGACCAGAAAATACAGTGGCAAGGTGTCGAGAAGAGCCGTCACCAACTTAAAGGAATAATTGCTAGCCACCAGTAGGAGCATGGTTTTAAGACTCTGATCTCCCCTCAGATAACTCGCTCCAAAGGTAATCCCAATCACCATGATGCTATCCACCAGTTGAGAAATCACTGTGCTGGCATTGTTCCGGAGCCAAAGATGCTTACCCTTGGTCACTCGTTTCCAAAAGTGAAAGAGAGCGACATCACAAAACTGAGCTGTGACATAGGCCACCATTGAAGCCAATACGGCCCCTGTCGTGCAGGCGTAGATAAAAAAGAAGAGTTCAGGCTCGGTGCCAGAAAACTCTCCACTGGGTAGGGGTAGCGACTCCCTTAAACTCAAAACCTGCCAGGGCGCTTGAAGGTCTTCTGAAACAGAGGGCAGGCTTTGCGCGAGCCAAATCACCCCCAGAACGAAGAGATTCAGACCCAGGCCAACCCAAACGACGAAGTTAGCCCTCTTTCGACCGTAGAGCTCGCTAATCAAATCGGTGCAAAGAAAGGTCAGGGGGTAAGGAAGAACGCCCACGGCCAGGGCAAGGGGCCCCAACTGTACGAACTTCGTAATCCCAATGATATTGAGCATCGTCATGGCTGAAAAGAAAACGCCCGCCAAGACGATGAAGACTCTTATTCGTCTTTCCTGCAAAAGCTCTGAAGATGGGGCTGTCGAGTGATGCGTTGCCAAAAACTCTTCAATAACTAGCACCGACGACTGAGTTTTGCCCAGAAAATACTGCTTCGGCCTCGCCCCAGTTTGCCTTAGACTAAGAGGGCTATGAAACAGTCCCTCTATTCTCTGCTTTTCTTCTCAAGCTTCCTATTGATGCCTGGCTCTAGCGACGGTTCCGACCGAAGCGGAGAAGCCTTAGATGCTCGGAAAGGCGGCTTTCGAATTCTCTCTGCCGGGGATCTGGAACAGGGGGCTTACTCTTTTCGAAGCTCTCTGCAGTTTTCTAGCACCTCAAACGCCTTGAAAGACGGAAGAAGCAACGAAGTCATGAGCGCGACTATCGCGGCTGGCTACGACATATTGCCCTTTCTGCATCTGGCCGCCCACGGAGGGCCCGCTTATGCGACTCAAACTTTAGGAGGCTTTGTGCAGAACTTCACCTTCGCTCGTTTTGGGGCAGCCGTCACAGGCATGGATGACATCGGCGAGAGAATTTTAGGTCGCAGCGGTTTTTGGTTCGGAGGCGCAAGCCTCTCGGTTGATTTTTCGAAAATCACTCGGTTTTTTAAGGGCCTGGCCGTTCACCCCCAGCTCATCACCAGTTTTGACTTTACAGAGACCTATCAAATCCCCTTGCTGGTTCACGGCAACCTCGGCTTTCGAACTAAAGACTCTGGCCGCTTCTTCGACAGTTCGCGAGACATCTCTGACTTTGACCGATTTGCCACCCGCTCTCTCAATGCCAATGCCATCACCGCTGGTTTAGGCTTCGAAGCGCCTCTGGGCTTTGTGAGACCGGTTTTGGAGTTCAACCTTGAGTATGTTTCGAAGGTGGGGCTTTCTCGAAGCCCCAAATGGCTGACGGTGGGCGCAAAGAGCCGCCCACTCCCCCACAAAAACATTGAAGTCTTTGCGGCGACAGACCTGAATCTCAGCAGTTTTCGGGCCACTCCCGCGGACGAGATTCCTGTCGTCTATCGAGTTCCGACCTGGAACTTGATTCTCGGCTTCGGGCTTTCTCAGTTTGGAAAGCGCGAAGGAGAAATCAATGTGGACGCTCAAACCTATCGCCTTCTACAGGAGAACCTCGATTCCAGAGAGAAGACCTTGGCTCAACTTCGAAGGGACCTTTCTTACAATACCATTCAAGGCCAAGTCCTCAATGCAGAGACGAAACGGCCCATGCAAAATGTCGTGGTGAGTTTTCCGGATCTCGACTCCATTCAACCCAGTCAGACCGACTCGAACGGAGAGTTCTTGCGCTACTTTCCTCGCTTCTCAGGAAGAATCCAATTCTCTGCCAGCGGTTTTGAGACGGCCACTCAATTCTATAATTTGCAGCCTGGAGAAGCGATCACGGCCAATGTTGAACTCAGGCCCGCAACAGCGGTTAACCAGGGAGATCTTGTGGTCACCATTACGAACGAAGCCGGTGAAGCTCTAGAAGCTCAAGTGCTGATTAGAGAGTTGAACCGAGGAGAAGAAACCAGATTGACGACCGACCGAACGGGTCGAGTGAGCGTTAAACTCGCACAAGGAGATTACCGAATCACGATCACGGCTTCGGGCTACCAACGGCTGCAGGATCGCTTTCGCTTGGATGCGGGTCGAGCCGTGCTACGGACCTACAGTCTCCAAACCATCGAGTGACAAAGTCGTCCACCTTAGAATCAGTGGAAGCCAGAGACTAGAAAAGACGGCCACTACCAGAGAGAAGAAAAGATTGAGAGCCAATCCGGCTTTTGCCATTTCTTTGATCTTGAGTTTGCCCAATGAAAACACCACGGCATTGGGGGGTGTGGCGATCGGAAGCATGAAGGCAAAGGAGCAGGCCAATACGGTCGCCATCAACAGAGCCGCCACATCCAAGTCAAAATAGCTCCCCAACCCCGCAACGAGCGGAACCAAAAGGGCCGCAATGGCCGTATTTGAAGTCACCTCAGTCATGAAGATCGCTAAAAGGCAAACGCCCCAAATCACAAAGAAGCTTGGAAATTGATTCAAAAACTTCAACTGAAGAGCGATCCATTCAGCAAGACCGGTTTCTTGCACAGCAAACGAAAGCGCCAAACCCCCTCCAAACAAAATCAAAATTCCCCAAGACACTCTTTGAAGGTCAGGCGCCTCTAGCAGTCGCTCCGAAGATTTACCGCTCGGAATCAGAAAGAGCAGGCAAGCCGCCGACAAGGCCACCATCTCATCGGTTAAGCCTTGAATGCCAAATTGCTGTGAAAGAGGAGCCCTAAAAATCCAAAGAAAAACAGCCGACAAGAACACAATCAGAGTTCGTCTTTGAGCTTGATCGAGACTCCAAGAACTGAACTTTGGAATCTCTAAAGACTCGCTTCGATCAAATCGACAGGCCACCCGACTCAAATACAGCCACACCACGATGAGAGAGCCCAGGCTCAAAGGAAGGGCGAAGAGCATCCACTGAAGAAAGGAGATTGAAATGCCATTCTCAGCCAAATAGCCTACCAAGATCGCGTTCGGAGGACTTCCGATAATGGTTGCCACCCCTCCGACCGAAGCCGCATAGGCCACTCCCAGCAAGAGGGCTCGAGAATATGCGGGGTCTTCCTTCGCCTGCCATCGAAGTACAGAAAGCACGAGCGGCAAGGCGATCACGGCACTCGCCGTATTGGAGATCCAGGCCGACATAAAGGCGGTGGCCGTCATCATGGCCAGCAAAACGGCCGACTTCTTCGATCCGAAGGCTCTTAGAATCGCTTGAGCAAAGAGTTGATGAAGCCCACACTTTTCAATTGCGGCCGATAACAAGAATCCCCCCAAGAACAAGGCAATCACCGGTGAAGAGTAGCGAGACAAGAGGGCAGCAAACTCAAGAGAGCTCAGAATCGGAAGAACTAAGGCCGGAAGAAGTGCGGTGACAAAAAGGGGGACAATTTCAAATATCCACCAAAGCAGCATCCACCACAAAAGACCCAAGACGACTTGAGCTTCAGGGCCCAAATCCGTTGCCAGACTTATCCGAAGAGAGAGAAAAAATCCGACAGGGCCCAAAAGCCCTGCCCACAATCTAAGTGATCGTATGTCTAATCTAACCACATGCGAACGCCATAGCCGCGACTAGGTTGCCGTTCTTCTGCAAAGCTCGACTCTTTAGAACGAACATCCAGAGCGAGCTGAATCTCTTTCTCACGGGCTTCCAAATCAGCAATCCTCTGACTCTGCTCATCAATCGAGAGCTCTAAGATCGCTACACTCTCTGTCAGCCAGTCTGAAAGCTCTGAAGAGGTCGTTGCCAATAAAAATCTCTCATAATCCTGAAAGCTTAAGAGAAAGCCACCCACACTCACGGGGTCTTCGCGCCAAACAAGATCGCCCTCGAAAGTCATTCGCTGATATGACCTGGACTGATAGGATTTAGAGAATCGAGCTAAGGCCTGAAGTCTTAGCCGAAGACTCTCCTCAGAAAAATCACCGGAATCAATCAAAGCCTCCAAATCTTCAAGTCTCTCTAGGCGGGCCTCCAGATCGCCTAGCCTTGAAAGCTCTTCATCGAGCTGACCCTCAACATTAGACAGGGCGTGTTGCAGAAAAATCATATCCTCAGGAGTCAGTTCCACTCCTTCGGCCAGAAGATTCTCCAGCGAGAAGTTTGCCTCCGAGCTAGGCTCTTGGTCTGCCCACAGCCTCTTCTCAGCACTCAAAAGAAAAGAAGCGACAATCGTCAATGCAATAAGCCTAGTAAGTAACATGGAATCTCCCTTCACCAAATTGATCACGACAAACCCTGACTCAAACTGACCCCCCTTCTAACGGAATTTTGAAAAAGACTCAAGCCACCCCAAAATATTTCAGAATTTTTCAGCACTTGGGCCGTTGGGGCATCATTGGCTCGGCAATCTCTAAGCGGATTCTCCGTTTCCGCTGGGTTTTGAGGGGTTCTGAGGCTTGTTCCGCTGCCGTCGGTACTCCACACTTCCCATCCTGCGACTGGGCTGAGGATAAAGCTCCAAAAGATCATGAACCAAGTCGGGCAGATCAGAACTCACCTTCAGGCCAAGGGATTTCGCTTCTTCAAAGCTAATGGGGTGGTCATGCGTCCACCTTCCCTCACTCAAGACTCGGCTCAGCTCTTCAGCCCTTTCAGGAAGGCTTTTCTTCAAGAGAGATTCCAGTTGAAAGCGAATCTGTACCAAAGCCTTTTCTGAAATGTCGGCGTAAATGAGCATCTGATCTCCAATTTTTGCACGAGGCTTCTGATACAAAAGCCGTACTAAAGAGGCTGCCGGATACCCTCCAATCTGGGGATCGATCGGCCCCAGCACCGCGGCTGCATCCATCAGGATTTCATCCGCAGCAATCGCGAGCATGCTTCCGCCCGACATCGCATAGTGAGGGATCAGAACTCGAACCCGAGAGGGATGCCTCTGCAAAGCTTTCGAAATCTGAAGCGAGGCAAGGACTAGACCTCCGGGAGTGTGAAGAATCAAATCAATTGGCCGCTCAGAATCTGTTTGTCGAATGGCTCTCAAAATCTGTTCGGAGTCTTCAATGCTAATGTACTTAAAAAATGGCAGGCCTAAAAAACTCAAAGCTTCTTGCCGATGCACCAAGGTGATGACACGAGACCCGCTTTCTTTCTCGATTCGAGCCATTAACTTCTTTCTTGCCCGAGCCAGAAGCCTTTGCTGCAGAACCGGAATCAAAAAGATTAAGAGAAAGAGAACCCAAATCCATGCCATTCCATCACTCATCATCGCCTCAAATCCGTTCGTAGAAACATCCTTCTTGGTCTTGCAAAGAACTCCTGCACCACGACTGTTAGGTCTTGCAAAGCCTTGGCCGCTCGCACCTTAGTGTAGAGAATGTGACCAAACTCCAACCAAACGGAGCTGTGGTACACTAAAAACTTAAACTTTCGTAAAGACTGTGACTCATCAGGATAGAGCCTCAAAAGTTCTAGAACTCTCAACAAAAACTTTTGGTAGTCCCTCAATTCACACGAAGTCTCCGCCCGAAACAACCAGGGTTTTGCCAAGACGGCTCTGCCGACCATCACTCGATCACAGCCAGTTTGTCGAAACATCTCTTGAACATCTTCTAAGCACTGTATGTCTCCATTTCCAATGACAGGTATCTTCAAGTTCTCTTTCACGAGACGGATTTGAGACCAATCCGCGACCCCTCGCCTTTTCTGGTCGGCCGTTCGAGGGTGAAGACAGATCCAAGCGGCTCCTTCATTCTCTAAAGCCTTGGTGAAAGATAAGAGGTAGTTCGCATCCTTTTGAAATCCGGCTCGAAGCTTGACCGAGACCGGCAACTTCGTCGCTCTCACCGCCATCGCCAAGACTCGGGCGGCATAACGGATATCGCCCATCAAAGAAACGCCATAGTTGTGCTGTAATGCTTTTCGAACGGAACATCCCATATTCATATCAATCGCAGCGGCCCCCCAAGACTCCAACTTTTCAATAGAGGCACGAATCAAATTTTCATCGTTTCCTAGGAGTTGAGGGCAAAGCCCTTGATCTCGATCATTAAAGTATAACTCGGGCTTTTGAGCCTCCCTTTCGTAAGGAAGCCGTCGAGAAGAAAGCATCTCTGTATACCAAAGGGCCTTGACCCCCTCTGGCAGGAATTCAGACAAGGCCTTTCGAACAGCGTAGTGAGACAGCCCCACCATTGGGGCCAAGAGCAGTCTAGAAGAGCAAAGCCGATCTAAGCTGGTTTCTAGCAGAGGCTGTGGCTGGGCCTGTTCCAACAAGAAACTAGACTACTCAGCCGGAGCCCTCTTAACAAACCAAACATCCTCTCTGATTCAGGATCTGAAGACTTCGAGTTGAATTGGTTAACTGAATTCCCTCTGCACGAACGGGCTCATAGATGGCCTGCAACCAGATGCTGGCATCCACTTCCATCTGAGCGAGAGTCGTCTGAATCGATCCGCCAGAACCCATCAGGTCGGCAATCTGAAAGCCAATATCGGTAAAGTGACGAGAAGCCCCGCCAATCTCTGAGAGGTTTTTATGAAGTCCCATAAAGCTCAGATCGAGACTTTGAGCGTAAGCCAAGACCGGATCTCGTTGAAGCTCAAGCTGGCCCACTTTGCCGATTGAGTCAAAATAAGACAGGCTTTGATAAACTTCGCCCCAGAAATTCATAAGGCTCCGAAAATTCTTATCTCTAAGGTCTCTGAGGGCTCCCACCCGATGCTCTCGCTCCATCGACTTAACCCGAGCTTCCAACTCATCGAAGGCCCTCTCGAAAAAATAGAACTGGAAGGGGTGCGGCACGGGTAAATCAAGCTGAGCTGGATTGTATTGAATCCCCAATCTTCCACTCAAATCTTCAGCCAGAAAATCAATGGCATCGATGACCTTCCGTTCGATTTCTCTAGCCATCTCCGCCCTTTCTTGAAGAAGGCTGGCCGATTCCGTTGCAAAATCAATTGCCCCCAGGGGGCTAAGATTCTCCCATCCTGGTCGTAGCGGAGCTACAAACTGAGGGGCCTCAAGAGGTGGGCCCATGAGCCTCAACCAATCCTGAGGAGAGTTAACCAGGTAAGCCCATGTCACCGCTTTGAGGGTTCGAATCAGAATTTCGTTTTGCGCTCGAAGTCGAGTAATGTCTGTGTCCTTCAGGGGATCTTTGCGCGCTTGGTAAAAGGATGCCAGTTGAGCAAGATAGTTTAGGACTCCCAACTGAAAACTCTGAACCACCCGATAGTGAGGCCGATTGTCATTGTCATAGACTAGCAAGTAGTGGCCCTGCTCTCTCGAGTAGGCCCTTAATGTCTCCCCTAAACGATCGGCAATCCAACCGGCGCGCTCCGACTGTTCAAACGCCGTATTTCCTGGATTCTGTTGATAGGCTCGAGATAGTTTCTTGAGTTCTACTTGCAGAACCCCCAGGGCATCAACGGTCTGAGAACCAAATTGAAGATGCTGCTTCACTTCCTGTAAGTTTGAGTCCGCCATCGAGCGACTTGGACTGCCAAGGCCCCCGAGCAGACTAAGAACTAGAACGAAGAAAAATAGAGATCGCATACTCACTTACCCCTTTCACAACTTTGTTAACGGGCCTTAGAATGACGACTCGGTCTCTAAGTGCCTGCCCCAACTAAGCAAGAGCTGTGCCAAGACTTAAAAGCGAGAAGCCCGCCGAGAGATTTCTGCCTAAAGCCCTGTTTTCACGAAATCTTTCTGGCTTCAGCTCTCTAGGAGCTCAAATGCTCACTTTGGATTCTCTGCGACAACTATGACCCAGCACTGAGACAGGCTTGTCGCAGATCACCTGGATTTTCAGCTCGAAATCGGCTCTGATAAAGCCCAATGAGATCGACGCGAAAGACTCCAATCAGCTCAAGCCTTTGCAAAAGGCCTTTCAAAGGAAGCCTAGGCGCCTGGAAAGTCGGAGTCTCTGCGCCCTCTGGCCTCGTTCTTGTCCTATTTTGTCTTTGTTTTCATCTGCTGAGCTTTCGGGTTGAGGCCCAACTCAACCTTCAGATCATGGGCCAACCCAAGGACATCGAGATTGACGAGTGGCCCTACGCTGTCATCCGAATTGAGGAGATTCGTGTCATCGGGAATGAGCGCACCACCAGAGAAGAGGTCCTTCGAATTGCCAACCTTCAGGAGGGCGACGAACTGGGTCGGGATCGTAGCTTCGAAGCCAAACGACGCCTTCTTTCGGCGGGCATTTTTGAGGAAGTCTATTTGAGAGTGCAGTATGGAAGCGGTCAGGGCTTCTCTCGAATCGAGATTGAGGTCAAAGAAAAGACCACCTGGTTTGTTGTGCCCTTTTTCAGTGTGTCACAAGGAAGCCTCGGCGGAGGCTTGGCTTTTGGGGAATCCAATTTGTTTGGCTCCTCGAAGCAAATTCTGGTTGGAGGGGCCTATTCCAATCGAAGAAAGGCTGCGGTCTTGGGCTATCGCGATCCGAGCGTTCTTCGAAGCATTGCAACGATTGATCTCGATCTGATTGTTCGAGAGGAGGACATCCCGGAATATCGAGGCGGAAACCGAATTCGAGATGTTCGAATCTTTGAGTATGGGGGCAACCTCCTTCCGGGTGTTCAGTGGACGACTCACTTTCAAACCTCTGCCGGAGTCTATTTTCGTCGGGTACAACAGACTCAAAAATTTCAAGAAGATGGGATCTCTGATCTTCTGGCAGAAAAGCTAAAGGGAGGCACAGATTTGGCCGGAATGATTCGGTTTCGATTCGACAATTCTGACTATGTCGACGGATTGATGAGTGGAATCTTTACAGAGCTCGAAGTCGCCCTGTCTGATCAGAGGTTCTGGAGTGACTTTGATTATTCTCGCCAAAGCATTCGATTTAACTGGGGGAATCGCTTTGGAGAGACCTCCTCTTTCGGCTTGCTCGCAAAATTTGTAGCACAGTTTGGACAGCGGCTCCCCTTTTACCGACAGTTGTCGGCGGGAGGCCAAAACTTTCGAGGCTATCGCCCCAATGAGTTTCGCGGAGATACTCGCTACGCTCTGACGACCGAGCTTCAGTTTCCTTTGCGACGCTTTAATCGATTCATCGTCAGGGGGATCGGATTTTGGGATGTCGGCACTCTCTATTTTGAAGACGATGGTTTTTCGATCACGAAACTAAAGAATGGTCTGGGTCTGGGACTTCGACTGTACTTTCGAGGCATCGATATCCCCGCCCTCGGCTACGATTTCGCCTACGGCGCCAACCAGAATCAGTTTCAGCATTATCTCAGTATTGGGGCCTCCTTCTAGTGGTCCATCTGCTTTATGGGCCTATAGGCCTTCAAAACTTAGGCGGCCCTTAGGCGAGTTTTGACGAAAGCTTAATTGTTGCTAACTCATCAAGACGCCTAGTCTTAAAGGAGATGAGTCCAGATTCTCTGAGTCCTATCTTCATGATTCTTGGATTCCTACTTGCGTCTTATTCTGTAGTGGCCAACGACAGCCTGCAAACTCTCGGCACCTTCATCGCCTCACAGTCTAAAAGAATATCTTGGACCATCCTGTGGATCGCCACCTCTAGCGTGATGGTCGTTGTGCTCCTTTGGAGTTGGTGGTCAAATGACGGCGACATCTCTTACGGAAGACTTCAACGAATCGCGCGGCCAGAGATCTTTCAGTGGTGGCATGCCGCCGCCCCTGCCCTTCTGCTGCTAATGACCCGGGTGGGAATTCCTGTTTCGACCACTTTTTTGGTTTTATCAGTCTTTGCCGCCGGCGATCTGCTGCAAGATATGCTTTTCAAAAGCATTCTGGGCTACAGTTGCGCCGCCGTCTTTGCCTATTGTTTTTGGTGGGTACTCTCTCGCTTTCTGAACGAAAGAGAGCGAATTGAAAACCCCAAAACCGAACGAGCCTGGAGAATCACTCAATGGATTGCCACTTCTGCTCTCTGGGCGAGCTGGCTCTCACACGATATGGCCAATGTGGCCGTCTATCTGCCGCGCTCCCTGTCAGTGGGAGAACTGATTTTCACCCTGGCAGTTCTGACAAGCGGTCTTGCTTATGTCTTTTGGGCAAGGGGCGGAAGTATCCAGAAGGTGGTCTTGGATAAAAGCGGAACTCGTTTCGTCCGATCGGCCACCATCATCGACTTTGCCTATGCCTTTGTGTTGTATTTCTTTAAAGAGATGAACGACATTCCCATGAGCACCACCTGGGTGTTTGTGGGCCTCCTTTGTGGTCGAGAATTTGCCGTTTACAGACAGCACGACCCCCAAAAAGTCGTCACCTCTGTTTTTCCAATTGTTGCGAAGGACTTTCTGAAGATCTTTCTCGGCCTTGCTCTTTCCGTCCTGCTCGTGCTCATTGTGGCAGCCCTCGACAAAAGCGCCTAGGCTCTAATCTCGGCCCTTCTCTTTGAGACATGCACGACCTGCGCCAGAATCAAATGAATGAGGGCCTTTCAATTTGACCGCTTTGCCCCTTGAATCAAATGGCTTTTCGGGGCATTGTCGCCGCCATGGCAGCCCTCGATCTTGATTCAGTTCAAAAGGTCTATAATCGATACTCAGGCGTCTACGACTTCTATTTTGGAAAGGTCTTTGAAGAGGGTCGAAAAAAGGCGATTGCCTCCCTCGACTGTCAGGGCGGAGAAAAAGTTCTTGAAGTGGGGGTCGGAACAGGGCTTTCACTCCCTCTTTACCCCGCTGAAACTGAAGTCTATGGCATTGATATTTCTTCAGATATGCTCGCCAAAGCGAAGGCTTTGAAGGAAGAGCGGGATCTTCAGAATGTAAAGGTTCTTGAGGTCATGAATGCTCAAGAGATGAGCTTTCCGGACAACTACTTTGATAAAGTTGTTGCTATGTATGTTGCAACGGTTGTGCCCGATCCTGTTGCTTTTGTGAATGAGGTGAAAAGAGTTTGTAAACCCAAGGGACGAATCGTTTTGGTGAATCACTTTCACAATCCCAAAACCCTCTTCGGAAAAGTGGCCAAGCTTTTTGTACCCCTCTCAAGAATGATCGGGTTTCACCCCAACATCTCTCTCGATCGATTCACCCAAGAGACCGGAGTGAAAGTAGTGTCTAAGGCCCCAGTCAATCTATTCAAGCAGTGGACAGTCTTAGTGACTGAAAATGATGCCACCTCTTCTGACGAGTCGAAACCTACGACGCCGGTCGATAAAGAATCGAACTGATAAAACCAAAAATCACTCCAAGAAGAGAAAGGGCAATGACGAACTCCACGATTCGATCGATGGGGGTTCCCCAATCTAAGAGTCGTCCAAAGATAGGCGTGCTGACCGCAGTAGACAGCACCATCAAGAAGGCAATGAGACCGCGAAGCGCGCCGAGGTGTTTCACTCCATAGGCCTCGGCCCAAAACGCCGTTCGAGCATTACCTCCGGCCCCTACAGAAACTCCAGCAAGAAACAGAAAACAGTAGGCGGTCCATTCCATTTCTCCGAAGCGCAAGACAATCAAGCCTAACAAAAACGGAATTCCTACGAAGCCCAACAACGAACGACCCGTCCATCGATCAATAGCGTGACCAATACTCAGACCCAGCAAGGACCTCGAGACGCCGAAGAAAATAAAGGCTGTCGCCATGACTCGAATATCCCAAGACTTTGCGAGCGCAATTTCAACTTGATAAAAGAAAAGACCCGTCAAAGCGCCAGGCAGAACCAGGGCGGAAGCCATGGCGAAGTAAAACCGGTAGTCCAAAAGAATCCGTTGCATGGTCCAAACCTTGGCCGCGAGTTCCATCTTTGGAGCCTGTGGCAACGCCCTCCCCTTCACCGGCTTCAACAAAAAGAAGCTGGCGGGCATATAAAAAACCAGAATCATCGCCGCCAACAAGACCCAGCCAGATCGCCAATCATAGTAAATGAGCCAAGTACTGATGATGATGGGCAGAATGACTTCGGCCAATGGATAGCCTTGTGTCACCAGGCTCAAGGCTTTTCCTCGGTTCTGCCCAAAACGGCGGGCCACTGCTGTTGAACTAATCACACTCAAAGCGCCTTGCCCAAAGCATCGAATAAGCAGAAGACCCGCAACGAGGCCCCATACTTCGACCGCAAGACTCATGAGAACGCAGCCAAAGGCCAAAAAGAAGCCCATCAATAAGCTCAATCGACCGAGATCTGATCGATCCATCAGTCGGCCAATCAAGGGCAAGACGAGGCTTCCCCCAAGGGTTGCAACAAAGTAGAGGTCGCCCACCTGCGAAGAACTCAGACGAAGATCCGATTGAATTCCCGGCAGGAAAAAAGAAATCAGATAACTCTGGCCAGGTCCTGTGAAGAAAGTGGCCAAAAGCCCAAACAAGATGAGGCGAGGATCGTCCCGAAAAGTTTTCCAAAGATCGGTGTGGTAGGTCTTCATCATCTAGTTTTCACTTGGCCTTGATTCGAAGCAAAAGCTTGATTCACAACATGAAAAAATCTTCCGTTTGGACCACTAGGGGGCCTTCATTTTTTCAATGGAGGCTTTAATGTCCTGGACTTCACGAAGGAGCCTTATGCGCTCTTCTCGCCCAATCTCGTCTCTCTCTTTTGCTGCAGTCTCTGTTTCGGGCTGAAGAGACGTCACCAGAACGGCGATCAAAAGATTCAAGGTGGTAAAGGTCGTGATTAGAATGAAGGGAATAAAAAAGGCCCAAGCATAAGGATAGTGGCCCATCACCGGCCTCACAATTCCCATCGACCAACTCTCTAGGGTCATGATTTGAAAAAGACTGAATGAGCTTCGACCGACCGTTCCAAACCACTC
Organism: Bradymonadales bacterium; assembly: GCA_007693605.1. Lineage (GTDB taxonomy): Bacteria > Bdellovibrionota > UBA2394 > UBA2394 > UBA2394 > REDG01. The sequence goes on from REDG01000020.1 coordinate 23,051, forward strand.
AGGAAAGCTTTCTCCAAAAAGTTTGGTGGCCATCACGGAGCCCACATAGAATAGAAGTAAGAGAACACAGCTGACGGCCCCCAAGCCGGGCAGGGAACTAAGAAGGCCTGACACCACTCGACGAAGTGCCGGAACAATGGTGATCAGCCGAAGGGCTCTCAAGATCCGAAAGGCCCGAAGCACAGAGAGAGGCCCGGCGGTTGGAATCCAGGCGATCGCGACGATACAAAAATCAAACAAATTCCAGGGGTCTCGATAGAATCGCCAGCGGTAGGCATAGAGTTTCATGGCAATCTCTAGACTGAAAATGCTCAAAAATACTCGATCCAGAAAGAGCAGCTGATCTCCCATTCTACTCATCAAAGATTGGGAGGTCTCTAGCCCAAGCGTAACGGAGTTCAGAAGAATGAAAATCAGCACACTGCCCTCAAAATAGCGAGAGCTCAGAATGACTTTCAGTTTTTCCTTCGTCGATCCCATCGGCAAGACTTAGTTAAGCGAATCTCTGCCCAATCGGAAAGCAGGTAAATCAGATTTTCTTTTGTTTTTAAAAAATAATCAGCCCTTCCAGGCCGTTTGCTAGCCAAGAATGACTTTCAAAAAGCGCTTTCTATGAAGGCTGGCCTCCTCCCCTTCACTGTCACAAAGAAGTTAAACCAACTCTGCCTCCCAAATTCGCCGTTGATTATTGTGCTGCCGGCAGAGCAGCCGAAGATTGGGAGCATTGGAATCCCCACCCTTCGAAAACTCCATAATATGATCCCACTCCAGCCCAAAATTCGAACCACACGACCTACCCGATCCGGGCTCCACAAAAACACAAGTCCCCTCATCTCTCTTCCAAACCTCCGCACGAACTGATTTTGGAATATGACGGCTTCTTTTGATTTCTGCGGAACAAAGAACTTCCGTAGCGGTAGCCGTTCTCTGGCGATCACTTTCCCGAGTCTCAAATTCGATGCCCTGCAGTTGAAAAAATGAACGGGCTTAAAGTTATGGGAGTCTAAACTTTCATTTTTTAGAAAACACGGCCCGCGAGCGAATTTAAGACCAAAGCCAATTCCGCTGCGGAAGTGAACTGCGGGCAGAAACTGATCAATGAAGCCCATATGCAACAAACAAAGAGAATGAGTCTTCGAAAAACTCACTTTCATTTTTGGGGGGTATGAAACGACTGTGGAAACATTCTTGGGATTTGCAATGGTATAGACGAAGCCAAGAAAAGCTTTGATGGCAAAAATTGTCTTTCTAAGGTTCGGTGGTCAAAATTGGGCCGAACAGTCTGGCAAAATTGCCACGAGTTAGGGCTCAGGGGCCCAAAATCTCAGGCTTTTTTCAGGCGGTCCCGATTTTGCAGTTCTACTCAAGCATAGAGATGAACCATTCATTTGAAAGCTCTAAGCTTCAGGATTTTCGAGACCAAGTGCTTCTTGGCTCTCGACTCTTTTGGCTAGGTCTCTTTGCATTCATTTTTCTTTCAGCTTGCGCTGCAGATCCAATCTTGAGCCCTATTGGATCTCAGAGTCTAGGAGGGCTCGGAAGTGATCCCGAAAGCACGCCCTCCCCCGATCAAGATCCCCTAGGCAATCCGGGGCCTTATGGGGAAAATCCAGAAGCCCCCTTTGTTCCTCCAGGGGGTTCAGGCTCCGAGGGCTCTGACTCTGAAGAAGAGGGACAAGGCGAGCCAGCCGGTGAGAGCGGCGGTTCCGATTCATCGGGAGGAACTTCCGGCGGAGATGGTGAAGATTCACAACCCGCTGGGTCCGGAGCCGGCGAGGAAGCTTCTAGTAATCCGGTTTGTGACCCCTTAACCAGCGGCTCTCAAGACTCAAGCTCAGATCTGCAGGCGGGAATTCGAGGAGAAATTTCTTACATCAATTCAGCCGCTCAGCAGGTTTATGATTTTTGGACTTATGATCTGGCAACGGATCGCTATCTGCCGGCAAACAGTGTCGACGGAACAGTCTATATGCCTAAATTCGATGTGCCCACTCGGCCGTTTAGCATGGGCTTTGTACCTTCAGGATCTTCGGAAGCCCTTAAGAAGGATGACGGAAATCCTCTGGTAGAAAATTTTAGTCTTCGATTTGAGAGTCTACTGATCTTGCCAGAGAATTATCCTGAAGGCCGTTATGAGATTGCCATCCTCTCTGATGATGGAAGCATTCTGTATTTGAACGGTCAGAGCGTCATTGATAACGACGGCAATCACCCGACTCGCATGGGCTGCCAGCCAGCCGGTGCAAGCCCACTTCATTTAACTCAAAACAGCGAATTGGAACTGGAACTTCTGTACTATCAAGGGCCCCGATACCATATTGCCTTAGTGGTGATGTGGAGGCTTCTCTCTGAAGATGAAACGGCCGGACATGATTCTCAATGTGGCAAGACCGGCAACCACACTTGGTTCAACCCAGACTCTAACCCGATCCAACCCACCAGCAATTATTTGAAGCTTTTGAGTGACGGTTGGGAAGTCATCCCACCTTCAGCCTTTCGACTGAAGAATTCAGAGCTCAACCCTTGCGCGCCCGGCTCAGATGAGCCGGATGCCACTGGAGGTTCCCCCGGTTGATCTTCATTAGATCTTTGCCTTTAGCGACACTCTCTTTCTGATTTCCCATTGCTGATGAGCCTGCTAGCCTACCCCTAAATGCGGCCTGGGGTAATTGATGGCGAGTGACACCATAGGGGCAGATCCCCACGAGGGAGAAGAGTCTCTGTGGTACAAGGTTTACTTGCGGCCTCAGATGCTTCTCTTGCTTTGCCTTGGCTTCGCCAGCGGCCTTCCCTCACCCCTGATTTTTTCGAATCTTTCGATCTGGCTTCGCTCCGTAGATGTGAGCCGAACGGATATTGGCTACTTTGCTTTTGCTACCACTCCCCTCGCACTCAACTTTCTGTGGGCCCCCTTTGTGGATCACCTTCGTCTTCCCTTTTTTTCAAAGACATTCGGTCAGAGAAGGGGCTGGGCAATTTTTGTCCAGAGCCTCGTGATGATTGCCATTCTCCTTTTGAGCTTTTCTGATCCGACCAGCAATCTTGCAAGAATGGCCATACTTGTCATTTTTCTGTCCTTTTGCTCCGCCACTCTCGATGTGGTGCTAGATGCTTTTCGGGTGGAGCTTCTAAAACTCTCGGAGCAAGGCGCGGGAGCTTCTGTTTATATTGCCGGTTGGTATCTTGGCGGCATGTTGATTGGAGGGGCCGTCGGCCTCATGCTTGCCGAGAGATTTGGTTGGAATGCGGCCTACCTCCTTCTCGCCATGGCTGGCAGTGTTGGCCTTCTTGCTGTGCTTTTCAGTCCGGAACCCAAAGAACTCGTGGCCCAAAGAGCAGAGGCAGAATCAAGGCGCACGCCCGAGGCTCGAGGGTGGGAGGCCATTGAAGAGTGGATTGAGATGAGCGTGATCGAGCCCTTTCGCGAATTCATGAAACGGGATTATTGGCTGCTGATTTTGAGTTTTGTATTTGTCTTTCGATTGGGTGACGCCCTCTTAGGGCGGATGTCTGGGGTCTTTTATCGAGATATGGGTTTTAGTCTCACGGAAATTGCGACCGTGAGTAAAGTTTACGGATTGACGGCCACTTTAGTGGGGATCGTTTTGGGGGGAATCCTCGCCACTCGCATCGGGGTCTTGAAGGCCCTGTTTGTTTCAGGTCTTGCGACCGCTCTCACAAACTTGACTTACTCATGGCTCGCCATGGCCGGCCATGATATGGGGGTCTTCATTTTTGCCGTCGTCTCCGATAATTTTACAAGTGGCCTCGTGAATGTGGCTTTTGTCGCCTATCTCTCAAGCCTCTGCAATGTGGCTTTTACGGCCACTCAGTATGCTCTTTTGGCCAGTCTGGGCAATCTATCTCGAATTCTTTTCTCTGGCGTCAGCGGGTGGATGGTGGACTCACTTCACGGCAGCTGGGCCTTCTTCTTTTGGATTACGGCCATCGTCGCTCTAGCTGGCCTGCCCCTGCTTCTCGTTCTGATGAGAAAGATTCCCCAAATTAACCCGACCCGAGCTTGAAGTTTTGTGCTTGACCCGCTCTCCGGCGCTCGGGCAATCTCCGTTGGAGGCCTTAGTAAGGGCGTTTCTGTCACCCAAAATATGTAGGAGCTTTCGTGAAGAAACTAAGTGTTTTGATTTTCGCAGGAATAATTTCATGGACCAACTTCGAACCCGTCGCATCCGCTTCAGGAAGCTGCGGAGACGGGTTCAAGGCGCTGTCTGTGAGAACAGCAAATCCTGAAAGCTTGGGAGTGCGGGCGCCTTTGAGTGCTGGACTCCTAGTTCAACACTGGTTGATGGTCTTCGGTGGGGTTGTCATCAATCCCTATGAGTTGAGGCCTTGGCCCGTTTCAGTGAAGGTTTATCAAGACAAAAGATACTTGGATAATATCCCAGGTGCGGTCTGGCGCTTGGATTACCGAAGAGATCGGAGAAGGGATAAAAGAAACTTTGATCGTCTGCCCTTCCAACCTGTGATCCAGATATTTTCGGGCGACCAGATTTTGGTGGGAGGCTCTCATCAGGTTCAGGAGGATTCATCCGTTCTCGCTTTTCGGGTGAGACCTAAAGAGGGTCGATGGAAGGATCTGCCAAGCACTTATATCTCAGCACAAGAAATCGATATACTGTCGCGTTGGCTGAGGGACAAGAGCTCTTATCTCTTTGCTCCACAAGGGGATGTTAGAGATACACTCCTCGTCACGCAGGTGCAACTCTTGCAGTCACCAGGAGAGGGCCCAAACAATTTGTTTCTAGAAAACCTTTCGGATGTTCCAGAAAATAGCTTGTTGTTTCAAGTAGATCTAGCGAACACCTTAGCTGGCTCCCACACGCTTTACCAAAGCGTTGCGGTCAGAGTTATTCTTCTAGAACTCGAGGATGGCACGAAGTATCCTGTCATTATTGGCATAAGACCGATGCCCCGCCACTTTTGAGCCCCAACAAAAGGGGATCAAAAGATGACGGCAAATCATTCTGCGATCGCTCGACCTTGGCCGCGAGGATCAGACACCGCCTTGAGAGCTTGGCCGTCGTGTTCGACAGCTTGAATGCTGCAACCTAAGTTTGCTTCCTTTATGTCGTAGCCCATTTCTTGCAGGTTCGATGCCAAGGGCTCAGGAAAGCCCGGCGCTTCGACACTGATCTGATCGGGCCTCCATTGATGATGATAACGAAGCGTTTTCTGAGCTTCCTCGAGGCTCATGCCATACTCATATCGATTCAAGAGGGTTTGAAACACGCAGCTAATAATGCGAGTTCCGGCAGGGCTCCCCAAAGCCATTTCAGCGCGGCCAGTGTCAGGATTCAGCACAATGGTCGGCGACATACTGCTGAGTGGCCGTTTTCTTGGTTCAATCTTGTTGGGCTCCCCGCCAATTGCTCCGAAAAGATTTGAGGCTCCAAGCTTGGTCGTAAAATCATCCATTTCGTTGTTCAGAACAATTCCAGTCGACTCTACGACCACACCCGATCCGAACCAGCCGTTGATCGTCTGTGTGGAAGCCACCGCACTTCCGTCAGCGGTGATCAAGCTGAAGTGCGTCGTCTCATCACTCTCTCTTGGCTCGGCTCGCCATTTTGATTGCACCTCATCGGAAGCTCGAAAGGAGTTTTGAGAAATGATTTGCCAAGTTCTTTGCGCATAATCTCGACTTATCAGTTCAGTGAGGGGAACCCGCACGAAGTCCGGATCGCCCATGGCGCTTGCGCGGTCAGAAAAAGCCTGCTGCATACTTGCAACCGTCCTGGCGACATTCAAAGAATCTGCATTGCCTCGCTCAGCCAAACTCCCAAAAGAGAGCGCCTGAAGCATTTGAATGATATGCGCGCCCCCTGAGCTTGGCGGTGGCATCGAGTAAATCTTTCTCCCGTGAACGAGGGCCTCCACAGCCACTCGTCGCTTCACTTCATAAGCTTCAAAGTCGGCTCGATCCACTAGACCCCCAGCCTGAGCAAAGGCATCCAGAATGGCTTGGCCCACCCAAGACCGATAGAAGCCGTCTCGGCCCTTCGCCTGAATCTCTCTCAAGACTCGCCCAAGATCTCTTTGAACCAAAAGATCTCCTTCTCGAAGCGGTTCTCCCTCTCGATGAAAGAAAATCTTGCGAGCCCCCGGGCTTTTCCAAAGAACAGAAGCCCTCCAGTCCAGTGCGCCCTCAAGGTGGTCGTAGACTGCGAAACCTTCTTCCGCCAGCTTAATCGCGGGCTCTAGAACTTCAGCCCAAGGCAGCTTGCCAAAGTCTCGGTGGATTTCATACAGACCCGCAACCAAGCCCGGCACCCCAACCGCCAGAATCCCGTCTCGCGAAAGATCGGGAACGAGCTCGCCCGAGCGGTTCAAATACATTTGGGAAAAAGATCGAAGGGGGGCTACTTCTCGAAAGTCGAAGGTATGCAACTCGCCCGTCGATGCATCATAAAAAAGCAAAAAGCCCCCTCCACCCAAACCCGTTGACTGAGGCCTCTCGACAGAGACCGCAAAAGACATCGCGACAGCGGCGTCCACAATATTTCCTCCTCGTTTCAACATCTCAGCACCCGCCTCAGAAGTGCCAGAGCCTTGAGAAGCAATGGCGAAACTTCTACCCTCAGCACGATGAGTTTCTGGAATCTCGCTCACTGCCCATGGCAGGCTCTGCGAAGGCTCCAAATGGATGGCATCGGAATGCTCAACTTGGTGTCGAGCGCAAGAACTGACGATCAGGATGAGAAAGCAGAACTTTACAAACGCGCCAAACTTGAGGGAAGGGGTATGTCCCATGATGGAGTCCTTTCAGAAGTTTGTTTTATCTAGCCAATGATTCTCTTTAAGCAAAACTCGAAACAGGTATTAGCTTCCTGCTCGACAAGATGCAACTCTGTCTGATGCTCTTTCAATATCTGCTGGCAAATCGGAAGCCCAAGACCTGTGCCCTCACCCGCCTTCTTTGTTGTAAAGAAGGGCTCAAAAATCTTCTCGCGAATTTCTTCAGGAACACCAGGCCCTGCATCCAAGACTTGAATCTTTAGCCGTTCGCCAAAGTCCTGACAGCGAATCTCAACGAACCTTTGTTCGGCCGTTGAGGCAGCAGAAAGAGCGTTGTTGATTAAATTCACAAGAACCTGACAGATTCCAATCTCATCGCACTCGACCTGCAGCTCAGCAGCCACTTCAATGCGTACAGAGACATCCCATCGGGTGGCATTGGACGAAGTGAGCATCACAGCTTCTTCTACGAGTTCTCTTAAGTTCTGAGGCTTAAAGCTCGGGACATCCTCTCGACGAGAAAATTTTCGCAGACTTTCAACAATCCGAGAAATTCTGTGGGTCGACTTCTCGATTTTTTCAAGGTAGTTTTTGACCAAGTCAGGATCGTCACCCTTTTTAGAAATCATCCCTCGAGCAGCCAAAATCACCGCCAGAGGGTTGTTGATCTCGTGCGCAATTCCTGCTGCCATTTCCCCTAGTGAAGCCAGCTTCGACGCATGAATGGACTTAGCTCTCTCATGATTCAGCTCTCTCTCTAGTTTCTTTCGGTCGGAGATGTCCTGACATGTTCCGAAAATCTCAAGCACATTCCCTTCAGGATCTTTCAATCCCTTGCCGCGGCACTCTAACCAAACTGGAGCAGAAGGATTTAACACCAGCCGACACTCAATAAAAAATTCATCTCCAGACTTGAAAGAGGACTGAACGGTTGACATCCAAAGCTCGCGATCTTCAGGATGAATCATGTTTTTCACATCCAAGAAATGAGGAAGATCAGCGCTGTCTGAGATTTGAAACAGCCGCCTCATTTCGTCAGACCACCAGCTCAGCTTGCAAAGCGGAAAGTAAGCCCAACTGCCCAACTTGGCAGTCTCTTCTGATTGACTGAGATTCTTTTGAAGGCGCACCTCCTCTGTTACATCTAAAAAGATGCCATCCCAGAGCACGGAGCCGCAGTCTCCGCGACGGGGGTTACTTCTAGCCGAGATCCATTTCACTTGGCCAGCTCGAGTTAAGATTCTTCCCGTCCACTTAAAGTCAGTCATTTCTCGAGCGCTTCTACGAATTCTTGAAATCAGATCTTGGGCATCGTCTGGGTAGATCATCTTCATGAAAATGCCAGGATCTTTGTCGTAATCCTCTTTTGGAATTCCGAAGACAGCGCAAACACTCTGGCTCACAAAGGGGAATGTCATCTCTTCGGCGGGAGTCATCTGAAACTGGTAGACGCAACCGGGTGAATTCTCAATGAGACCCTCGAGCTGTGCCGTTCTTTCTCTCAGAAGCTGAGTCGTCGTATTTAAACGACCTTCTAAGTCTTCTGGCTTTTCTGTAGTAACGGCCTCTTTCTTCATGACTCTAGAGTCCCCTCAATTTCACAAAGCCTTTTCGGCAAGCGAATCTCAAAGCAAGTATTGGGGCCCGAGTCATTCAACCGAATGCTTGCATGATGAGACTTTAAAATCCCCCTACAAATCGAGAGCCCTAGTCCGGTGCCGGAGCCCACCTCCTTCGTCGTGAAAAAAGGCTCGAAAAGTCTATTCACAAATTCTTTAGAAATACCAGCCCCTGAATCCTTTACTGATAGCAGCACCTCCTCTGACTGCTCGGTCAGACACAACTCCAACCACGCTCCGGGTTGCCCTCTCAATGCATCAATCGAGTTATTCATCAGGTTGACAAGAACTTGTTCGATCTCAATCTCATTGCAAAAGAACTTACAATCCACCTCCTGATTCAACCGAATCTCCACCCCACCTCTTGTGGCCCTCGACTCCACCAAAGCGACCGACTCCGCTATAATATTTGAAAGCCTATGAAACCCCCGAGCATCGGCCGCCGAACTTCTCGAGAACCTCTTTAGGCCCCTCACAATTCGAGACACCCGCCGACAAGACTTTTCAAGCACCTCAATCTTCTTTTGAAATCGTTCGGGTTGCTCACGATATCGCTCTAAAAGCTTTAGGTTGGCAGAAATAATAGACAAAGGGTTGTTGATTTCGTGAGCCACCCCAGCCGAAAGCTCGCCGAGCGAAGCCAATTTTGAAACCTGCAAGGTTTTGAGCCGCTCTTCCTGCAGACTCTGTTCAGCTTGAAGTCTCTCAGTCACATCTTGGCAGGTGCCAACAAGCCCCTCGAATTCCCCTGTCGATCTCCACTTCGCCTTTGCCCTCAATTCAATCCAAGAAAATTCATTGCCGCAGCCCACGCGGCAGGTTGCATTGAGGGGCTGCCCCGACCGGATTGATCGTTCCAGTCCAGACTTCAACTCTCTTCGATCGTGGGGGTGAATATTCAAGAGAAGTCTCTCGTTCAGATTGTCTCTGGAACCAAAGAGGTCTGGTATAATCTCCCTCATTTGAGAACACCACTTCGAGCGCCGAAAATCTTGATGAAATGTCCATGTCCCCATTTTTGCCAGGGCCTTGGCTTCTGCGAGTTGCTGTTCCATATCTTCCATCTCTGTGACATCTCGGGCCGCTGCGTACAAAAGCTGAGACTCAAGATCTGGAGTCGTGTTCCAACTCAAAGTTCGATAGCTTCCGTCTTTTGTTCGGTAACGATTCTTGAACTGAATGGTGGTGCGCCCCGACCGCAAAGCCTCAATCTCTCTCAATGTTGGCTCAACATCGTCGGGATGAACAAAGTCGATAAAGGGTCGTTGCAAAAGTTCTCCGTCACTGTAACCCAGTCGTTCCCAAGCACGATTCAGCTTCTTGAAGCGGCCGTCGGTACCTGCAATACAAAGAAGCTCTGGGGCCGTTTCAAAGAAGGTGGCAAGCTCTTCTTGGGCTCGATCAAGCTTGAAACGGAGCGCCTTGGATTCGCTCCTTAACCTTCGGCGCTCCGTCACATCCGAGATGACAAGAACAAACTGATCCGGATTGGGCGTCGGCATCGCTCGACACTCAAACCAGCGAGCTCCATCGTCGCCAGCCGTAAAGAGGTCCTGATATTCAAAAGCCTCCGCCAATTGCCCCCGGTCCAATTCATCAATCGCCCGCTGAAGTGGCTCAATGAGATCAGCGGGCACAAGCTCCGACAGCTTCCGATTTCTCACCTCGCCTGGTGGAATAAAAAGCGCTGAAACATCTCTGTACCAAAGCTGAACAACCCGCGTGTCTCTATCTACCAAGAAAGTGAGATCGCTGACCGCACTCAAGACCTCCTCTGTTGATGTTATTTTCTCTTCCAATTTTTCTAGTCTATCAGGCATCACGCACCTTCTGCTTCGAAAGCCGAGACTGATAGTGTCTAAGAAGCCTCTCAATGTCGCTCACTTCGAAAGGCTTCTCAATGATCTGCTCAAAGGGATAACTCGTTGTAATCGCAATTTCACCAGTCAACAAGATCTTCGGAATATGATCGGGCATTTCTCTCGCAACCTGATCTCCAAGTACTCCGGGTAAGCGATAGTCGAGAAAAATCAAATCAGGATTTCTCTTCTTTGAAAAGGCAACCGCTTCATGAACTTGAGAGAATGTGGAAATCTTGAAATCGCTCGTCTCGAAATAATCTTGAAAGAACTCGCACAGCTCTTTTTCGTCATCCAAAAAGAGAACCTGAAGCGGCTGATGGGTGGTTATGGCCATTCAAAAAAACCTCAAAGTCCCACAAAAAAGACCCCATTAAACAGACTTTTGCAAGCTTAAACGCAAGCCCTTCGGAAGGGCCCAGCGCTCTGAGAAGTCAAAAATGCCCTGGACCAAAAGGGCCATAAGAGCGGCCGGCAACGCTCCGTGAAGAATCGTCCAGGCGTCGTTGATCGCGAGCCCGCGCAAGATGAAATCTCCATAGCCTCCGGCGCCAATAAATGCGGCCAAAGTGGCGGTGCCCACACTGATGACAGCGGAGGTCTTAATTCCGGCAAGAATACTGGGAGAAGCCAGCGGTAACTCGATCCAGAAAAGCCGTCGTCTGCCCTCCAGACCCAAGACAAAAGCCGTCTCTCGAAGGCTCTTGGGGATCTGCTCTACTCCCAAATAGGTGTTTCGAACAATGGGCAAGAGCGCATACAAAATCATGGCAACAAGGGCGGGCAGTACTCCAATTCCTAAGATGGGAATCAAGAAGCCCAAAAGGGCAAGAGAAGGAATGGTCTGAAAAATTCCTGTGGTGGACAAAATCAACTGCTCCAATAGCTTTGAGTGGTGGGCCAAGAAGCCCAAAGGGACAGCAATCAGAATCGAAAAAATCAGAGAGATCACAACCAAAAAAACATGCTCTTTGGTGCGAAGCCACAACTCTTGTACAAAGATCGGACGGCTGAAGCCTGAGATTTCTATGGATTCGCCAAAGTGCACTCGTGCTGCATCTTCAATTGTCATTCGATCGATATCCACCATGGCATTGAGCTCAATCATTTTCGACTCTGAAAACTGACCCTCTAAGGTCTTCAAAAGCTCCCAAGCTTCTGGAGCCCTTTCTGTAGACTCTAAATTGGCCAGAATAACGGCATCGTATCGAGGAAAGAATTCGAGATCGTCTTCAAGCAGTAAGAGATCCAATGCTCCAAGTTTTGCATCTGTCGTATAAACATCCATCAAGTCAATCGAGCCGCTATCTAAAGCATCGTAAGCGAGACTGTGCTCCATGCCGCGCACCCGAGACATTGCAAGAGAGTAAGCTTCAGTCAGAGCGTAGAACCCGTCCGACCGGTCTAGAAACTCATAACTGACCCCCACTCGCAAATTGGGGTGATTAACAAGATCTGAGATGTTTCGAACACCCAATTCCTCGGCATGAGCCCGTCTCATCGCAAGAGCATAAGTATTGTTAAACCCAAGCGGATCAGAAATTGTCATGCCTAATTCTGTCAGAGCTTCTCGCAGCTCTGGAATGGACTTGAGCTCTGGTCTTTGAAGTAAAGCCTCTGCAAGTGTTCCCGTATACTCTGGATAAAAATCGAGATGCCCCGTGCGCACGGCCTCGAAAACAATGCCAGAACCTCCCATGCCCAATCGACGGTCGACCCTCCAAGCCGACTTCTCTCGCTCAATCACCTGGGCAAGGATCTCTCCTAGAATATAACTCTCGGTAAAAGTCTTGGAGCCCACTCGGAGTCTTTCTTGGGAATACAAATCTTCGGACGCAGCAAAAACCGAAATCAAAAGTGCTGCAAAACAAAGAGATCCTTTGAGGCGGTCAAAAGCCCTTGCCACTCGATCAAGACATTTCAACTGGCCGCACTCCTTTGGGATTGAACGAAACGAGAGACAAACTCTGAAGCTGGTCTCGACTGAAAATCTTCCAAGAGCCCACTCTGAACAATTTGACCTTCATTCAACAAATAAATCTTGTGCCCAAGCTTGACCGCCTCCCGAAGGTCGTGAGTGACAAAAACCACCGTTTTTTCGAGTCGTCTAAAGATTTTCAAAAGATCCTCCTGAAGGTCCCCTCGAATCAAGGGGTCGAGAGCAGACAGTGGCTCGTCCATCAAGAGATAAGGCGGATTGAGAATAAGCGCTCGCATCAAGCTCACTCGCTGCTGTTGGCCCCCACTCAATTGAAAAGGGTATTTTTCTAGCATTTCTGGCTCTAGTTGAACGAGCTCTGAGAGTTCATCGATCCGGCTCTTTACTTTCTGTGGAGACCACGCCGCACAACGAGCCGGCAGCTCCACATTTTGAAAGGCCGTAAAATGAGGAAACAAAGAGAACTTTTGAATCACGTAACCAAAGAGTTGGCTTCGCTCAAAGAGGGAATAAGCCGACAAGGGCTTGGTCTCTAAATGAACTTCGCCTTCATCCGGTCGGGTGAGCCCAATAATCATCCGCAAGAGAGTCGACTTTCCGCATCCGCTACTGCCCAGCAATACATGGGTTTTGGCCTCTTCGAACTGGAGACTCAGATCACTCAGAACCGGCTGAGAAGAAAAGGACTTAGAAACACTCTTTAGCTCAATCACGGCTTTTGACCCTAGCGGCTGGAGCGGAGGCTCTCAAGGCAAAGATCCCCTGAATTCAGTCCAAAAAGCCATCACAAGCTTGCTCCATCCTCAAGAGACGATAGCGACCTGAAGCTTCTAATCTGCTGGGAAAAGCCAACAGCCTGTTGGCTGAGACCAACAAGTCATCGCTCAAGAGCCCAAATTTGGACAATAGAGGGCCTTAGTTTCTGGCACGCAATCTGCAGTGATATGAAGCCAAAAGGCAAGCGAACAACGAAACCAATGAAAGGAACAATTGATAATGAGTGAATCAGCTGAGGCATTTTCAGTAGCAAAGTTTGAAGTCAACCTCGAAGGTCTTCAGGCCAAGGACTTCTCGTCCGTGAGTGGCTTAGCCATGAGCACAGAGGCCCTTCCACTTCAAGAAGGAGCCATGCACGAAAAAACGACCAGAAAAGGGCGCACACGCTATCGCAATCTGAGCTTGAGCCGAATCTTTACCGGCGACAAAGAGCTCGTCCAGTGGTTTCAGCGCTGCGCTCGAGCCTCTCTCGAAAAACGATCGGGCTCCATCATTCTAAAAGATGAAGATCATCGAGAAGTTCTGCGATTTAATGTTCGGCAAGCCTGGCCCATTCACTGGGAGGGCCCCGACTTCTTTGCTCAGCAACCGAATCAACTGGCCTACGAAACCATCGTCTTAGATGTAGAAGAGATTGAGGTGGAGTAAAGATGGAGCTTGTTTGCCGCAAAGATCCAGACATCTTCGCCTTGCTCTACCGCGTCCAAAACGGCGACACGATCTCGCGCATTCTCTACCAGTTTCCGGCTCTCAAGAACAATCCAGAGGCCTACCGCCGAGCCCTGCAAAGCCTCAAACTTCTGAACCCACACCTGACAAATCTCGACCTTATTTTTCCCGGAGACATTCTCTTGTTGCCCCCCTTCACACGGTTTACACTTGGGGGAACTCTCGAAGCAGAACTCATCCATCAAGCGCAAGAGATTCATGAAAGCCTTCAAGCGCAGGACCATAAAACAAAGGGCGTTCTCTTTGAATACTGGCCATCCATCTCGGCTGCGATGAAACTCGCTCTACCCGGAAAAACCATCCTCGAAGCACTCGACGACCTGGCTGGACCTTTATCGAAAACAGCCTTTCAATATAGTCTTCGCCCGATCAGATATATTCAAACAGATTTCTATCGCTTGCAGCAAATCTTCGTGCAGCAAACCCGTGAGTCTCTTCGAATTCTTGAAATCAACTACACACGAATCGAACAACGATCGATCGTCGTCATCCAAAGCAGCCAAACCCGCTTCCGAGACTTCGCTCGCCACTTGAAGATCATGTTAGACTATGCCAAGGCTCTGCACTTGAAGAAACTGCTGCCTATTGTAGGTTACACCCCAGAGGGAGTAGAAGGTATCGAGCTTGCACAACGAGGGCGCTATGCCGACTCAGCAAAAGTCGTGACCCGAGACATCATCATTCCGGTGGGCTCAGTCGGAATCGGAGCAAAGTGGGTGGGCCCCGCTTGCATTGCTAAAATCGCCATAGGAACTACCGCCGGAGGAGTTGGCGCCATTCCAGGCACAATCGGTTGTATTGGACTTGGAATCGTCACGGCCTTCGGATTAAATTCAAGCCTTCAATGGGGTTTTGACTGGGGATCCCGTAAGCTGGGCTTTCCCCAAGAAAGAGAAGTAGATAGATGAGCTTGATTCAACTTGGCTTTTTTATGCCATTCGCTGTGATTGGTTTTCCATTGGTGTTTCTACTCTTTTTTGGATGGTATCCCTGTGGAAAGTATCATGAAAAGTGGCTTTCTCGTCTGAATTTTCCAAACCACGGTTATAAACCTGAGTTTTTTGTTTGGTTCGGAATTGCTTCAACCTACTTTCTCTATGCGAGGGCCTTTTTTTCTGACGCCTTCTCGAAACGCTATTTTGATATGAGCAAGAGAGAGTTTCGCTCAGAAGCGAACTTGATTATGAAGGTCTATGTTGTCATGGGTGCTTTGGCGACTTTTAGTCTTCCAATATTCGTCGCTCAGCTGCTTGCGTTTCCCATTATGACACTGCCCGATAGTGACCCTGACTATATAAGAGACGGCCTTCCAGCCTGGTCCACAATGACGGAAATGTTCAAACAGGCCTGGGAGCTTGGATTGGCCGAAAGCCTTTCTCTGCTTCTTCGTCTACTCGCCGCCATCGCTTGGATCAGCTGGCTCTGTATCATCAATTTCACACTACTTGGAATCTTCTGTGTGATGATCCCCCTTGATGACCGATGGGCTGGCATCCTTGACCCAGATGAAAAGGACTGGAAGGTGGTCCCCAATCTTCTCGGGCCCATAGGCTCTCCATACCGATTCCCCCTCCGAACCCTGGCCTACGGCCGAGCGATCGTCTCGAATCGCTATGCGCAGAAACGCTTTCAAATCTCGAGTGAGACCCTGCGAGAAAGTCTGAACGCCGCCCAGATTGCATTCTGCAGCCTTCTTGCTGCATGCAGCTATCTGCTTTGGCCAACAATTATCTTGATCTGGACTCTCGGCGCCACCGCTTTGCTGTTTCCTTCCCTCTTTGGAGCCCTCTAGGATATGGACAGCTTCTTCGATCCCCTGGTGGGCTCATCTTAGCCACAAGTATAAGGGCCTCAGAGAACTCCACCACTAGCCTCCGCCAAGCAAGCCCTCTGTCCTCCTAGACCCACTTTTTTGCGGGGTCTGAGACTTCAAAACTATGAAGAATATTGCGGAGCCTTGGCTATAGGGCCCCTGAATGACAATTTTTGTCACGGCATGCTCTTTGCATTTTCAAGGCCTCGTGAGTGGAAAAATGGAATTGTCTGTGGAGGGCCCTAGAATGCGATCAATGAAAAACTTGTTTCAAACCTCGATCTGGAGTTTTGGACTCATTTTTGTAGGAGCCTGTGGATCGGTTGACAAAAATGAGATCGGGGGTGCCAGCACATTTACTCAAGGTCGAATCCAGAGCTTTGAGAGAAAGATCCCAAACAACGAACAAAGTCCTGCCACCTACTCCGAAGAGCGAGATGAAAACAATCAGCAGCTGATCGTTAGTAACTTCGTTCACTTTGCTGGCAAAGACGCGCTCGTCACCGTCGCCCTGCCGGTGGGCTACCAATGTGTGCCCGGCTCCCTCAGCTATGAGCTCGAGTCCGAGTCTGGCGTCAGTCTTCAGTTGAACTCTGACTCAGCCAACTGTAGAGCGAGTCTTAGACTACAAGACCACCCAACCCCTCAAAAAGTAGGGGACCAATATCCCGCATTGATGTCACTTGGAAAACTCGTCGCAACGGGATCAACCCGGATTTCAGGAAAGACTTACGAAACCGAAATTGAAACATCGCTCTACCTTCGAGTTCAGAATCGAATTCCCCCTGTCACCACCTACGAACCGAAGCCTGTAGTGCCTGCGGAGGATCTGACGGAAGCCATTCGACGACAGCCTCCTGTCATTGTCAACCTAACCCAGCCCAACCAATCGCAGAACGAAAATGCGCTCGGAGTTTCTAAGACTTTAAATGCGGGTGCGATTCCTTTCGAGACAGGCGGTCTCGCTGCAAGTACCCAGGCCTTAGTTCTGCCACAGAGCATTCAAGGCCCACTCTCTCAAACGATTTCCTTCGAAAGCCTGCGAACGGTAAATGGAAATCGAGACGCAGCCGCCTTCCAAACAAGTGAAGGTGCGTTAGCCAAGCTCGAGACTCTTTGCCAGATGGAAATCACCATGCCCTTTGTTGTAGAGGGCAGCGAGCAAGAGAGCACCCACCAAATCATCTTCAGAGATTTAGCTAACGAAGATCCCGAAACCTCGGATTCAGATGAAATCAAGAGCGTCAGCTACCTTCCGGCCGATAGCTGCCCCTTTGAATTGGCTGTCAACAGCGCCGAGGATACAATGTCGATCAATCTCAAAGCCTCCCCCTTAAGGGTCAATGGAAAAGAGTTTCGGGACGCCGAGGGTAAACGAAGATATGCTTTACAAGGTTTGCCACCCATCTCTTTGCCTTCGGGCATCGCAGAGTTCATCTTTCATGTCTACTACTATCGGGCTGACAGCAGTCTTGACGAGAAGGGCGCCTATGATGAAGTGGTCTTGAAGATGCCTTTCACGATTAATGTTCCGACTTACAATGACTTAGAGATTCCTAAATTCAAAGAAATCGGCCGAATTGGAGGCTGGGTTTACGGATATCTTGATGCTCACATGAGCATCTGGGAAGCCGACCGAAAGGCCAAGCTCTTGGGAGGTGCAAATTTCATGGAAGCCTATGTCGCCATGCCAAAGGACGAAGAGACAAACGAATTGCTTGGCAGCTCTCGACCCGACAACAAAAACCAGAACAAGTTCTGGTTGGGTCTGTTAAGCATGTGGTCGCATAATGACGACTCAGGCATACTGAGGCAATACAAATCGCCCGGGCAGCAGGGCACATCCAGCTTCGAGTACTGGATAGATCACACCTCAGTCACTTTCAATAACTGGGTGAATAAGAAGGGAAACAATCCAGGAGGCTACCCTAATAATACAAGTCCGTTGGCTTGCGCCTCTTATCAGAGAAGACAGGACGACAAGTGGCAATTGGCGAACTGCAATCGTCAGTTTAAGCCCTTTATTCAGATCAAGGTAGGATCCGGAAGCGTCCAAAATCCAGGAGGAGTCGGATCTGGCGGTGGAAATGGCCAGGGCAGCTGCCTCTTTGGATGTTAATCAATTCTGCGGGGTCGGGAGACGAAATTCTGCGGGGTCGGGAGACGAAAGTGCCAGACTAGAAAACACTGTTTGTTGGCTAGTCTGGCACTTCCGTCTCCCGACCCCTCCCTAGGTATTCAAAAGCTGTAAGGCCAATTGGGGACTTAGGTTGGCTTGACCCAAGACCGAAACGCCCGCTTGTTGAAGAATCTGCATTCGAACCAAGTTCGCCGTTTCTTCGGCGATGTCGGCATCTCGAATCTGAGATCGCGCACTTTCGAGGTTTTCCGTGGTGATGAGAATGCTTTCCCTGGCGGACTCCAGTCGACTCGTGGTGGCGCCAATCAAGGCCAATCGATCGAGTAGATTTGAAAGGGCGGTATCAAAAAGAGCGAGCATCTCTTGAGCTCTCTCTTGAGAGTCAATGCGAATATCTGTTTCAGCCACTTCTCTCTCAAATGAACCCATGAGGAATAGGCTTTCGCCGCTGCCGGGAGCAATGATGTCTTTCAAGCCATCGCCATTCAAATCCATCCCAAGCACACCGAAGGCGGGAAGACTGCCCGCACCTAGGTCAAAAGTTTGGGAGATTTTGAAGCTGCCTTCGCCATCATTGAGCAAGACTGTAAGTTGCGCGTCGAAGGTTGACTGAAAAGCGAGATCGAGATGACCGTTTCCGTTCAGATCGGCAATCAGGGGATTTCGTCTTGCGAGCTCCCCCAGTTGAGAAGAGAAGTTCTGGCTAGAACTCATTGCTCCGGTTCCGTCGTTGAGCCAGATTTGTCCATTGGTAGATACGAAATCCATGGCACCGTTCCCGCTCAGATCAGCATAAAATCCGCTATCAGTTGGGCCAAAGAAAGCCTCAGAGGTGAAGGTTCCATCTCCGTTGGACATCAGCCTCACCGCCGTGTCGGCTCCCCAGTCCCAGGCTCGAAAATCGATCCTGCCATTTGCGTTTAAGTCCCCAGACTTTTCAAAGGTCAAGCTGTCCACCGAAATATAAGTGTCCGCTCCAAAAGTCATGGTGCCATCGGCTTGACTCAGTTGGGTGGTTATCATGCCGGGCCCTCCAACCTGGCTAAAAGGGTCAACGATTCTCATGTACACCAGATCCGCTCTCCCGTTGGCGTTTAAGTCGGCGAGGGCAATGGAATGTCCCCGAGTGCTGCCAGAAAAGGAGGCAATAGCTCCCGCAAATGTCTCTAGGAGTTCAAAGCCTCCTGATCCATCATTAAGATAGGTGCGAGCCTCATCTAAATTAGTCCTTATTGCCAGATCTAGAGAACCATCTCCGTTGATATCTCCCAGATCATAGTCTCTAGCTCCAGAGATGTGCTGAGTTTCGGTCCACAGGCCAGCTGAACCGACAGAAAAGATCCGCAGCCCAGTGCTGTCCAGCAGCACGAGTTCATCCTTGCCGTCTCCGGTCAAGTCATGAAACTCAGGCGCAAAAACGACCGAAGTCCCCACACTCAAGACCTGCCTGTTCAATAGTCCACCGTTACCATCTGCCTCAAAGAAAATAAGCTCACCGGAGACATAGCTGACCAACAACTCCTTTCCGTTGGAAGTCTTAGAAGTAACCGCACTCCAGCCCAGGTTTTCATTTTGCTCAGACTGGGAGAACTTGCCGGTGGGCAAGACTTCTGTCTTGGTGAAGACCTCATCGGCTCTTG
>REDG01000039.1 GCA_007693605.1 Bradymonadales bacterium
CTCCTCAAAAACCCAAATCTAACGCACTACATCCCAACTAATCCGGAAAAGATCCCATGCTTTCTGCCCGCTCCCTCTTTCCGTAAGGCTCTATGTGAGTTCAGCGTTAAAAAGGTGAAAACTGTCATTCCTATGGTCAAACTGCACGAGAACTAAGACTGAGATTTTGCTAGCGATCGGGCCGAAGGTTCCTAGGCTTTCGCTTAATGTAAAGATCAATATTTTCAGCAATGATGAGCTTTGCCATCGTTTGATAGCCCAGATCTCTCTCCGCTGCCGCTTGGCGAAGCTTGGCAACGAGATCCGGACTGATTCTCAGGCTTATTGGCTGAGTTCGAGATCGAATTCGAACTGCTGAGTCTGCATCGACAATTGCCTTGCCTGTGTCTTGAGTCTCAAAAGCGTTCATAAGCTTTTGGTCGCTTAAGGATTTCTTCTTTTTGCCCGACTTTTTCTTTTTCATAGGAACTTCACCTCACGATAGACAGTCTTTTCCATAGTGTGAGCGGGTCTACACGAGATTGGCCTCAACCTGCCATTTCGTATGGTAAATGTCATCGCCAGACAGTCTCCATTTCGGTCAGTTCCGATCAACTCCCACCTGGACTCCTTTAAATCTGGACGAGCAATTCGCCCCGCGAAAACAAAATCCTCTGCGAGTTCCTCCACTTGGCTCCTTATCAACCCATGCTTCTTCAGCTTTCGTAGGTTGCCTTTGTCCCAATCAAAGCTGGGCGCCTCGGACCACTTGTACAGCCAACCGGCCATGTCTGGGTCTGGCTCAAGAACCAGCTTCATATATTCCAATTGTATATACATTCATGACAAAGTCAAGTTCCACACTTCTAAGGGCCTCTCATTGCCCTCTATGGCAGTGCCGGCCCGTCCCCCTGGCGGCGTTGTGATCCCCCGAGGCTATCGAGTCAGGACGGCCTCGCGCGAATGGCGGTCGAGAGGCCGCAGAGACCAAGCTGGAGGCCCTTCTGGACGGACTGTTCGACTCAAAAGTTGTCAAAGTCGGTCTCCTGCTCTAAGCAGGGGGCATGGAAGAAGAAGTTCTAACAGGGGTTAACCAGTTTATTGGGCAGTTTTTCGGTTTTGCTCCTCGGATCTTGATGGCGATTCTCGTTCTTTTTATTGGTTTGTGGATTATTCGCATTCTAGACCGATTTCTCTGTATGAGCCTTGAGCGACGAGGGATCGACGACAATCTCCGCCCCTTTCTAAAGAGCCTTGTTGGGGTCGTTCTAAAGATTTCTCTCTTTGTTTCGGTGATTGGGATGTTGGGCGTACAGACCACTTCGTTCGTTGCGCTGTTAGGGGCGGCGGGCTTGGCCGTCGGCCTGTCCCTTCAAGGCAGCCTGGCGAATTTTGCCGGAGGAGTTTTGATTCTTCTGTTTCGACCCTTTCGAGTGGGCGATTTTATTGAGACTCAAGGTTACTCAGGCAGTGTCAGAGAAATTCAAATCTTCAATACGGTGCTGAGCACTCCAGACAACCGGCGCGTGATTTTGCCGAACGGAGCGGTAGCGGGTAATAGCTTGGTGAACTTCTCTGCCGAGACCACTCGTCGTCTCGATTTGAATTTCGGTGTCAGCTACTCTGACGATCTTTCGAAGGTGCGCCGAGTTATCCAAGAGGTTCTTGCAAAAGATGGGCGAGTTAAGTCAGAGCCAGAACCCCTGATTGTGGTATCGAGTCTTGGCGACAGCTCGGTTAATTTTCTGGTGCGAGTTTGGGTGAACTCCTCTGATTTTTGGGCGGTCAATTTCAGTGTCATTGAGAATATGAAGATTGCTTTCGACGAAGCCGGAATTTCCATTCCCTTTCCCCAAAGAGAGCTTCACCTTCGAGATCAAAAGCAGCTTCAGAAAGGGGCCGCCTAAGCCTGTGAATGGACCTCATAAAGGCTTAGGGCGTACATAAATGATTGTTTTTGGATCACACGGAAATCTTCAAAGGCTCCCCCTTTGGAAAAAAGCCCTCTTCGTCTTATTGGCCCTTCCGTTTTTCATCGCGCTTTTGCCGCTTGGGCTTTATATGATTTATCGCATTCGCAAACGAATGAAGAAGATTGAAAAGGAATGGGATGAACTCCAAAGAAGGCAAGCGCGACAGCGCATCGAAGTGGAAGTGATCGACATTGAGTCGAAGCCCCGAGAACTTGGTTCCAAACACAATCAAAGCCGTTGACCTTCTCTGGTCTCGCAAGAATACTGTTTTTAAGTGGATCATGTTTCGATTTTTCTAATCAGTCTTTCCGGTCTGTTCCTTTCGGGCATTGCCGCTGAGATTCTTTTTAAGAGAACCCGTATTCCTGATGCGCTATGGCTTGTAGGGCTGGGGATTTTGATCGGACCCATCTTTAACTTGGTTTCTTCTGATTTTTTGGAGAAGCTTCTGCCCTTTTTTGCAGCCTTTGCATTGATTGTGATTTTATTTGAAGGGGGGCGACAGCTGAGTCTGAGAAGTCTGAAGTCAACCGTGGGGCGTGCGACCCTTCTGGGTGTTCTCAGCTTTGGGGTGTCTGGCTTTGCGGCCGCTTTGTTTTCTTGGCTCGGTGTGCTGATTGGGGTTTTACAGGATTGGACCTGGCTCAAAGCCGGAATGTTTGGAGCCATTGTCGGGGGCTCTAGTTCTATCATCATCATTCCCACCATGCAGATCGGGCAGGTCAAAGAAGATGTGGCGAATCTGGTCACAGTAGAGTCCGCGGTGACGGACGCCTTTTGTGTGGTCTTGGCCTTTGTGTTCTTGCAGATGGTCTTATTCTCGGGGCAGGCGGATCTCAACTCTTCATCGGATGGGGCCGTGCGGCTTTTAGAAAGTGTTGGCTTTGGTGTCGTGTTAGGCGGCTTGGCGGGTTTTTTCTGGGTTTTTATTTTGCCATGGATTCCTTCTTCTTACAGTTATTTGATTACACTTTCGGCTCTCTTTGGATTCTATGTTCTGGTGCAAGAACTTGGAGGCAGCGCGGCTTTGGCGATTCTGATTTTTGCCGTTATTGTTGGGAATGCCGGCATTATTGGTCGCTTGAGTAAGTTGCAGGGCAGACGACTGATTGGGGATGAGGTCGGAATCGTGCATTTGCAGTTGTCCTTTGTGGTGAAGGTTTTTTTCTTTGTGATCGTGGGGGCTTTGTTGAGGCCGCCCTTTCTGCCGATGCTTTTCGGAATCTTATTGGCGGGAGTTTTGGTGGGAGTTCGACCCTTGGCAGTTCGCTGGGGTTTGATGAAGTCAGACTTCAGCCAGGATGATCGAAAAATGATCAATATTTGCGCTCCCCGAGGCTTGGCTGCCGGGGTCTTGGCTACTCTTCCGCTGACGCAAGGCGTAAGCGGCGTGGACGATCTTTCCACCATCGTTTTTGCCGTCATCGTGACGACGATTGTGGTCTTTGCGGTGTTTTTTCGGAAGCTTCAGGTTTCCATACCACCCAGCCCAGAAACCTCAGTGGGGATCGAGAATAACGGCGCCTGATTTATGGAGTCGCTTGACGAGATTGAGAAGGGCAAGAATCTGAGGGTCTGACTTATCCACGAATTCAACCCCGTAGTAGACTTTTTCGAGGCCTCCTTGAGATTGGCAAAGGCTGTAGAGAAGGTCGGCTTCAATGCTCAAGTAAGCCGGATCCATTTCGGGGGAGTAAAAGTGACAATGAATTCGAGCCGGTGGGCTGAGTTCTTTGGCTTCGACGCTACTCCAAAAGCCCGCCCCGCCCCGACCAAAGGTGACGAGTTGAAAGCTCGGCCTCAGAGGCCCAATGCTTCCTTTAAAAAGCTCGGGATCTTGAATCCGATACCGAACGAACTTTCTCTTAAAGCGAAAAGCAAATGGATGCATCACTCCCCTACTCCAAATAGTCTAACAGAAATAGAAGAGAATCTTTTTAAATTATGATGATATTCAATGGTTCTCTCGGAGCCTTCGGGGGTGGAGCTTCAGATTTCTATTTGCTTCCCTTGGAACAGGCCCTCAGGACTGCCCGAAGAGCAGCGTCCTGTTGAGCTTTACTTGTCGACGGCCTAAAAGCAATCCCAATGGGTTCCCTAATATCAGGAGGCAATGCACTGAGGATTGCTTCAGTCCCTCCAAGAAAGACGGCCTCGAAAAGATTGTCGAAGGCTTCATCAAGTGCCATTAGCTGCGATTCTAGGTGCATAATGGCAAATCGAGCTTCGATGAATCGAGAAAGAGAAATGGGTTTCCCTTTGATTTGAGCCATAAGAAGCTTGTGCTGTTCTAAAATCTTGTCACGAGCTTTCTTGTACTGATCGAGGCTCTCTCCTAAAGCCACGAGATATGTTTCGTTGAAATCGTTCGTTGAGTTTTCTGAAGCGCTCACCTGAATTCTTGTGACGAGCCTATGCTGCTGGGTCTCGGCAAAGACCCAGCCGCCCGAGATTCTTCCATCCACAAATACGGTCTCTGAAACTGGGAGCTGATCTATGTATCTAGCGGCTGCCTTCTGAAAAAGCTTAATCGTCACGCCAGCCGTAGCAGCCGCAGTACCGACTCCAAGCATGAAGGCTAACTCGGGTAAAGCGCTTGCTGCTGATGCATTCGGCATCGTATTCACAACCGTATAGGCCCCCAAGGATGGCAGCCCGATCAGCCAGCCCACCAGCACCGTGTTGAACAGCTCGTTTTGAGAGAGTGCATCCGTAATCCGGCCTTCGATCTCCGCGCGATCTGACACTGAGCTCTGACTAGGCATGGCTTCAGCATCCGAACTATGCGTCTCTGCAACAAGTTCTGAACTTAAGGGCTGGAGGATCAAACTCAGCAACAGGACAGGAGAACCGACTAGCGCTAAGCAATTTCGTTTAAAGAAACGATGCATTCTGTTTAACTTCCTCCAATACATGCATTAACCATAGCGGCGACGGCTGAGTTTTTCTTTTGAGTGGGTTGGGAAGCATGAACGGCCCCTTCGGCTTGAGTTCGCATACCAGACTGCATGAACTTAAACTCCAACAGTGCCCTGAACTCCATGTGTGCCTTAAACTCCATCAATGCCTTAAGCTCTGAGTTGAGCTGCTCATACTGTTTGGTGGCTTTGGGGGAGGTCGTCGAGCGTAAAGCGTGATGACCTTCAATCTTGGCAAGATCCATTTCATAGGAGACTCGAATGCGCTTTTCAAGTTGCATTGCCCGCTCATCAAAGGTGGGTTTGTCCACTTCACCGGCACTAAACTCGTTGAATAAGTTTTTGATCTCAGATCTAAACTCTCTGCTTTTTCGCCAGGCCTTTGTCGGATTGTTTCTAACAAATATTCCCGGCGCCACGACTGGACCATCTCGGAGCCTAAGGTAAAGATCTGGAGCTTCAAAGAATAACCAGTACGAAAGGTGTATTGACGCATAGCCTATAGCTAGGCCTGTTGTTAGGACAATGATATCCGCGACGAATGCTTCCGCTTCTCCGCCCTGTGCGAAGGCCTCTTCGCTTGTAAAGGCAAAGCTCAGCGCCAAACAAAACGATAAGGCCCATGGCATCCATTTTTTTCGATGAAACTTCGCGATAGACTGAAACAACACAAGAGATCTCCTCAAACTTAAAGCTTCCTTTGAAGGCCTGCAAAGAATACGCCAAGAAAGAGGATTCTTAAGTTATTGATTATATTAGAAGTTCAGTCCCATGCCCCTCAGAAATGCGACATCCATTGCCTCAATTTAGGTTCATTGATGGGAGCCCCCCTCCCCTCCGACCGGCCCCGCTCTGATCGAGCAGATCTCAGTCTCGCAACGGCAGTAGACATCATATTTTGGGGTTAGGGTGTTATGCGGAAGGTCCTTCGCTCTGACTCAGGCGAGGTTCGGGGGTGTGTGCAGTCTGTCGAGAGTCTCAGTCCTGATTGTGATTGTAGGGGCTGGAGTCGCCTTGCTGCTCCTGAGTCCAATAGCCTCTCTGATCTACTTGACCCTCAATTGTGCGGTGTGAAGCCGAACTTGCATCTGGGGCTCGGACAGCGGTGGAAGCGCCCAAAATGACAGCGCCTAAAGTTAGCTTTGGTGCTGCCTTGGCGGCGTCAAAAGGATGAAATCGAGAGCGATAGGCACCAGCTTGGCCCTCGATGAAGCGAACATCTCCGACATCCATCAAGTACGAGAGCACCGTAAGGGCGGCCCCCATGAATTCTTGAAAGTTTGTCGTCGCCACGGCCATATCCATATATTCCGACAGACCAGAGGAGGCCTCGAAGATATTGATGGTTTGACTAAACATTTGGCCGCCATGATCAGCTCGCATTAAAGCGACTCTTTGATCTCTGGTTAAAAATCTTGCTTGTGATTCCGTTGGGTAGGCTCGACCCGTCGCCGAACGGTAGCTCGCTCTTGCAATCGCCTGCCCACTAAGACTCATTGCGGCGGTATAAAACATACTATTTCCAGCCCCAACCAAGGTGTCAAAGGCGACATTCAGCCAGCGAATGATTCGATTCTCCTTGCTGGCAGCGTAAAGCTCGTAGCCTAATGTGGCAGCTCCGCTCATCGCGAAATTGAAGACGATCATATTGGCGGCAGCGATTCCATAGCCCAGATTCAGCGCCGCCGTTTGCGATCCGGCAAATCTAACTCCTATGGGCCTAAAGAGGTTCCGTTCCAAAAGGGCGGTCCCTCTGGCCTGCGCTTGACTGGCAGAGCCCATTTTCAACATCGCTGCTGACATGATGGCGAGTTTTGAAACGGCAAAGAAGGTTGAACTCAAAACCGCGGTGACCTCATCGTCTGTGATCCCCCCGTTGGTTAATAGCCTCCAGTTTTCTTGAACGATTCGATCAAGACCCTGCATTTTCATCTCATAGAGTTCGAATTCGTTCAGGACGCCGTAGTGGTGAAGCTGATAAGCGGTTTCGATATCAACTAAGAGCTCCAAGGGTACTTCCATCACTAAACCAAAGCCCGGCAAGATAGAGCTCTTAATCATGAACGAGATAAAGGAAAGGGGTTCTGCGAAGCGACCCGGTGGGGTCCAACCAAAAACTGAGTTCTTCACAAGGGGTTTAAGGTCGTCATGAAGCGAGCCCCCCCAATGCTCATTCGCCGTTGTCCTAATCCAGTTGTAGTAGTCGAGCCCCCAGTCTCTTCTTTGGCCGGTGATCATCTCGGCCCACTGCCCAGCGGCGAGCGGAAACAGTGCGGCCGTATGATGAAGGCCTTCGCCCATCTTGGCTAAGCCATAACCTACTTTAACGGCCTTCTCTCCCGCATAGGTCCACAAACCTTCATCGGTAACGATTCTAAAACTCTCGATCACTACTTCGTGAGGAAGCATCACATATCGCCTCCAACCTTGGCGATTGTTTCTGCGGGTGAGCGTCCTCTCCAAAAATTCTTGCAAGTAATTGGTCTCTGTCTTCGTTTCAGCCATCGCCCGCCTAATTTCGGCCTCTCGAGTCGAGAGAAAAGCTTCGGCCACCTCTTTCATTAGGCCTTGTCGGTATTCATAAAGTTCATTTCGTAGGCGTGCTTGAACTTCTTCGGGGTACTGACTCAAAATCCGATGCAGCTGGAGCTCAAGCGGCCTTCTTCTGAGATTCTCAAATTCATCTTGTTTTTGAAGTTGTTCGTAGGCGATTGTGAGATCTCGATTGGCTTCCTGCAATTCATTCATTTGAAGGCTCAGAACCCTTTGAGATTGTTCAGCCTGAAGCAACCCATTTAAAACTCCATGGGCGACTGATAGAAAGTGGTTATCTATGAAGCCTTCAGATTGAATTTCAATCTCGAGCCCTTCTCTTTTGAGTAGCTCATGCCAGGCTTCAATCTCGTCGAGCACGGCCTGCCAAGTCATTTCACCTCCTTGAATTTTAGAAGTAATCGCTTGTTGGATTGCCAAGGTCATCAGTTGGACTTCCACTTCCTGATGGGCTTTCTCAGCTTCAGCTCTTTCATTTTCATTTCGAAAGAAGCTCCAGACCTCATTTCTAAGTTGAGATTTTAAGTCCTCTAATTCTTGGGTGATGTTTCGAAATAGATTTTGTCGATGTGCAGCATCCTCTTCTTGAAAAATGTCCGATTGATCTTCGAAGATCGATCTGAAGTTTAAAGCGGAATTCTCCATGAATGGTCGAAGTCTTGCTACTTCCTGTGCTCTTTCTTGCTCAGCAGCAATAATGAAATCGTTAATCTGTATCAGACGGTTTTGAGAGAGCTGAGTTTGTCGTCTGATCGAGAAAAGCCATTCTGCTTCAGGGAGTGTCATGATGTCACTCAAGCTGAAGCCACCCAGCTCTTGAAACTCCTTTTGTGAGTAGGCCAATCGAAAGTCCTGCATTGAGCCCTCAAAGTCCGACATGAATTGCAACGCAAGCTCTCGACGGCTTTCTCGTCTTCTTGCCTCGTATCGAGCCTGCTCTCTTTCTTTCGTTGCTTTGTAGTAGAGTTCTAGTTCCTGAAGCTCGATTTGAAGCTTCTCCAGGATTCCAAGCCTTTCAACCTCTTCAAGATTCCAAGCTCCCGGCTCCCCTAGCCTACCGTTCGCCAAGAGATGCATGACTCGTTGAATCGATAAATACTGCCGCAGATGTTGAATCACCTCTTCGCTCGCGCTAAAGCTCGAAGGCATCGTGGCTTCATTTTCTGTATCGGAATTCTGAGCGGTGAAGATGTCAAAATTCTCGATGCCAAAAGCCTCAAAGATTCTTCGAATTTCAACTTCTGCGCTTTCGAGTTGTTCATTAAGCTCATTCTGAGCACCTATTCGATCGTCCACAAAGTCTTGCCAGTCCTCAAAAAGACCTGGAAAAGAATCGAGATCTTCCGATTCTAAGGGCGTAGCGACAGCCAAAGCCTCAAGTTGTTGCATATAGGTGGCTGAAATAGTTTTGGCTAAGATTTCTTGAAGAATCAGCTTCAACTCAAACTCCTCAACGATGTCTCGAAGGGGGAACTCATGAATGAGAGATGTATCCCCCGCGACTATTCTCTCCTCTTTACCGCTCATATATTGTAGGAATGCTTGTTCAAACAGACGAATTCTCTGTTGATGCCACAGATCTTTGAGAAACTCTGGGTCGATTGCTTGGTTGATTCGTTTTGATTCTACTGCCCTTTCGATGTCTTTGATCCACTCTTCCATTGTTAGGTCAAAGTCTGATTTTGTGAGCTGGCCGTCTTGGCCATCTATGAGTTGAGAAGCTCTCAGCCGTAATCGGTTGAACCTCATCGCCTGAAGAATTTGCAACTGTCGCCAATCAGACAGATCGTTTAGAAAGGCCCACTCCAGTTCGTTACCCAGCCAAGCCCCTGTCTGAATTCGTTCTGTCAATCGCTCAAGAACAAGGCTTGGTAGGCGTCTTTCAAAGTCTTCGATTTGACGAACAAGCCTCTGTTGTTCAGTTTCACTGAGGTGCTCTGGTCGCTCGGATAAAATCTGGCGTAGGGCTTCAAGTTGAACCTGGAATCGTTCAAAATGAGGATGGTTTTCAATCGCAGGCAGCCTTGGCTCATGCTCACTCGGTAGAGAAGCCTGACTTGAGAAATTAAGTACAGAATCTAAAGGAAAGTCTGGCTCGCAAACAGTCGCCTCTCCCCTAAAGGGGAGAACTAGGCTGATTCCAAAATAGAACAGCCATTGGCTCGTCATTTGCTTTCCACACCACATTTTTTATCCCTCTGCCCGAGGGCAAAGCCTCTAGCCGGTTATACTTCGGTGACAATTCCTTTCAAAAAAGTCATCAATCTGGGCATCAGTGAATCCCGCTTGCTCCAAAAGGCCTGTCAGATAGATTCTCGCGATCATTGTTGATACAGCTTCAATCAAGGCCGACTGTCCTCCAGTCACCTCTACCTCGGCGTTGGCTGATACCTTGGGGTTGTCTGAATCTATAGCCACCGTGTCCACTAGCTTCAAAACGCCCGTACCCTCAACTTGAACTACAACAAGTCGCTCCGCGAGTGGAGTGCTATTCGCCCAAGCCAAAAAGGCTTCTTTTAATGAGTCCATATTGATGCCTTCAGCTTCCAGCTGAGACCTTAGGGCATCGCCAGCCTCCATAAAGTCATGGTCGTGTGCAGGGTGACCGATTGAAGCCATCAGACCAGAGAGGAATATATTGGTATCGATTTGTGCTTTGCTACGACTGGCCCTCTGGCGTTGAGTACATTGCTCCTCCTGTCTATCTGCAAGGATTTCAAGGAGAGCGTTATTCATCACCTCAACGGAAACAGCTGAGCCTGAGAAGCCCGCAGCCGGATTGTTTTCTATCACGGCCTCCCGGGCAGCATCATCTCGTTCTTTCCTCACTTCGTTATTTTTCCTCGATCCTTTAGCCTCTTGGTGCTGAGTCATACCAGCGCTAGAGCCACCCCCTCGCTGAGCCTCCAGACTCTCAAGAGCGCCGAAGCTAAAAACGATCAATCCTAAAATTAAATAACGCATTCTTTGTTCCTCCTCAAAACTTGTCCGCTTCAACAAAACTGCAAGTCCTGTTCCAAGCTTAAGGACTGGCTAGGGCTTGAAATCATTGAAGTTTTTACTGCACACGAAGGCCCCGGCTGGGACATTCGCAAAGCCTGCGCGGAATCTTTGTCGCGCTTCTGCGTAGCGAGGGCTCTGCCTGATGTCTGAATTCTTATCTCTTCAGAGGGAGGACAGGCTAACGGTGCATCGGGCTTAAGTCGTCAGGGAGAAAGTCATCAAAGGGAAGATGGAGCTCGGCAAAATCGCTGCCTGGCTCGAGAAGCGGTGTAAGCCGATTTAGACATAAAGAAAAGCCAAAATCTTTGACGGTGTCGAAGCGACTCAGCTTCTACGCTTTGCTTTCAATTTCGTCGCCGAGAACAGGCCGGAGAGAAGGGGAAGGTCTTGGTGTGAAGATGGAAGTGGCTCGATGGGGCTGAGCAGATCGATGTTGTAGGTGATTGGCGTGCCGAGCTTCGGTACACACGGGTTGTGCCCAGCTAACTCTTTGATCTACAGGCCTTCATCAGAGCCTTTGTACTTCGGATTTTCTCGGCGCTTTTGATTGCCTTGAGTATCGGCTTTGCGGCACGCATTTGCCTTTCACTGGATTCTCTCCACTTGTAATGTACGCCCAAGCCCGCAATTGGCTGATACTCCCTCACCGCGCCTAAGTGGGTCATTTCAATGCTATTACCTTCAAGCACCTTGTTTAGCTCCCTTTTCGCCTTCTTCGTGTCAGCACCCATCTCGACCAGAAGCTGTGCAACTTCAGCCGTCCCTGAATAGAACAGAGCCGAATGCCCGGTGAAGGGGTTTTCCTTATTGATCTTTGCCCCATGCTTTACGAGGAGCTTCACGATTTTGGCATGGCCGTTCATGGCTGCTAGAGTTAGCATGGTATGGCCCGATTTGGGATCGACGAACTTGACATTAACGCGCCCGTCTTTCAGGAGGTCTTTCACTTTCTCGACATCATTATTCCAAATGGCGTTTTGCAGTTTTCGTTCCTGCGAATTCATCAGCCAGTCACCAAATGCTTGGGATATCTCATCAACAGTTCGCAGGCCGCCACCGGCAGCGAGCTGAGCCGGAAGACTTAAAACTGAAAAGAGAATGAATGTAGATATCATTAGAATTCGCATAGGAGCCTCCATTTTGATCGAGATTGCATGAATGCAATTTTAGCAAGAAACATGCCAGGCCTCTGTCATTGGAGGCTAGTTCAAGCGGGGGAGGTCCCAGAGTCTGTTGAAATGTGGGTCATCTATGGCCTATTTCCCGATTCTGTTGGTCACTTAAATAAGTGTGAGCAATATCGGGAGTT
>REDG01000031.1 GCA_007693605.1 Bradymonadales bacterium
GATGCCACTCGAGAAGCGCAGCGACGCAGCCGCCGAAGTAGATGGGCCCTTAGCGACAGTCCCCAAATGTGGAAAATTCGTATCGCCCAATAATCCAGCATTTGATACTCCATAGTTTATGAAGATTCATGAATATCAAGCTAAGGCTCTCCTTCGAAAATTTAGCGTGCCGGTTGCTCAGGGGGAACTTCTCACTGAGATTTCTCAACTGCCGGAGCTCTACAAGAAATTGGGAGCCCCCGTGGTGGCGGTTAAGGCCCAAATTCATGCGGGGGGTCGGGGTAAGGGAGGAGGCGTTAAGATTGTAAAATCTTTAGAGGAGGCTAAGACCCAAGCCGAAAAGATTCTGGGAATGACTTTAGTGACTCCTCAGACCGGACCTGAGGGCCAAGTCGTCAAGAAGGTCTATCTTGAAGCGGGAGCAGAGATCGCCAAAGAGATGTACCTGGCCATTCTATTGAATCGAGAGAGTTCAGAACTCATTTTTGTAGCATCCGCTGAAGGCGGAATGGAGATTGAGGAACTCGCTGAGACCCATCCGGAGAAAATCTTTCAATTCCCGATTGATCCTCTGATTGGATTCCGATCCTTTCAAGCCAGAGAACTCGCCTCTCAGCTAGGTCTCGAGCCTAAAACTCACGGAGCCTTCTATCGCTTTTGCCTGGGATTGATTGAGGCCTATATCAAGCTCGATGCCAGCTTGATTGAAATCAATCCCCTAGTTCTGACCAAGTCTTCTGAATTCGTCGCCTTGGATGCCAAGATGACTTTTGATGACAATGCCCTTTACCGACAGAAAGAAGTCGCGGCTCTTCGAGATCTTGACGAAGAAGATCCTCTAGAAATGGAGGCCGCCGAATATGGAATGAGTTATATCTCTCTCGACGGTCAGATAGGCTGTATGGTCAATGGCGCCGGGCTGGCGATGGCGACCATGGATGTCATTAAGCTGGCGGGAGCCGAGCCAGCAAACTTTCTAGATGTTGGAGGCAGCGCCTCAGAAGAAGCCGTTACAGCAGCTTTCAAGATTATTCTCAAAGACCCAAAAGTGAAGGCCATACTGGTGAATATTTTTGGGGGGATCATGAAATGCGATATCATTGCAAACGGGATTATCAATGCGGCCAAAGCCACCGGCTTGAAGCTCCCTTTGGTGGTGCGCCTTCAGGGCACCCACGCTACCGAAGGGCGGCAACTTCTGGCCAAGTCGGGCTTGGCCGTGATCACAGCAGAGAGCATTGACGAAGCCGCTCAAAAAGTTGTGGAAGCCGCAAAAAAACAAGCCGCCTAAAACAGTTGGGAGAAATAATGTCGATACTGGTGACAAAGAAAACAAAAGTAGTGATTCAGGGAATTACGGGCAAAGCGGGATGGTTTCACGCTCGTCAGTCTTTAGACTATGGCACCCAAGTGGTGGGTGGAGTAACCCCAGGCAAAGGGGGAACTTTTATGGAAGAAGGGCCTCATCGTTTGCCGGTCTTTGATTCCGTAAAGGAAGCAGTGCAAAAGACGGGTGCCGAGGCCAGTGTGATTTTCGTTCCGCCCCCCTTCGCGCCCGATGCGATTTTAGAGGCCGCCTATGCAGGCATTCGTTTGATCGTCACGATCACTGAGGGAATACCGATTAACGATATGATCTCGGTGAAAAGAGATTTGAGCCGATTTCCGGATCTTCTCTTAGTCGGGCCCAACTGCCCGGGTGTCACCACCATTGGCGAGAGCCGTTTAGGCATTCAGCCCGGCAATATCGGAAAGGCGGGCAAGGTGGGGGTTTTGTCTCGCTCGGGAACGCTGACCTACGAAGCCGTCAATCAGGTCAGTCTAGAGGGATTGGGCGCAACCACCTGTGTGGGAATTGGGGGAGATCCAATTCATGGGGCCAACTTCATTGATATCCTGAGCCGCTTCAAAGAGGACTCGAAGACCCAAGGAATTGTCATGATTGGCGAGATTGGGGGCTCTGAAGAAGAAGAGGCGGCGGAGTGGATCTCAAAGAACTTAAAGGATAAGCCGGTTGTAAGCTTTATTGCCGGAGCCACGGCCCCCAAGGGGAAACGGATGGGTCATGCCGGAGCCATCATTTCGGGCGGAAAAGGGACAGCTCAAGGAAAGATGGAATCTCTTCGAAAAGCCGGAGTGATTGTGGTAGATACACCAGCACAAATTGGAGCCGCCATGAAAAAGGCCTTGGCCGCATAGAGACTCAACGACTTAACACGAAATTTATTTAGAGAGAAATAAAGAGAAAAGAGGACAGATCAAGATGGAAAGAACGCTCAGCATCATCAAACCCGACGCCGTTAAAAAAAATGTGATCGGAAAGATTTTAACTCGCTTCGAAGACGCCGGCCTTAAAATCCTTGCTGCAAAGAAGATTCAGTTAACAAGACCCCAAGCAGAGGCTTTCTATGAAGTCCATAAAGACCGACCTTTTTTTCCCGCTCTTGTGGAGTTCATGACGAGTGGGCCTGTTTTTGTGAGCGTGCTAGAGGGAGAGTCCGCAATCTCTAAAAATAGAGAACTGATGGGAGCAACCAACCCTAAAGAGGCTAAGGCCGGGACCATTCGAGCCGATTTTGCCGAGAGTATTGATGCAAATGCGGTTCACGGCAGCGACGCCGCTGAAACTGCCGAGAGAGAAATTCGGTTCTTTTTTAACGCCACCGAGATTGAGAACTGGAAGTAAGCATAGGGAGAACTTCTTTCGAGAAGTGTCGTGATGAATGAAGCACTGAAATTTCCCGAACCTCAAGGCTCTGTCTTAGAGCAGCCTTGGTTGTTTTTTGACGAGGAGATCGAAGCGGCTGAAGAAAGGCTTCTGGCTTTCGGCGTGAAAAACTACCATGCCAAAAGCTTTACTCACTTTGTTTATCAGCTGGGGGTCTTGGAGCCTTCTAAAATGCTGAGTCTCAGTCGAGACTTTCGAAAGCGTTTGCAAGACTGCGTCGACACCCGCCTCTTGCCCATCAAGAAAAGACTGGTTTCGAAGGACGGGACAGTGAAGTTTCTTTTCGAGGTCCGCGGGCCCAAGTCCTTAGAAGAAATTGAAGCGGTCTATATTCCAGAAAAATCAAGAGTGACCCTCTGTGTGAGCTCTCAGGTGGGTTGCAAAATGGGTTGCCGTTTTTGCCTGACAGCCCAGCTCGGATTTCGTGCGAACTTAAGTGCGGGAGATATTGTTCGACAGGTGATGACGGTGAATGCCGATCCGGAACTTCGTCCCGTGACCAATATTGTGTTCATGGGAATGGGAGAACCTTTTGATAATTTAGACGAAGTGCGAAAGGCCACCAAGATCCTTACGCACGAGAGAGGCTTAAAACTCTCGGCTCGTAAGATTTGCGTCTCTACGGTTGGCCTTGCCGATCGAATTGATTCTCTCACCAAAGAAGAGCCCTTTCGATTGGCCGTTTCTTTAAACTCTTCGGATGATGTGAGCAGAAATGAAGTCATGCCCATCAACCGACGATGGAATCTTGAACGACTCTTGGAGAGTTGTCTTCGCTACAGCCAAAGAACAAACAAAAAAGTCACTTTTGAATACATTCTCATGAAAGGGGTGACGGATCGTGATGAAGACCTTCGAAATCTAGTACGACTCCTCTCCCCCATCCCCTGCAAACTAAATTTGATTCCTTACAATGAGAGCCCTTTTACCCCCTTCAAGAGACCGACAGAGGAACGAATTTTGGAGTTCCATGCCGGACTTCTGAAGGCTCAGTTTCCTGTCTTCATTCGAAAGAATCGGGGCAATGATATCTTTGCCGCCTGCGGGATGCTCAAAAGGGTCGATCCTCAAAGCTCTGTAATTCCAGAGGCTTAGGCTCATCTCCCCGAAAGGCTTCGTCTCTTGTTAAACTGTAAGAGAGATGAGTCTTGAAGCGCTTTATATTTCAGCCGTGGTCTTTTCGTTGCTGGCGACCAACTGCCTGATCTTACTGACCCGACAGCTTCATCAGCTAAAGAAGGCTCCCGAAGAGGCCGATTATCTGGCTCTTGAGCGAGAGATGAAGCAAATGGAGTTTAAGTTGGAGAGCCAGGGCCAAGAAGTTTTGGATCTTCAGCTTCGGTTGGAAGAGTTAAAAGAGCAACTCGCCAAAGAGGTTGCCGAGAAAAACAGCCTATCCAACCCCGAGTCCCCCACCGAACAAGCTCCCCAAAGAGCGGCCTCTTAGCTGCTTTCCTTACTTAATCATTGTCATTCCCCGCATCTTCGAGAGCTCGATTGGCTGCCCCCCCAGACCATAAATGCCTTTAAAGGGTGGAATGCGATGCCCCACAGTGCGGCAGTCATTTCGTCATGCACAGATCGGCGCCAGCAGCCGAGTCGTCAGCCGCCATTCGAGAAAATCGGGCAGAATGGGCCTCAATTCATGCTCCAAGCGGGGCTGGCGACGGGTGCCATCAAGATCGGTTTCAAGGCCATTGACCCCAATTTCGTGACGAGCTAGCCTGGGGTTTAAGAAATGGGTAAAGAACGAATGTTGCAGTCTATAGGACGAATTCTTAGAATTTCGCTTTTAAGCGAATGGATTGCCAGCATCGTCAAATTGTTCAAAGTCCCCGAAGCCTCGCTAGGTCTCACGGGGACGATGTCTCAAGATCTCTTCAAGCTAAACCCCTCTCAAACAGAAAGCCGCCTGGGCGAAATCCTTTTTCGACATCCTCTGCTCTCTGCTTTGGTAGACCGCCTAAAGCATGCCTTGAAGCTCTTGAAACCTCAGAAGGAAGGTCAATACAGTGGCAAAAAAGATTTTAATCAATTCAACCCCTCAGGAAACCCGAATTGCGCTCGTCGAAGACGGGCGAATTTCAGAAATTTTTCTAGAGCGCAATGCTGACAAAGGAATTGTAGGCAATATCTATAAGGGAAAAGTCGTCCGAGTCCTTCCGGGAATGCAGGCGGCCTTTGTCGATATTGGGCATGAACGAGCAGCCTTTCTCTACGCTGGGGACTTTGTTCCGACACAAGCCAAGGGCGAAGATGCCGACTTCGGAGAAGAAGAGCCCGGCCGCAGACGCCGCAGAAGCTCCGAGGAGATTCCCCCCATTGCCGAGCTGGTAAAGCCAGGGCAGGAAATTCTCTGTCAAGTCGCAAAGGGCCCCCTAGGCACCAAGGGGGCAAGACTCACCTGCCATATCTCTTTGCCCGGAAGATTTTTGGTCTTTATGCCCGGCTTAAAACACAACGGGGTTTCTCGAAAGATTGAAAGTTACGACGCCCGTAAGAAGCTTAAAAAGCTCATGGATCAACATCGCTCGAAAGAGGGGGGCTTTATTGTCAGAACCGCTGCGGCCGGAGATGGAATTGAAGCCAAGCTTTTGAAGGCGGATGTTGAGTATTTGTTGAGCCTTTGGCAAAAGGTGCATCGAAAGTACAAGAACTCAGGCGCGCCCAAGCTACTTCACTACGACCTCGATCTTACCACTCGCATGATCCGAGATCATTTAGATGAAGAAATCGACTTCATGATTGTGGATTCTGCAATTGAACATAAGAAGGTGCTCCGCTTTCTTAAAAGTTTTCAGCCTGAATTGAAAAACAAAGTAGAATTCTATCAAGACCCCATTCCACTTTTTGATCGCTTTCATGTGGAGGCTGAGATTCAGCGCGCTCTGAACAAACGAGTCTGGCTGAAGAGTGGCGGCTACTTGATCATTGAATCTACTGAAGCTCTCTCTACCATTGATGTGAACACCGGAAGATTTGTTGGAAAGAAAAACTTAGAGGAAACCATCCTCAGGACGAATCTAGAGGCCGCAGAAGAGATTGTTCGACAGCTCAGACTCCGCAATATGGGAGGCATTATCATTATCGATTTTATCGATATGGAGAAGGAATCTTCGAAGGAACAAGTCTACCGACACCTTGAGCAACTGGTTCGGGACGACAAACAAAAGACCACCATTCTTAAGATTTCCAATTTGGGCCTCATCGAGATGACTCGAAAGAGAAGTCGAGAACCCCTCCATCGGTTTTTGACCAAGACCTGCCCAACTTGCGACGGTCGAGCTTTCGTCAAAAATCCGGTCAGTTTGGCCCACCAAGCTCTTAGGGATTTGCGTCGAGAACTTCCCGGCATCTCTGCCGACTATGTCCATCTTGGCGTGCATCCAGAAGTCTTTCAGATTTTGAACGGCCCAGAAAACCAAGCCCTCATGGCGCTAGAAAAGAATTTTCAAAAGGGAATCAAGCTTCACTCAGAGGCGAGTTTTCATTACGAGCAGATTTCCATTAATCCTTCGACCGAGTCGAAGCCAAAATTGGGGCCGCCACCCTGCCTTCAGCTAGAGGCCCTCGATAAGATTGTTACCGCAGAGGCGATTGATGACGAAGACGAGAGCTATGGCGAAGAGGACTATCAGAAAGATGTGGCAGAGATTCAAGCCGTTCGAAGGGCCCAACTTGAAGAAGCAGAGAAGAAACTTTCTCGAAAGTCTGGGATCGAACAGGCTTCTTCGGCTGAGTCTTCGGAGAATGGCAACGAAGGCTTCAGCCCCCACGAGGATTTGGTGAAAATTGAGCCCCCTGATCAAGAGAGTGACACAGAGGACGACGACGGCGTCGAGAGTCCGGTGATTCGTGAAAGAGCAGAGTTTGGTGGACCAGAAGACGAGCTTGATTCAGACGAGCTGGACTCTGATGAGATCGAAGAAGAAGGGGTGGCCGCCCCCGAAGACCAGGAGTTTAAGGGCCGAGCTTAGGCAGGGGCCCTCAAATGGGTGGGGGAAGATCTCCACAAGCTCTTAAGGGAGCAATCGTGGGTTGCCCCTCGTCCCCACCAATTTCTATAAAGGCGTCCGTGGGACTCAGCCCAGCCGGGTTCGGCTTCAACCGAAAACCCGGCAGGTCGCCAATGCCCTCTTGAGAGGGGCATCGATTGCAACTCCGACCCGCAAAAATAGGAACAGGAATGGCAGAGAGCTGCTCAATCAGGCTTTGGGTCGCTCTCTCTTCCTGATCGAAGGCAAAACAACCATAGGCCACTACATAGTACCGATTGGGAACAAGCTGATTATTGATTTCCTCTGTAAAGGGCAGCAAAAACTCAACAATCACCTGAAGGGCTCTTCGCCTCAAGGGAACAACTGGGGCGGTAGCCGAAGCGCTGGCAAAAAAGTTCTCGGGAAAAAAAGGCCTGCCTTCTAAAAGGGCTCGATGCCAGAAAACTCGCAGCTCGTTCTGTTGGTTGACCAAGGCCGTGGGCAGGGCTCTAAAGGGATCAACAATGGCCGCTTGCGCCTGCAAAAGATCGTAGCTGACAACTGTTCGGTAAGTGACCAAATCAGAAAACTGATTGAGAATGTCTTGAGCGTTATTACTCGTGTTCATCTCAATCTGAAACTCAAACTCTGGCTCGTCGGGCCCCCCACAGGCCGAGAGCCCGAAACTGATACAAAACAAAGCCACTAATTTCCTCAACATCTCTTCTCCCGCTTCAATCTGGAAACAACCTAAAACAATTCTCTTGGGCCGGGGTCGGAAGATCAAGCTCTACTGATCGACTGACCACAAAATCGCCCTGCCTCTTGATTCGAAAGCCATTCGAAAGAGGCTCAGCACCGTAGACCTGCAGGCAATCTGGAAAGCTGGCCTCTTGGCCATAAAAAACCAAAATGAAAACAAAGCGAGAGTCGGACTCCAAACGGAGATTCGCTCTCTCTTGATCGGTCGAAAAGCTCTGACCATCAAAGACCGTCGAACCGAAATAACTCGCTAGGCCGTTGCAAGAGTTTGCCGGAGGTGCAAAGCCCTCCCCCAAAACTTGAGGATCTTGAACCAACTCATCTTCAATCACGCAGCCCCGTAGAAAGGCCTGATAGTCGATGGAATCGAAACTTCCCCCGGGCAGTTCCGGGGGCGGAAGTGTGATATTGCTGTGATAAGTCCCCACGGCCTCGGTCTCTTGGCCCGCAGAAGGATCGTCCAAGCGAATCAAAAGAACCAGCGAAGGGCTGTCTAAGCCCAAATTCAGCTTCAGGCTCCAGTCTGGGCCAGACCCACAGGCCGTCAAGCTGAGAATCAGAAATGACCACAAAAGGCAGCGCCCAAGCATTGGCCCCAGTCTATCCAAGAGCCCTCTGGCAAGGCCACGAATTTTTGCCCCCAGAGCCCCCGGCCCGCGCCCCAATTTTAGGCGGATCTCTTACTTGATCCCTCTGGCCTAGAAGCTGTATGAAAAGCCTTTGGGGGCAGTAGCCACTTCTATAGGAGAACAAAGAGATGTTTGCAGTATTTGAGGCCATGGGCCGGCAGTATAAAGTTTCCGTTGGAGATGTGATTCACATAGACCGAATTTCGGATGAATCGAAGGCCGAACTGCAACCCGGAAGTGAATTGGAGTTTAATCAGGTCTTGATGATCGGAGAACCAGACTCGACAGAAAACTCAAAGCTTGGAAAGCCCTTTCTGGAAGGCGCTCTCGTTTTGGCCGAGCTCGTCGATAACGACAAAGATGCCAAGGTCATTGCCTTCAAGAAGAAGCGCAGAAAAGGCTATCGGAAAAAGATTGGACATCGCCGGCAGTTTAGCTCGGTCGTGATCAAAGAGATTAAAGCCGCTTAATAGACTAAGGGCTTAGGAAGGAATCAGAAATGGCTCATAAGAAAGCGGGAGGAAGTTCGAAGAATGGACGAGACTCCAATCCTCAGTACCGAGGAGTGAAAAAGTTCGGAGGTCAGCCCGTTCGAGCCGGAAATATTTTGGTTCGACAGGTTGGAAGCAAAATCCATCCGGGCCAAAATGTTGGAATGGGTCGAGACTTCACTCTCTTTGCTCTGACAGACGGTGTTGTTCATTACCAACGAAAGGGTCGTGACCGAATGCTGGCCTTGGTACAGCAAGCCGCTTCTGCTTGAGAGACTCAATTTGGATTTGAAGAGAGCGCCGGGGGGCTTTCGCTTCCGCTTAGTTTCTTGGCTCCACTCCTGAATTCCGAGGAATTGAAATGTCATTTATAGATGAATGTCGAATTCGAGTGAAAGCCGGTAACGGCGGCAATGGGGCCGTGAGCTTCCATCGTGGGCCTCATTTGCCGAAGGGCGGGCCCGATGGTGGCAATGGGGGTCGAGGCGCGTCCATTTATTTCGAAGGCAACCCCAATCTACAGAGCCTCTTAGACTTCAAATACCAACGAGAGTTTATTGCGAAACGAGGCCAAGACGGTCGGGGCAAAGATTGTGACGGTCGATCTGCCGAAGACTTAGTGATTCCTGTCCCGCTGGGCACAAGATTGCATGACGAAAAGTCGAAAGAGACTTGGGACATCACCGAGGCCGGACAAAAGTTGTTGATGGCAAGTGGAGGAAAGGGTGGCCGAGGAAATCGAAGTTTTCGGTCTTCGACTCAGCAAGCCCCAAGAATTGCCACCCCCGGACAGATTGGCCAAGAGCGAGAGCTGAGACTTGAGCTTTTATCTTTGTGCGATATTGGATTCGTAGGCCTTCCAAACGCCGGCAAGAGCAGTCTGCTGAAAGCGCTGACAGCCGCCCGACCAAAGGTCGCAGACTATCCCTTCACGACACTTCAGCCTCAGCTGGGAGTGATGGAGCTAGAGGGTCATTCTGTTCAGATGGCCGATATTCCGGGATTGGTGAAAGAAGCCCATCAGAATCAAGGGCTCGGGCATCGATTTCTGCGACATATTGCTCGAGCCCGAAACCTTTTGGTGGTTTTGGGCCTCGATTCGGAGCGCAGCTTAGAGAGCAGCTTAGACATTCTACTTTCTGAGCTGAGGCTCTACGATCCGAAGCTTTTGGAGAAAGAGCGGCTCCTTGTAGTCAACAAATCTGACCTTCTCACCCACTCCGAAGATCTTCGCAAAGACTGGGAAAACTTTCAGAAGCTTCACCCAGAAAGTCTGCTGATTTCTGCACTGCATCAGGAGGGGCTCTCAGAGCTCAAGAGACGGCTCTCTGAAAAGGGGAGTGTCGCTAAAGACCCATCTCCCCCTGCTTTCAGGTCGAGCTTCGGTCGATGATGTTGGCGGATGTCTGCAACGCTCCTAGCCCGCGTTCCAGTGGCGGCTGCGTCGCTGCGCTTCTCGAGTGGCATTTGAACCACACTGCGATGCTCGCTCCTATCGAGAGTTTGGCGACAGTCCCTGAAAAGCTTTGTTGGCCGACGCATCAACACTTGTGTTACAATGTTTCCAAGTGATCTTTAAGAGATCCATTCTTGCTTTTATCGTCTTCTCTCCAATTCTATCAATCGGTGAAGTCCGTGGCGGGCTCTTTGACCGTATTGATGGAAAGGCCGAAGTTGTGGGTGGCCCAGAGGCCATCGAGTTACCTTCCTGGCTTTTGCAAAGCTCCTTTCAAGTCGAACAGCGAATTGAAACCTACTTTGATGGCAGCGAAGAGGCTCAAGGCCTGGTTCATCGCTCAGAGACAAGAGAGAGTTTGGTTTTTCAAAATGATGAGCACTGGCGACTTCGTCGAGTCCTCCCCTTTTCGGGAAGCTCCAGAGAAATTCTCCGCCGACCGGAGGGCTTCTACAACCTGACATCGAGTCAACGAAAAATTCCCAGCCCAGAAACTTATCCTCCAAAGATCTGGCAATCCCTCATTGTCTTCCCGTTTGAGCTGGCACAGCGCTGGGGCTTCTCGACGGACGAGCGAACTTGGGCGGAGTGGTTTGAGAGAGCTCAATCGAATGCCGGAGAGTGGAGCAATGTTGACGGCGACCAGATGCGAGTGTCGTACCAAGCCGAAGGTGAAGAGAGACAGCTTCGGATTAGCTTTGATGGACGGCTAAGCTTTCCGCCTACTCTCAAGATGAGAGTTCGTGGAGAGTGGCAGATAGAGTTAGGAAAAGAAATTTCAGACAAGATGCTGCAGACCGCTTTGAATGGAGGTTCAAACTAAAGGAATGCCCAATCGTGACGCTCTCTTTGGCGGCAGCTTCGACCCTCCCCACAAGGCTCATATTCAATGCCTTCAACAACTTCTTGAGTCCGGCAATTTTGATCGGATTTTTGTGATTCCCAGCAAATTCCCTCCAGGTAAAGAGGCGACGGCCCCCTTCGAGACTCGCTTGGCTTGGGTGAAGGACTGCTTTAAGGAGCCTGGTTTCGAGGTGCTTGAATGGGAGGCTCCTGCCACGCAGAGCGTTTTTGCCAAAGAGATTGTTGAGAAATTTCAGCGCAAGTACCGGAATTCAAGACTTTTTTGGATTCTGGGAGAAGATCAGTTTTCTCAGCTTGAGTTCTGGCAGCAGATCGACTCTTATGCCGGAAGCTTAGAGTGGTTTGTGCTTCCGAGAGGCTCTTCAACAGAGGCTCGGGCTGCTGGAATTTTAAGCAAAAGATTGCTAGCCTCCTCTTGCTCCTATGAATGGGCATTGAATACGGCCCGACTTGAGCTCTCTTCGACAGAGATTCGAGAGCGCTGTTCAAAACCGAGAGCAGAGCAAGACGAGGATCTAAGGGATGCATTGCATCCAGCAATTTGGAAGTCTGTCATTCAAACATATCGAGATATTCGAAAAGGAGGTCAAACTTGAGAAGAGAGCCTACTGAGACACACAAAGAGTCGAGCCATGATCTAGCCTGTTGGATTGCTCAACAATTGGATCGTAAGGGAGGACGAGAGGTCTCTGTGATTCAGATCGAAGGTCAAAGTGTGGTGGCCGATTTTCTAGTCATTGCGACGGGGACAAGTTCTCGGCATATGCAAAGTCTTTTGGACTCCCCTTGTGTGGAACTCAAGAAGTTGGGCTACCCTCCCATGAGTGTTGATACCGAGGGAAGTCATTGGTACTTGGCCGATTTGGGGGATGTGGTTATCCATGTTTTCGACGAAGAAGGCCGTCGCTATTTTGACTTAG
This sequence comes from Bradymonadales bacterium, assembly GCA_007693605.1. Lineage (GTDB taxonomy): Bacteria > Bdellovibrionota > UBA2394 > UBA2394 > UBA2394 > REDG01. The sequence continues at coordinate 11,828 of REDG01000031.1, forward strand.
AGGGTTTTTTGGCAAAGGCGCCTCGAGTGGATTGGGCTGAGGGAGAGGTTCTGAAGAGTCGAGTCAAGTGATCCGGGTCACTTGCTTTGGGGGCGAGATCACAGATTCCCTTCAAGTCTATCTCGACCGAATTTCAAAACAGATTTCGATCGAGTGGAAAATTTTAAAAATCAAGAAGCAAACTTCTGAGCAGGGCTCTGAGCCCCTCAACGAAGAAAAGGCGTTTCTGAAATCTCAAGAAGGCCGAGCTTGGGTCGCCCTGACCGTGGAGGGACAGAAAATGAACTCCATGGAATTCTACCAATGGCTTTTTCAAAAAAAGCGACACTTAGTGATCGGTCCCGCCGCTGGCTTTCACCCTAAGACTTTGGCGGCAGCGGAGTCGAAGCTCTCTCTTTCTCCCCTCACATTCACCCACCAAACCGCCCAACTCATGCTGGCAGAAAGCCTTTACCGCTCCGTCTGCATCCACTTCAATCACCCCTTCGCGAAGTGAATCTCTCAGCCAACAACGGACGGACCAGAAATGGAGCGCCCGCCTTCCGCCGGCCTCTCCCTGCCCTGAGACCCAGTCTAGAACTATGTCTACTGCCGCTGCGGAATTGGAGATCGTTTCCATTCACAGATCAGGTGACCTGAAACTCCCAAACGGCCTCAATCAGCTCGACTGGCTTGCGGTCGCTTGACGATCTTCTGGGGGATACATGGACTCGATTTGGTCTCTGAAATTTTCTTGAATCACTCGCCGTTTCAACTTCATAGAGGGCGTGAGCTCGTTCTTTTCAATGCTGAAGGGACGATCGATTAACCGAAAATACTTGATGGTCGCGTAACGGCCGAGGTCTTTGTTTACCTCGTCCAAGATTTCTTGAAAGCGATCTTGAACGGCTTTGGATTCCACACAGTCTCGAACGCTCTTTAACGAACCCGAGACGCCCGAAGCTTTTGAACGAGCCCAAGACTGACAAATTTCTAAATTGGGGACAATCAGAGCCGTCAAATACTTTCGCTGATCTCCGATCACGCACACCTGCTCTGCAAAGGGAAAGCTCTTGATCTTGTTCTCAATCGGTTGAGGGGCAATATTCTTTCCTGCGGCGGTGATAATGATCTCTTTCTTTCGATCAGTAATCGAGAGATAGCCCTCTCCGTCGAGCTTTCCAATATCTCCGGTCTTGAAAAATCCATCCTCGGTAAAAACTTCCTCTGTCTGCTCGGGCCGACGAAAATAGCCCTTCATCAACTGCGGTCCTCGAACCAGAATCTCTCCGTCTTCGGCGATCTTGAACTCGGTGTCATCAAAAGCCAAACCGACGGTACCGAATCGAATCTTGCCCGGACGATTTACCGAGAGGATCATGGTTTCCGAAAGTCCATAGCCTTCCAAAATCACAATCCCCATTTGAAAGAAAAATTCAGCGATCTCTTTCGAAAGCGGTGCCCCCCCGCTTACAAAAAACTTTAACCGACCTCCTGTGATGGCCCGAATCTTCTTGAAAACCAAAAGATTCGCCAGAGTCATGGGTAGCTGCAGCGAAAGAGGCAGATCCTCTTCTTTTAGGCGATAGGGAACGGTTCTCTTTCCAATTTCAAAACTCAGTCGAGCGACGAGCCTCTTGGCGACCGAACTCTCTCTCAACTTCTCTTGAACCTTGACGAACATCTTCTCAAACACTCGAGGAACGCCGATCATCATATCCGGTCGAATCTCTGCAATATTCTCGACCAGTTTTTCAATGCTCTCGGCAAAGCAGACTTTGATCCCAATCAATACGACCGTCGTCTGCAAAGAGCGCTCGTAGATATGACTGAGCGGTAAAAAACTCATGGTCAGCGAAAGTTCCTCCAAGGGAATCGCATTGTGCATTTGATGGATGTTTGCCGTGAAGGCCTTCTGAGTGAGTTCGACCCCCTTCGGCTCGCCCGTAGTCCCCGAAGTGTAGAGCAAAATGGACCGAGACTCCGGATCCACCTCTAATGCGAGTTGTGAGGCCTCTTCAACGCTAAGGGAGTCTTTTAAGAACTCCTTCTCTTTTAAGACGGGAACACCCGCCTTCTCTTTTGGCATTCCATCGAAATCATCCCAAAGCACGACGGCTTTTACCGACGGGTAACGCCCCAGATCCCCAAGCTTTTCAAAAAGCTCTTGATTCGAACAGAAAATGAACTTGGCCTCACACTCATTCAGAATGTGTTCAATATCTGAGGTCGAGCTGGTGGTATAGATGGCGGTGGTCGAACCTCCTAGCCACTGAGCCGCCCAATCCGTTAAAGTCCACTCTTCTCGATTCTCGGCGAGCAAACAAACACAATCCCCCTTCTGAAAACCCAAGGCTCTCAGACCCGCCATCGCCTTGCGAATATATTCAAAACACTCTCTTGCGCTTCGATCAATCCATCGACCATTTCGCTTGCTGGCAAAAACAATATGATGGGGCTCTCTCTGAAGAAACTGACTCAAAAGAGCGGGAACCGTCTTTCCACTTAATTTCTGACTCTGATTCAATCCACCGCCTCCGCAATCACTTCTGCCAAATCCTGTACCACAATATCTTCTCTTTCTTTCGATTTTAGGCCATCTGTGATCATTGTCATACAAAAAGGGCAGCCAACTCCCACCCTTTTGGCCCCCGATTGAATGATCTCATCGGCTCGATTGGCGTTGATGCGAGTTCCTGTGGTCTCTTCCAACCACATCCGACCGCCTCCGGCACCGCAGCAAAAACCCTTGTCTCGGCTTCGAGGCATCTCAATGAGCTTCTTCTCACTCACAGATTGCAGGGCTCGCCGCGGCTGGTCGTAAATGTCATTGTATCGGCCGATATAGCAAGAGTCATGGTAGGTCAGCGAGTCAGAGACCGACTTCTTGGGCTGAATGCGACCCTCCTGGATCAGGGAGTCAAGCACTTCGGAGTGATGAATCACCTCATACTGCCCGCCAAAGGCCGGGTACTCGTTTTTTAGAGTGTTGAAACAATGCGGGCAGGAAGTGATGACTTTCTTAACTGCCTTTCCGTTCAGAAGCTCTACGGTGGTCTGCATCATCTGCTGAGCCAACCACTCATTGCCCATTCTTCGTGCCGTCTCGCCATTGCACTTCTCTTCTTTGCCCAAAATTCCGAATTTGACCTCCGCCTTTTTCAAAAGTTTAATGACCGAATCCACCACTTTGCGGTTTCTCTCGTCAAAACTTCCCGCGCATCCGATGTAATAGAGATAGTCAAAGTCTTCAGAGTTCTCAAACAGGGGAACCCCCTGCTGCACGAGCCAGTCTTGTCGGCTCTCTTCAGACAGACCCCAGGGGTTCGAGCTGGTTTCAAAGTTGCGGAAAACATTTGTGGCCTCGTCGGGGTTCGAGCCCCGATTCAATACCAGCGCTCGCCTCATCTCGACAATCGCATCGACATGGTCAATCATCACGGGGCAGGCCTCCACACAGGCGCCACAGGTCGTACAATCCCAAACAAACTGATCACTAAAGGTGTTGGGCACTAAAGTCTCTTCTTGTAGCGCTGCTAAGGCTGCATTCCCTTCAATATTTTGTTGATACAAAGATTTGCGCCGCGTCGCTGCCGCCCTCAGATCAATCATTAGGGTTTTCGGCTTCAAGGCCTTTCCTGTCGAAGCCGTCGGACAAAACTCGTTGCAGCGACCACATTCAGTGCAAGCAAAAGCGTCCAAAAGACTGGTCCAAGGCAGATTCTCTACTCTCTCCGCCCCGAACTCTTCAATGCTTTCGTCTTCTAGGTCTGGAGTGCTGAGCTCACCGCGGGCTTTGACTTTGCTGAAAAAGACATTCGGAAAGGCGAGAATCACATGCAGATGCTTTGAAAACGGAAGGTAGTTTAGAAAGACCAAGACAATCAGCAAGTGAAGCCACCAAGATGCCTGATAGATCCAACCGCCTGTTGTCAGCTCAGGCAATACTCCCGCCAAAAGCGATGAAAAGACTTGAAAACTTGGAAGAGCCTTGTCACCGTAGTTTTGGATCTCGATGGCGTGGCAAAGAAGACTGGTCGCCACCAAACCCCCAATCAAAGCCAAGATGAAATAGGCATCGGCCCTCGACTTCGAGCTATTGTCTCGCATTCGCTGCGGCTTCACGACCAGGCGCCTCCAGAAGGCGACCAGAATGGCGGCCAGAACGAACGAGTTGAACCAGTCTTGACTCAAAAGAAAAAGCCCGTAACCCGTTCTTCCTAAAAAGTCGAACTTGCCCCCTCCCGTGAGACCCATATACATCCACTCCAAGGTCCCCGCACTTAGAATCACAAAGCCCCAAAAGATCAGAAAATGAATGAGCCCAGGCACTCCCTGCCGAAACAATTTCTTGTGAAGCACCACCTGATCGATCACCGCTTTCAGGCGAAGATGGTAGGCGTTCCAAACATCCCGAGAGGCTCCCGCCAGAATGATCTGCAAAAGTTTCCAAAAATTATAAGAAAATAGACCAAAGGCCAAGACCAGCAAAACTGCGGTCACCCACTGAGAGAGCACACCAACCACCTTTCACAACCCAAGTTCAGAAAGAAAGCAGTGCTCGCCCTCTGAATTTGGAACAACCTAAGCCAACGACTTCTTGATTTCTTGAGTAATTGCCGGAACCAACTCGAACAGATCTCCCACCAAACCGTAATCGGCCTTCGAAAAAATTGGAGCGTCTGGATCTTTGTTGATCGCCACAATCACCTTGCTCGTTCGCATTCCTGCCAAATGCTGAATGGCTCCACTAATTCCGCATGCAATATAAAGCTTCGGGTTCACGGTCTTGCCGGTTTGTCCCACTTGCATTTCGTGAGGAGCCAGGCCTTCGTCAACTGCCGCCCTAGAAGCCCCCGCTGCCCCCCTCAAGGCATCAGCCAACTCAAAAATGATCGAAAAATTTTCTTTCGATTTCAGGGAGCGGCCCCCACTCACCACCACCGAGGCCTCGGTGAGGTCGGGTCTTGTGGATTTTGCTTCTTTCTTTTCAACAAACTGTAGCGGACTGTTTGCGAAGTCGAAGTCGACAGCCAGCTCTGTCACAGAACCTGACTGGGCTGGCAAATCCCCAACAACCAGAGAGTTCGGTCGAAGCGACACCACTTTCAGTTTCGCCTCCGGTTGAAACTCAATCTCAGCCAAGGCCTTTCCTGCGAAAAAGGGCTTCTTCAACTGAATTCCGGATTCCAAAGAAACAGCCGTGCAGTCTGCCACCACACTCGCAGCCTGCCGAGCCGCAATCTTCGGCAGCAGATCTTTCCCCAAAGCAGAAGCCGTTCCTAAAACAAGCTCAGGAGAAAACTTCTCGATCACTTCTTGAGCGGCTTTGGCGTAGGCTTCGGAGTGATAGAAGTCAAACTTTGCGTCTGAAACCCAAAACACCTCGGAGCACTTTTCGGCCAAAGCTTCTGCGGCCGGTTTGGCCTGAGAGCCAAAAACAAGGGCCTTCACTTCATGGCCTTGGCTGGCTTGCAGTAACTCAAGAGCCACCGACTTCAATTTTCTCGAACTCTGTTCTGCTAGTATCAATATCTTCATGACCCAATCACCTTGGCTTCCTCTTTCAATAGGCGAACAAGTTCTGCCGCCTGAGTGTTCATATCGCCCTCAATCATCTTCACCGCAGCCCGCTCGGAGGGAAGGCTCCAAGACCGCACTTTCCAGTCGGCCTGAACGCTCGGCAAAGGCACTTCTTTCACTTCTTTCTTTGCCGCTTTTCGGATGTTGATCAGAGAGGCCATTCGCATCTTGTTCAGGCCCTTGTTGGCCGTAATCAAGGCGGGTAGCTTCAGCTTGAAGATCTCTTTGGAGCCCCCATCCACCGCTCTTTCGACTTGAGCCATCTCTTTGCCCTCAAAATCAATCTTTGAAACCACGCCCACATGGGGAATCTTCAAATGCTCAGCTAGCATCTGAGCGGTTGCATGAGAATCCGAATCGACGGCCTGCTTTCCCGCAAAAATCAAATGAAAGCCTTCTTCTTGGCAAACGGTCTTCAAAGCTTCTGAAACGCTCTTGGGGTCTGAGGCTTTTCCTTCTTCATCCAGAATGTGGACTCCCCGATCAAGACCCACGGCCAAAACATCCCTCAAAGCCTTTTGAGCCGCCTTAGGCCCCAAAAGAACGGCCACGGTCTCAACTTTTTGACCCGCCTTCTCCCAGATTTCTTTCGTCTTTAGAGCCTCTTCGACTCCAAACTCATCGTAGGGGTTCACAACGAATTTGAGGCCAGAGGCATCGATTTGATCCCCCTGAAGCTGAATTTTTGAATTGGTATCTGGCACTTGTTTTACAAGAACACCGATTTTTAATGTCATAATCACCAAAATCTAACGATCTACGGGTCAGAGGTAAAGCCTTATGGCCCCCCCAAGTTCGTTGCCAGCTCAGGCCGACAGCCTCATTGAATTTCGACAGGGGAACGACTTGACGACCGGGCCCAGTTAATGCAAACAATTTGCATCTTTGTGGTGAGCCCTCCCCTCAGCATTCAAAGCCGTCACAGGCTCGGGGCCGCCCAAAGAACGAAAAACGAGAGCTTTAGAAGGAGAACCCCATCGATGCGCAGATTCTATCAATTCAGCCTGTTCTTTTTACTGAGTACTCTGCCCGCTTTGGCCGTCGATCTTCAAAACATTGAGGATAAGCTCGCCGAACTACGACTTCCCTTGAAGGAACGAGTTCTGGGTATGGAGTTGATTCTAAAGAAGCCAGAAGCCGAAGCGAAAGCGCAAAATCAAGGCTTTCTTTGGCGAGTCGTTTTAGAGACTGAAAGTGCGGGCGCACTCGGCCTAGAATATGACTGTGTCGTCGTGACGCTAGGGGCTCAGTCGGACTTCTCTTGTTTTTTTCAGCGCATCCTCAAGGCAGAGATTCCTCGAGTGCTGCGGCAGGATGCTAAGGTCTTAGAGCGCCCTCAGATTTTTAGAGCCTCGCACTTTGCCAAAGCCGTCTACGACGCTCTATATGACGACTCTGGATTTATCGCCTTTGCAGACCATCAGAAGAAGTCTGGTGACTGGACTCACATCTTGCTGGGGCAGTCGGGCCGAAACATTCTCACGAAGGTCGAATCCGAAGACCTGCAACAGTTTGGATACTCTCACTTTCACGCCGGCGAAGACTTTGACTGGCACTCCTATCGCGACGGGCGCCTGATTCCCCAAATTCCTCGCGTAGTGGAGCCCAACTCAGAAGAGGAGGGCTTTTGAAAAAGCTCTTCAGCACAATCCTGTTGGGAATGAGTGGGCTGATGCTTGGCTGCGGAGACGAACGACTCGCTCCGGATACAAACGAAGGTCAACCCAGGGGCTCGGAAACTTCTCAAGCCTCTGAGTCTTTTCAGGTCGAGCCCAACTCAGAGCAAACGCCAGAAGCTATCGCCTCCTATAAAGCTGGAGACGGATTTCAGTTCTCTGGCCTGCAGTTCAGGTTGCGGCGAGGTCAGGTGGCCCTCACCGAGAAAGGTCTTGAGGGAACGGGCCTCCTGTTGGTCAACGGTCCGCTGGCCCCATCCATTTATTCCGATGCGCTGATTTCTGTGGGCTTTGAGGTCTCAGACGAAGACTCCAGCTTTGCGGAATTGATGGCTTTTGTCAGGAATGATGCCTCTCAGGGCATTCGTCTGCGGATGAACTCCAGCTCTGTTATTCTGATTGGGCCCCAGGGACAGCTGACCGTCGTTCGAGAAAATAGAACAAAGAGAGAGCTCTCTCTCGAGATTCATAACTCAGAAGATCCCAGCCATATCATTCTTTGGGATCAGTGGGAAGTGGGGCGCTTCACTGATGAGATTTTTGATTCAGCGCTGGATGCCGGCCCTTTAGGAAGCCGCGCCTTCGGTCGAGCTCGAGGAAATTTTTTCGGCGTGGAACTGAAGAATGCCACCCTCACCCGAATCGAGAGAAGAAGCAGAATTGCCAGACCCCACTAAACTGACGAGAAAGCCTCCGTGCAAAGAGAGATGATGAGAAATTCTATAGATCGCCAGATAAATACATGGAAACAGAAGAAAAGGGGCGGCTATCTTTTGGCCAGTCTTCTTCTTTTGTTGGCCCTATTCTGTCCTCCGGCAAGCCTGAAGGCTTCTGACTGGGGCGGCCTTCAAATCGGCGGCGCCGCTGACCTGATCGCTGATTTTGGATTTAAAGATGCGAACCGAGATCGAAAGCTAAACGTTCGAAGTGTGGAGCTGATGCTTTACGGCCCCACCGATCATCTTTTCGAAGGCGTTCTCTCTTTTGCCGCCCATGAATATCAGGGAGAGTTCAACCTTGGGCTTCACGAAGCCTTTATAAAGAGTAGTCGGCTCATTCCGAGAACTCGCTTTCAAATCGGTCAGTTCTTTTTGGGAGTGGGCCGTCTCAACGCCCTTCACCAACATGACTGGCCTTTCATCGACAGCCCTCTCACCCAAGCGCAATTTTTTGATGGGGAGGGCATCATCGACTCTGGGCTAGAAGTCGCTTGGTTGAGCCCGCTTCCATTTTATATGGACCTGACGGTGGGTGTGACCAACGGCTGGCGAATCACCCATAGCCACGGCGATGCCGGAAAGAAGCCGAGCTTCCCAACCCACTACGCAAAGCTGGAATTTTTTCAAGATCTGCCGGCCGGAGGGGGCCTGCTTTGGGCTCTGAACTATTTGGGGCGTCGAGACTCAGACAAAACCTGGCTCCGACTGGCTGGCGCCCATGCCGTCGCAAAATGGCGAGAGGCCAATTTCTTGCGAGTTCTGTTGCAGGCAGAAGTCTGGGCTCGATTTCTTAAACCTCAAGGCGTCGCTTCAGAAAATCAATTGGGAGGCTATCTCTATGCTCAATACGGCTGGTCTCCGCTGATTTCTACGGGTCTTCGCTTCGATATGCTCTCAAGCCTCAGCCTGAAAGATTTGGATCAAAAATCCGTGCCGAACCATCAAATGCAGTTCAGCCCGCAGATCAACTTCTCTGTGAGTGAAATGGCCGTTTTCCGAGCCGGCTATTCCTATCTTCGAGATTTTCAGAGAGGTCGATCGACCGGTCACGAACATCAGATCCTCTTGCAGAGTATTTTTATTTTAGGAGCCCACCCCGCCCATGATTTTTAAGATTTTTATCTCCGCTTTGTTTGCTTTAGGTTCCCTCACCGCCTTTTCGCCTTCCGTCAAGGCGAGCGCGCCACTTCAAGTCGTCACTTCCATTCCTGACTTTGCTTGGCTGATTCAAAGGCTGGGAGGAGACTCGGTGATTGTTCAGCCTTTACTGCGAGGCACAGAAGATCCCCACTTCGTTGATGCGGTCCCTTCTCACATCCTTATGGCGAGTCGGGCCGATCTGTTTTGTTTTGTCGGCCTGGAGCTGGAAGTCGGATGGGTGCCAAGAGTCATCGAAAGATCTCGAAATTCCAAAATTAAAGTCGGAAGCCCCGGTCACTGTGATTTGGGAAACTTTGTTCAGCCTTTAGACCCCATCGACGGACCCATCGATCGATCGATGGGACATCTTCATGCCTCCGGAAATCCCCACTATTGGCTGTCCCCCACAATCATGGGGGATTTGGCCCAAGTCGTCGCCCAAAAACTCTCAGAGCTTCGGCCTCAAAACCGAGACTCCTTTGTAGAGGCGGCCAACGGCTTGCGAAAAGAATTGCAAGAACTTGCCAAGAGGCAAGCCCAGAGACTTCAGGGCCAGAATTTAAAAATTTTGGAGTATCATGCAGAGTTTTCCTATCTGATCGAAAGCTTGGGCCTTGAAAGACTGCCCTATGAAATCGAAGAAAAACCAGGCGTTCCCCCTTCCGCTTCTGCCCTCTATGACCGAATTCAAAGAGCAAAAAGGGATGAAGTTCGTTTGGTTTTAGCCTCTCCCTCTTCACCCCATCGCCTTCTGAGGCGCTTTTCGAAAGAGTCCGGCATTCCTGTGCTTCGACTTCCGACGATGACGACCGAAGGGGACTACCAAAGATTCTATCGAGGCTTGGTGGACCAGATTCTGGAACATTCGCAGGGGTCTTCATCCTGAGTCTTAGGAGCGATTTTTATGCTGCAGACTCCAGATAAAGACTCTCGCCTGCGAGGCTTTGAGCCCAGGGCCTTTGCGAAGCCTCGATCGCCTCTTCAGCTTTCTCCTTCTGCCCCCCTGCTTCAGCTTCGAGAAATCAGACTCGGCTTTGCTCATCAGCCTCTCTTTGCAAATCTGAACTTTGAGTTAGGCCCCTCTGAGCGAGTTTTTATTCGAGGACCGGTGGGAGCCGGCAAATCGAGCCTGCTTCGATTGATTTCTGGAGATCTTCAAGCTGACTCCGGAACCCGATTCTGCCCCCTCAAAGAGACCGAGATTGAACTCTTGCCGCAGTTCCGATTTCAGAGTCAGCATCTTAATTTTCTGTTGGGGGAATGGGCTGAAAGCTCAGGATCTGAGCATCCTCTGCAGATTGAACTCTTGACGCCTAAACAGAGAAAGCTGGCTTGGAACTCCGCCAGTGGCGGTGAAAAGACTCTATGCCTGCTAGAAGCTTGCCTTCGCAGACAACCTAAGCTTTTGCTCTTTGATGAAGTCTTAGGAAATCTAGACTCTACAACGGCCGCCCAAGCCGAAGAGGGAATTTTGGAGTACAGCAGGCGTTTCCCCAAGAGTTCGATGCTTCTTGTCGATCATCATCGAGTCGCCGATTGGGCCACCGGGGTTTATGAACTGAGTGCGGGCCAACTCTATGCCGTCCGCTGAGTTTTTGGGATTGCTTCAGTTCTATGCGCCTTCTTTTCTGGCGGGAACTCTGATGGCTGTCGGCTTGGCGCTTTGGGGATGCTTTATCGTAGACCAAAAGAGAGTGATGGAGAGTTTTGCACTCTCTCAAGCCGCAGGTTTTGGCTCTCTACTAGGACTTTCTTCTGGCATTCCCCATCTTCTGGGCGCCGGAGTTTCAGCGGGAAGCACTCCCTTTCTTTTTCGAGTCTTTAAGGCAGGCCCACAGGCGAGCCCTACGGGAGTCCATGCCGCTTTGTATATTTTCTTTCTCGCGGCCAGCTATCTTCTGATTCGACTCAGCCCACACCTAGAGTCTCACTTCAGTTTGTTGTTGTACGGAGATGTGAGTTTGATTCATGGTTTCGACCTCTGGCTCAGCAGCTTTGTGGGCATTCTCGCCATCTCTTGGGCCGTCTGGAACCGAAGATTTTTGTTTCGAGAGAGTTTTGAGTTCCATCTCTTTTCTCGGCCGATCTCTCGATGGAGTCGCTTCATGCAAATTGCCTTGATTGTCTTTAGCATGAGCTCCTTTGGATTTCTCTTCAGCATTGCCTTTTTAACATTGCCGACCAGTTTGCTTCAGTCCAAGAACTCTCGAGGCATCTTTTCGCATTTTTATGAATGCGGCATTCTGGCGGGATTGAGTTTTCTGCTCGGATTCTTTATCTCCCTGTGTTGGCCGAGTCTTCCATCGACACCCTGCATTGTGCTCTGTCTCCTTTTCATTTGCCTGCTGAGACGCAGCTTCAGATCAGGTTGACATCCTCTTCGAGGGGCCAAAAAATGGCAGTTGAGGTGTTTGATTGTTTCAGGCCTTCACAAAGACTGAGAATATCTCCAAACTCTTGGCTGGGGAGTGGTACTATGAAAGAAATGATGTTGAGAAGCCTCGGTTTATGTTTTCTGGCTCTTGGGCTTGTTCTCGGGGGCCTTGACTCCCTATCCGCACAAATGGCCCCCATGGGCAATATGGATGCCCTCTTTAAGGGGCTTGATAAAGACCCAGAGTTTCTAAAACTTCTCGGATCGGAGCACAAAGACAGTCGTGGAAGTTTGGTCCTTCAGGGCCGCCCAAAGTCAGACTACAAGCCTCGAGTTCAAGCCCTAGAACGATTGAATCAGAATCCTAGAGCGGGAGCAAAGCGGGCCTTTGAATTCGCTCGAGAAGACTGTCGCCTCTTGCCTCAATACAGCAACAAAATCAAAAAAGACATTCATGTACCCGAGTGTGAAAAATATTTTCAACAGCTGGCAAAGAATACCGACGAAATTGACGACACCACCGCCTGGATGCTTCACCACACTTATCTTTTGGTTATGCGAGGACAGATGGAAGACTGGTCTGAAGACAAACTAAAACAAGAGCAGCAAAATCTAATGTTTCGAGAGGACAGCCCGATCTTAGGCTCGATGAATATTCCGCCTGAAGCTCGAGAGATGATGCGACAGATGCAGAAAAACTCAAACTGATTTTGATGAGCGCTACTTCTTACGCAGCTCTTTTGAGCGGCTTGTTGCCGCCTCAAGACATTCCTCTATCGTCTTTTCCAGCTGAGCGGCCTTAAGACAGTCAAGTCCTGCCTCGGTGGTGCCTCCCTTCGTAGCCACCGAGTTTTGCCATTCCTCTAGGCTACGAGCCCCCCCTTTGGCGAGCATTCCGGAGGCCAAACAAGTTTGCGACACGATCAGTCTCGCCGTGGGTTCGTCAAAGCCCCTGCGAAGAGCGGCGTCGACAAATCCCTTCATCCAATAGAAGAAATAGCCCGGCCCCGATCCTGAAAGTGCCGTCACGAAGTCCATTTGAGACTCGTCCACCCACAACAACTCGCCCATCTTGCGAAAGACCGTCTCGCATTCTAAGCGATAGTCTTCTTGGATTTCTTTCGCGTGGGCAAAGACCGTCATCGAGACATTGAGCTGCGCCCCGAGATTTGGCATGGCCCTTAGAACCTGGGCTTGTCCTCCAGACCATTGATGAATCTGAGCGCTTTCGATACCCGCACAAACTGAAATAATGAGATGTCTCTTCTTAAATTCCAAGCCCTGAAACAAGGGCTCGATCTGATAAGGCTTTACCGCAACAACGACAATATCAGAAACTTCCAGCACTTCGCTCGCCGAATCACAGCCCTCAAAATTCGGCAGCTTCTCACAGCTCGAAAGAATCTCGGGGGAAGCATCAAAGCCCCGAATCGGTTTTTCAAGACTTTGATTCGAAGCCTGTTCGAGCTGCTTCAGACTTGCCTTCAAAATGGCGCCCCCCATCTTACCGAGCCCAATAAATCCCCAGCGACTCAAGGCATTTCCCTTCTGTTAAGACAAGCTCCCACGAGTTACTCCCTTAGCTCCCCACCAATGTGACTTGATGACGATCCAAAGTTTTTTTCCACAATTCCGACTGCTCTCTCAACTTTCGTCTCGTCAACTCATAGCCATATTCAACAATCTGTCGACGCGACTCAAAGTCCATGGGGTTAAAAAGAAACATGGTCGAATCGTCTTGATCGGGCTCAATCAGAAGTATGTCCATATCAGGGTCTCGATAACCCATATGATGAAGCGCCGTATGAACCCGAGTAAACAGCTCTGTTCGCATCGCTTGGTCAAAGACATAGGTAAGACCCTTGTCTTTGATTCGCCCCCTCTCTTCAAAGACAGTCTTGATCCGAACATTTTCATGATCATTGTTCACGGGCACCATGGGATTAATCATAATCACCAGCTTCACATTCGAGCTCGACTGTAGATCTAGGTGCGCGAGTTTGCCGAGCCCTCCGTCCATATAATACCGATCTTCAATTTGCACGGGCTTGAAAAAAATCGGAATGGCAGACGAGGCAGAGATCGCTTTGTAGAAAGGAATATGCCGCCAGTGCTCAGACCCAAACACCACTCGTTTCGTGGAGTCCACATCGGTGGCGGGAATGTAGAGCTCCTTCTCGAGCTGAGAGAAAAATGTCGGCAAAGACTTGCTCTCAAAGAACTCCTTTATCCATGCCTCGTAGTAGCGGGGAGCAAACAGACCTGAGGGAAGAGAGTCTTTCAGACCCCAAAAGAAACTGGGAGCTTCTTTCGGATCTTGAACCTTTACAAAGATGATATAAAAGAGAGTCCAAAAGAACTTAATGAGTTCCGCCCCCCAATCGAGAAAGCTAAAACGGTAAATATCCTCTCTCTCGATATGAAAGACGCTTTGGTCATCTTTCATCATGGCCTCAACAATCTGCTGAGGACGAAGGCCCACCGCCAAACTGGTACTCACCAAGCTCCCCGCTGATGAACCTACGAAAACATCAAACTCGGTGCTGCGCTTGCTCAGGTGATCGTCTAAAGCGGCAAGGACCCCAAAATGGAAGAAGGCGCCGGTCACGCCCCCCCCTAAGAGATGAATGCCGTACTTCCGTTTGATCTCAGGTTTCGACTCGAGTGATGCCACGAACTCGAACCCTCAACTCAATCTTTCGACTCTCCTCCACAAACAGCAAGCCTGCATTCAATAAATTCTTCAGCTGAAACAGTCCCAAGGCATCGAGTTTTTCAGAGAGAAACTCGTGCTGCCGCTCCCAAGCAGACTCCGAGCACTCTGAACCCCTCACCTCAGAGGTCAAGCGATAGTCCAACTCAATCCGATTGAACTCTGCGGTGCCGGAGGCCTCAGAATCGGCGCTGACTTGGCAGTTTCCAAGAGAGCTTTTTCGCCCTCCGCTCGCTGAAATTCGTGAACTCGCGCCCACCTGCAAACTGGAGCGAAGCTCATTGATTTGCAGCACATAGCCGTCTCCGACTGTGACTCTTGAGATCAATTCATCTCTCAAGTCATTTCCTCTGAACTGGAACTGCATGGAGCGATTCTCTGAAGGATCCCTCCCATCAATCTTCACCTCAACGCTCATCTCTGTCAGTCGATAGGGAATGAGATTCACATTCTGAAGGTATTCCGGAACCGATGCATATTCAGGGCTGTCAGACCCGCAAGCGACTAAAGCGGTCAAGCTGAAGGCTCCCAAAAAAATGAATTTTATCAACGGCATAACAACCCCCTTTTGAGCTTAGTTTAGCGGTGTCGCGTCATTGAGGGCAAGTGCTTTGATCAGACTGTCGCTAAGGACCCACCTGCTCTTGCCCCACCGATTTAGGGGCGCAACTTCCAAGTCACTTGGTACAAATCGTGCCGTCTGTCTTTCAAATTTTGTACGGTGCCTGAGTTTCGAGCCACCAGCAGGTCTTCAATGCGCAAATCGGCAACCGCCACCGTTTCCACATTCGGGGTCGTATCGGCTGCGATTCCGTCCCTCGCAAAGGGAAAGTCGCAAGGAGTCAGAATGGCTGACTGAGCGTATTGAATATCCATATTTTCCACCCGAGGAAGGTTTCCAACATTGCCTGCCATCGCCACGAAGATCTGATTCTCCACAGCCCTGGCTTGTGCGCAGTAACGAACCCGAAGATAACTATGCCTTTCATCTGTACAGAACGGAATAAACAGAATTCTCGCCCCTTGATTCACGAGGTGCCGCACGAGTTCCGGAAACTCCGAGTCATAGCAGATCAGAACCCCAATTGGTCCGCAATCGGTGTCGATGGGGGCCACCTCACTGCCTCCCGTCATATCCCACCAATACCTCTCGTTCGGGGTGGTATGAATTTTTGGCTGTTCAAAGACAGAACCGTCTCGAAGAAAGACAAAGCAAACATTCTGCAGGTCATTTCTGCCCCTTCGCACGGCGGTCGATCCGCCGATGATATTGATATTATAAGAAAGCGCCAACTCCTGAAGCGCTTGCTTAAAAACTTCTGCAAACTCTGCCATATGCTCGATGGCTTTTCTTGGCTTGAGTGGTTTCGACTGAATCGAAAGCAACTGAAGAGTAAACCACTCCGGAAACACCACAAAGTCAGAGCGGTAGTCTGATGCCACATCGACAAAGTATTCGACGAGCTGAATAAACTCCTCAAAAGATGAAACCGAACGCATTTTGTATTGCACACAGGTGATTCTTACTTTGGTGCTCGGAAAAGCCACCGTGGAGCGCCCCTTTGGCGCCACTTCGACATAGGCCGGATTTCTCCAGATCAAGAGAACCGCATTTCCGAGCGAAGACTGGTCGATCGGTAGATAGGCCTCTAAGACACTCTGAATCTCAAAACCATTTCTCAATTGAAAGGAGAGCACTCGATCTCGAACTCTCTTCTCTTTCACGGCCTTGACATATTCTTCGGCGGAACTGAAGTTCTTTAGACGCTTCTTAAACTCTGGAATTCGTCCGGCAATCACGATGCCCTTGAGCTGATCTCTCTCAACCAATTTCTTCCGCTCTTCGTAGAGTCTTCGGCCAATTCTCAAGCCCCGATAATCCGGATGAACGCAGACCTCCATGCCGTAGAGCATTTCTCCATCTGGCTCGTGTCGACTGTTAAAACCACCGCCGGTGATTTCGGCCCACTGATGAGGTCTTGTTGCTTTCTCTTCAGAGATTAGAAAGGAGGCCGCATAGCCCACGATTTTATCTTCATAGATGGCGACGAAGGTCCCCTCATTGTAATGGTTGATCTGACCCCGAATATGCCCCGGCTGATACGGAGGCATATGAGGATAGGCCGACCTTGTCAGCTCCAATATGCCTGGAATATCAGAAAGTTGAGCCGAACGAATAAGAAGTTTAGGAAGAACAAGAGACTTTTTTGCCATACGAAGGCTAGTCTTGCGAAAAAACAGCCCACTGACAATTTGAAAGACTCAAGGATTGATTGAAAGCCTTCGAATCGAGGTCAGGGCAGATGGGCCTTTAGCGACGCTCCCCCTGAAGGAGTTCTTCTCTCCGCTTCCTCAAACTAACCGGCAGCTGTAAGAGTGATTCCAAAAGGAGCTTTTGCCTTTCGGCTTGGGGTTTGTCTTCGATTTCTTGCATCAAGAGCAACAGATCCAAGCTTCTCATGAGACTCAGGTTGAGAGCCTGGGCGTGCTGTCGCTTGTCAGAATCGAACTCCAACCTTAGCTTCTCTTCAAATGAACTATCATCCATCGGATTCAATAAAAGCAGGCCGGGCAGGTTTGGAGACTCTCCAATTTCCTCTCGCTGAGAATCGAAGACATTCAAGTCGTTTCGCTTCAAATCTCGATCCATGGCCTCCACCCGAATCAAAAGAAGAGGCGGAGAGCTTTCCGACATCCGAAGAATCGAAAGCTCGGGCTGCGACTTGACCTGATCAACCCAGAATCCAAAGAAATCTTGAAAGAGATCTCGACAGACCTTAAAGAGAGGCTCTCCTGAAAAGGACACGATCCCCTTCCATGATTCCAGCTTATCAATGACGACCTCAAGCTCTTGCAAAGCCGCTTGCATTTCGTCTCTTTGCTTTTTGAGCTCCGTTTCTTTTCGAAATTGGAGCGCCTGAGCCCACTCCGGCAGACTGGCGCTCGACTCTGGGCCTTCCTTTTTGGCGCGAAGCTGCTCGTCTATCGCTTTTAAAAGCTCAAAACAAGGCTGTCCGAGACTCCGACCTTTCAGTCTTTTCCGGAAGCAAGGTAAAACAAAAACTTGGCTTTCGATGATCAGGCCATGAAGACCCTTACTCGAACTGACGCTCGGAATCATTTCGAAAGCATCGCTTGGCAGGAAACTCACTTTTGTAGAGGCCCAGTTTTTTACATAAGCCTCGAAAGCCTTAAGATGCGAGCTCAAACTCAGGCCCGACTTTTCTTGCTGGCGCTGAACTCGAAAGCGATTCAGAATTCTCTTCGCCAGATCAGTGGTGCTAATCAAACTCGTTGGGTATCGGGTTCCCTCGTTGATTTTATCGACCATCTCATCCACGAGAAGGCAAACCCAGCTGCCCGCTTCCATCTGCTTGAGAACCTTTGCCTCCATACGACCCAAAGCCTCGAGGTCTGAATCACAAATACTTCGAGGCCCATCTCTGTCTGGGGTTTCTGTGATTCGCTCGTAGACCCCCGAGGGAATCAAATAACCATCGTAAGAGAGCTGACTCGACTCCGCTTCGATCTTGCTCAAAAAATCGATCCGACCCCAGTCGGTGTCCATAGACTTTGAATCCGGCTCAAAGCCCAAGCGATCAAATCCGATGGCGCAGACCTTCCAATCTCTTTTATTTTTTTGCATGAATCTCTTAAATCTCCCCGAAGTTTAGTTTAGCAGATCTAAGAGACTTTCAACACTTGGCTGCCCTGGGGCGTATCTTCCACCCGATAGCCCATTTTTAGGAGCTCCGCACGAATTCGGTCGGAGTCTGCCCATCGCTTTTCAGCTCGCGCCTTTTCCCTCTCTTGCACCAATTTCTGCACCTCGTCACCTAAAGTCTCTGAAGACTCTTGACTTAAAACCTCTTGAAGCCCCAATGCAAAAAAATCATCTGACCAAAGCAGAAGCGATGTTTTTTCTTCAACGCTGGCTTGAGGATCTTTTAAAGCCTCAAACAAAAGGCCGAGGGCTCGGGGACTATTCAGATCATCAAAAAGCGCCTGCTTCATTCGTTCTTGATTTTGAGTCACAAATTCTGAACTTCCCAACCCCCCTTGCCTCGAGCCCGCCTGACCGACAGATCGCGTCCAGTCTCGCAATCGATTGAGTAGGCCCGTATAGCCGGCCTCGGCAGCATCTAGGCTGGTCCAATCGAAATGTAGTTCGGTTCGGTAATGGGCCTGCAAACAAAGAAATCGAAAGGCTCGAGGTCGATAGCCCTTGTCCTCTAAGAGCTTGAGCCTTAAAAAGTCCTCTTTAGACTTGCTCATCTTTCCGGAGCTCTCGGTCAAAAACTCAGCGTGAAGCCAGTAGCGGGCGAATATTTTCTCGGTGGCGCACTCACTTTGGGCAATCTCATTGGTGTGATGAACGGGGATGTGATCTTTTCCCCCACAGTGAATATCAAAACTCTCTCCGAGATACTTTATGGCCATCGCAGAGCATTCAATATGCCAGCCCGGAAAGCCTTTGCCCCAAGGACTCTCCCACTCCATCTGCCGCTTTTTCTTCGGGGGTGAAAACTTCCAAAGCGCAAAGTCGGTGACCGCTCGCTTTTCACCCATTCCCACCCGCATCCCTGCTTCTAGATTTTCGACATCCAAACGAGCAAAGTCTGCGTAGCGAGGAAATTTTTGAGTATCAAAATAGAGCCCATCGGTTGTTCGGTAAACAAATCCTCGCTTCTCGAGAGACTGAATAAGCTCGATCATCTCTTGAATATGATCGGTTGCCTTTGGAAGTCGATCGGGCATTCGGCAGCCCAATTTCTGAAAGTCGTCTAGAAAGCTTTGAGTATAATAATTGGCGATTTCCCGTGCAGACTTTCCCTCTCGGGCGGCCCCCTTCTCCATCTTGTCTTCACCCTCGTCGGCATCTGAAACCAAATGCCCAACATCGGTAATATTCATGACATGAAAGACTTCATAGCCTGCCAAATGCAGGCTTCGAACTAAGAGATCCTCAAACAGAAATGTGCGCAGGTTTCCAATGTGAGCGTAGTGATAGACGGTCGGTCCACAGGTGTAGAGCCGAACCTGAGGAGGCTTAAGAGCCTTAAACTCTTCTTTTGATCGGCTCAGAGTATTGAAAAGAAAAAACTTCTCCACGCTTCAGTCTTGCCGATGGCCGCCCGAGATTCAAGTCTTGTGAAGCCTCAATCGGAGCTTTCTGCAAAGGTCCATGTCCAATTCACCAAGGTGCTGACTTCGCTCGCCGGAAATGTCCATCGTCGAGCCCTTGGTTCCAGACAGAACAGGAGCATTTCTGAGCCCTTAAAGCCTGCAAGTTCTCGAACTCGACCCACCTCTCCAGAACTTAAAACCTCAAACTGAAGCCGCAAATCTCCCGTTTCCATCTCCGAAACCTGATCTCTCGCCCAATCGTAGCACTCCTTGAAGTCACTGGATCTTGCATCCATCACCTTTTCAATATCCCCCTCTTCGAGACCCTTCATCGAAATCGACGATCTCCTCGTGTACTCAAAATGCAAATCCACTGGCCCGCGAGAAAAAGGAGGAGAAGCCCTCCAGGATTCGACGATTCTAGACAGACAGTGAACCAAGGGGCCCGAGCCTGCAAAACTCTCGATGCTTCGAACGGAGCCGAACTCTCCGTTGGGCAAATAATCTGCTCTCAATCGCAGGCTCCCCCCATCGACGCTCGGAAACCTTTCTTGAAAGTCTCGATAACAATTCTGGATTCTAAACTCAGACTCAATCATCAGGGCCTCGACCGTAGACTGGTCCGTTTGAGCGGCATGTTTAGAGGCACAAGCAACGACCAAAGGAGCGAGAAAGAAGAGAGTCAAAACAAGCTGAAGTTTTTTCATGCCCAGACTCTATAAAAAATAAGCAGCCCTGTAAATGCTTCAACCCCCCCCCAGCGGCTCAAGAGGCGCATGCCAGGTCCGAGAAGCGCAGCGACGCAGCCGACGAAGCAGATGGGCCTTTAGCGAACCATCGGGACTGTCGATAAAGGTCCAGATGCGAGAAGACAAGGAGCGAGCATCGCAGTGTGGTTTAGATGCCACTCGAGAAGCGCAGCGACGCAGCCGACGAAGCAGATGGGCCTTTAGCGGCAGTCCCGAAAGCAGATGACATGCTCCATCTCAAGCCTAACCCCAATCTCCTCCCCTTCTTGAAAGTCATCGTGGCTGGGGATGAGGGCCAAGACTCGACTTCCAGACGGAGTTTCTAGGCGATAGAGGAAGTAGGGCCCGCGAAAGGAGCGGGAGATCACTCGCAGTTTTACGGGGCTCTCTGGATCAAAGACTAAATCGTCTGGTCGCACGAGGGTCATCACCCGATCTTGGGGCTTTAAGCCTGAAGGCAATTTTGCCTGCAATAGGCCAAGCTCCAAGCGAATGCAATTTGGGCCTACGACCTCACCCTCTATAAAACTTCCTCGCCCAATAAAGTCGGCCACAAAACTATTCTTGGGCTCATGATAAAGCCGATAGGCTTCTGCGAATTGTTGAATCTGCCCGTCCTTCATCACCGCAATGCGATCGCCAAAATCAAATGCCTCTGATTGAGAATGGGTCACCATCAAAGCACTTGTGCCCAACGACTTTAAGATACTGCGAATCTCACTCGCAAGATGTGTTCTTAGCTCAGGATCGAGCTGAGAAAGAGGTTCGTCCAACAAAAGAAGACGGGGGTCGGGGGCCAATGCTCTTGCAATCGCCACTCGCTGCTTCTCCCCTCCAGAAATCTGATGGGGGTACTGCTTCGACAAGGCTCCCAAGCCAACCATTTCTAAAAGTCGGTCGACTCTGCTCTTTCTCTCAACCGCAGAGAGATGAGAAACTCCGAAAGCGATATTCTCGAAGACCGTCAAATGCGGGAACAGGGCAAAGTCTTGAAACACAAAGCCCACCCCTCTCGCCTCAGGCCTCAACTGAAAGCCCCTTTTCGACAACAGATTTTCGTTCAACAAGATTCGGCCCGAGTTGATTTTCTGAAAGCCCGCAATGGCCCGAAGACAGGTGGTCTTTCCCGATCCGCTGGGCCCCAAGAGACATGAAATTTCTGAAGGTTCTAAGGCAAACGAAGTTTGCCTAAGCACTTGCTTTGAACCAAACGAAACTTCTACCTCTTCAAAATTCAGTCCTGCAGTCATCGAGAATCCTCAGCTTTACGAATACCGCTTAACTTTAGACTAAGCCACAAGACGATCGGAAAGGATATCATCACAATCACCAGAGCCGGTAGGGCCGCCCTCTCCCACTCCCCCTCGCGGGTGAACTCGAATATCCGAACGGCCAAGGTGTCCCAACCGAAGGGTCGCATCATCACATGAATGGGCATCTCTTTGAGGCAATCCATCATCACAAACAGAAAGGCGGCCAAGACAGAGGGGCGAATCAGAGGAAAGTGAAGCCTTAAAAAAAGTCGAAAGCCCGAGACTCCCAAAGACTGACTGGCCTCATCAAGATTCATCGAGAGCCGACGAAAGCCCTGATAAATCGGCTGAAAGCCGACGGCAAAAAATCGCAGGCCCAAAGCCATCCACATGGCCAGAAGGACCCACTGCCCCATGGCTCCCGTTGATCCAAAGATAAAAATGAGAACCAGACTCAAAGAGAGAGCCAGCACGCTGCCCGGAAAGGCATAAGCCACCGTTGCAAAGCGAGCGAAAGAGAACAGAGCCTTTAGCCGATAGATTCTCTGAAGATAGGTGATGAGAAAGGCAAAGAAGCACACCAAAATCGCCGTTGCAGCACTCATGAGAATCGCATTTCTCACCCAGCCCAAAAACCGAGCATCGAGCCCCCCTTGAATGCTTGGCAAACTCCAAAGAATCAGTTGAAGAACAGGGAGAACAAAGACCACAAACCAAAAACAAGTTACTCCCGTAGAGATGAGCCAGGTCCAAGGTCTCGAGATCTGAAACTCCCAGGGGGCTTCGGCCCCTGCCCCTCGGTCTTCGTAGCGCAAATGCTCCCTGGTGAGCTTTCTCAAAAGCCCCAAGAACAGGAGAACAATGCCCAAGTGAATCAGAGCCAGCTGAGCGGCATGAGGAAGCGAGAACATTGAGAACCAGACCCGATAGACGGCCACCGTCAGAGTTTCAATATTGAAAGCCGAGGCCACTCCAAAGTCTGCCATAGACTCCATTAGAACCAGGGCCACGCCTGAGAGAATCCAGGGTCGGGCTAGTGGAAGGGAGAGCCTCCAAACGCCTGCAAATGGTCGACAACCAAGGCTTCTCGAAGCTTCAAAGAGACTAGCGCCTTGAGAGCGAAAGGCCTCTCGGGCCAAAAGATAAACATAGGGATAAAAGGAGGCTGCCAACACCAGGCTCATCCCAAGCCTAGATCGAATTTGAAAAAGGGCGTGGCCATCAACGGCCCAGCTCTCTCGAAGCCAGGTCATCAACTGACTTGAATAATCCAAACTTCCAATGGCGATAAAGGCAAAAACATAGGCCGGAAAGGCCAGCGGCAAAGCCAAAACGGCTGAGAAGAACCTGCGCCCCGGAAAGTCAACAAAGACGACCAGCCAGGCAAGAATCACTCCGACCAAGCTCGCGAAAAAAATCGCCAGAAAGCTGGTGACGAGAGTGTTCCAGAGCGCGCGCCACAGAACAAACTCATAGATATGAGACCAAAGATCTTCTGTCCCGCGAAAGGCAAAGAGCAGCAAACTGAGAATAGAGGCGCAAAGCACCAAGCTTGGAAGGCTAAGAACTAGAGCCCGTAAGGCATTAACGATACTGGACACGATCCATGAGCTGAACAGCTTGAGTCTGTAGCTCGCCTAAGCTTCTTAAGTTTAAAAGATCCCCTTGAAAGCTTCCCCAGCCCTCAACAATCGGATCTCGCGCCACCTCTGTCACGATGGGATACTCTAAATTAAGCTCCGCAAAGGCCTTTTGCGCTTCGGGCTCGGTGAGCCACTCTAGCAGGGCCTGTGCTCCCTCTGGGTTTTTCGCATGCCGAGTCACCCCAGCCCCAGAAACATTCAGATGCGTGCCCGAGTTTTCGAGACTCGCCCAAAACAATCGAACCGGGAAGTCTGGCTGATCTCGCAAAAGCCGACCGAAATAATAAGAGTTTGCGATACCGACATCGCACTGACCGGCGGCAATCGCGCGAATCAAATCCGTATCATTCGGAAAGACCTCTGTTGCCAGGTTTCTCACCCAAGCCCCCACAATCTGCTCTGCCCGCTCCTGGCCATGGTGCGCAATCAAGGCGGCCACCAGAGATTGGTTGTAGACTTTTCGAGAGGTTCTCATACACAAGCGGCCCGCCCAAGCCTCATCGGCCAGAGCCTCGTAGGTCGATAAATCTGAAGGAGAAACTCGCTCTGGCGAATACAGGATGGTTCGGGCTCGAAGACTCAGGCCAAACCACTGGTTCTCAGGATCTCTCAAATGGGCCGGAATCGCCTGTTCCAGTTTTTTGGACTGGATCGGACGAAGCAAGCCCTCTTCGGCCGCCTTCCAAAGATTGCCGGCATCGACCGTCAAGAACAGGTCGGCCGGGCTATTGGCCCCCTCGGCTTTAAGTCGCTCCATTAAGGGGCCCTCGCTATCCGTTAAAAACCGGACTTCCTGCCCAGTCCTCTCTTGGTAGAGATCGAAAATCGGCTTGATTAGATGATCTGCTCTCGAAGAGTAGACGGTCACAACAGAACTCGGGTCAGAGCTGTTTCGAGTGCAGCCCATCGTCTGAATGAAGCTCACTGATAGAAACAGCAGGCCTACAAAGGCCTTAAATCGGGGCTTGTCGCCCATGAAAGCATCCTGATGAGTCACCCTGCTCTTCCTTTCTGGGCCTGTTCCAAACGGCCCCGCACATCGCCTAAGACCCCATTAGGCCCTAGGCGTCAGCTCATTTATGATAATCGTTATCAATATCAGAATTCAAAGCCAAGGCAAGGGGGAAAGCTCACTTTTCTTACTGGGATCGGCACAGCACTTTCCCCTTGTCTTCGTGCCCAGTAATCTAAAAAATCCTCACTTCAGGTAGTAGGCAACTCAAAAGGGCTCTGCTAATAAGTTCTCATTATGGATCATTTGGAATGGCAAAAGTGGAGCCGGATCGAAGGCGTTAGGGAGGGTTTTCAAGCCTCCCGAAGACCTGCTCGGTCTTTCATCAGGCGCACTCGTCAGTGGTTGCGCCTTCGCGAGCTTCGAAGACAAAGTCGAAATTCCCGAGCTGCCTAGCCTGCGAGTCGCAGCCCAGCTAAGGCTTTTACTTTTTGTATTTGAAAATTTCAGCTTCTCGGTTGAGCAAACCGGCGGTTTACCGACGCGAGGGGTGTTGGGAAGTGGTTGGTCTTGTTTGAGATCACCGCTTCACTTTCAAGATCAAACATTCCTGCTATCGCTTGGAACTCAGTAGAGGAGAGCTTGGCCAGAACTCGGGGCTTCACGCTTACCATGTGTGGGAGTCTCAGACCAGAACAGCTCAAAAGGACCGAGCAAGTTTGGAGCTGATAAGTCGGTTGAGGCTCACCTTGGCTTCTTGGGCTTCAATTGCAAGTTGACGGTGAATCTCAGGAGGGATTCGCAGCATAAACTTTCCGCTGAACTCAGTGGTTGCCAAGGGCTCAGGGATAGGCTCCCTGCGTGATTTCATGTCTTTGACCACTGTCTTTACGACTTTCCGAATGCCCTGAAGGGCCGCTTCTTGAGATTTAGCAAGCCAGCTAAGGCTTGGAAACTCAGCGCAAAGTCCGACAAACTCTTGGTCCTCTTCAGACCAGGTCACGCGATAGGTGTATTTCTCGATGTTCATTCCTCGGTCTCCTTCGCTTTCTTTTCCTTCAGCATGTCTATAGCCTTCAAAACTTGTCTCACCTGGTAGGCCTTCGCCTTGCCTCGGTCACTTTGTAAATTCACCCGAGGGTTGCCGGGCCATGGAGTTCGATAAACTCTGTGACTTGATCCCGCTTGGCGAGCCACGCCGAAGTAGTGGTCACAGAGCCTGCAGAGCTCTCGAAATCGAACGCCTTTGGGATTGTTCCGCATGGCTTGTTCAATTCGCTCTATATCCTGGCCCACATAATATAGTATCTATATTGATACTATTGTCAAGAGCCCCCGGAGGAAAAGCCGGAGGGGGGGCACCCAGTGTCGATGGGTTTAGTCATCGACAATTTGCAACTCCAGCGGCCTTACGACAACCAGCGATGCAATCATCACCAAACTCATGAGTTCGGAGAGAAAATCTACAAGCCGGCAAGTCCTTCAGGATCATTTGTTTGACGGAGGCTGTCTTCAGCCGAGTTACGCATTTCAATAACTTACGCTGTATCGGCCCTAGGGGCATATTGTGTAGCTGGCCCGTTAAGTTTTGACCATGCTGAGCCCTAGAGTCTGGGCCAATATTCTTTAAATTGTCTTGCACTCAGGTGGAGCCACTGGGGATAATCAGTCGTGTGAAGCTTCTGAATCTGAAGGTAGGCTTTATTCTTTGGGCGGTCTTTAGCTTCTGCTCCTTAATTCATTCATTTGTTAGCGGTAGTTTCGATCAACTCCTATATCAATTCATCGAGGCTTTGGGGCCTCTGTCCTTCAATCTGTCCGAAGCAACATTCAAAGTTCTCTCGACTACACTAACTGCTCTGGAGATTGGAGTCGTAGGTGTTCTTGTGGCTTGGACGCTCAGGGCAAAAACCCATTTGGCGAAGTGGACAAGCATTGCAGTCTTCGTCGTGTTGACAGCGAACAATATCCGCGTTGCTGTGGCATATGATCATGTCTTTCAGACATTGACCTTTTCTGGAGTAGAGACAGGATTTGCGCTCCTTTTCAACTTAGCTTGGTACTATCTCGTGCTAGGCACACTTCTGTTTCGCCCAGACAATAATCACCTTAAGAGGGGGCAAGGCCGAACTGCCGAGGCCCTATGTCGGTAACTCCCTGTTCTTTTGAGCGGTTAGGTCGAAAAGGCGCAGCAGGGGGCTTAGGCTAGAGGATTAGACGGAAGAATGAGGGAACGCCAAGGCGTCGGACACCGAACTACACCGCACTCGGCCTTCTACCGAGAGTCAATGAGCTTCAAAACTCAACCGAAGCTCTACGAAATTGAACGAAATGAGCATAAGTGAGATTCGAACATGTGGGGACCGAGAATCCCTCGGCCCCATGCTCGTTCTTACTTGCACAACATCTCAGGCAAGCGCGCTTGGATCATCCTTTCTTGAATTTGCGTGATCGATTGATCGATGACAGCGAGCGCGTTTTGCGCATTGCTTTGTGTGCTTATGTCGATCGCAGAAAGACCAGTGTGTGGATCAATCGACACCGACAATGAGTCCCTATCATCAAACTCAGCAAGAATTGAAAAACCTTCCTTAAAAGTCACATCAAAATCTCTTCCTGATGTTAAAACGATCGAGCCGTTGTAAACTTGCTTGGAGTCTTCGATGTTCAAAGCTTCTGCGACATCTCCCTGAGCCTCTAAAACAATGTTTCGGCCATCGGGTGCGTAAAGAACAATACCGTCCGCGCTTCCACTCATAAGTCGAGCGCGAGTGCCCGTCATAAAAGAAAAGTTATTAATGGTTGTAATGACTTCTGACACATTTTCAAAATAACCAAATATATGGACTCTGTTGATAAGAAGCTCGCCGGGTTGAACCTCTCGAATGTCCCGAAGTAAATCACGATTGACATCATTCAGCTCAACCACTGTTTGTTCGACATCAGCCATGACGCCAGTCATTGCAAAAACGGAATTTACTGCCTCCGCAAGACTAACGGAAGAAAATACATGGTAAGGAGGAAGAGAGACAGCATCATTGCTGGTTGAGCTCAGAACATCCTTTCCATTCACCGAAAGAATATAGGAGGTCTCGCTAGTTGAAATCTCTGGGCGGCGCAATGCAAATCGTTTTACAGCAAGGGCGCCGAACCCATCTCTCTTCAAAGCGTCGATTGAAAAATCCTGCAAGTAAGCGAAATTCCCGGCAGCTATCTTGATTGGAGTTTTAAATCTGAAACCATCCCTAAGGTAATAGTGTTGATCTTGGAAAATATCCACAAAATTCGACCCGTTGATGACTCTGAAAGTCTCTTCCAGCCAAGCTTCAAGCTCGTTGTTGAGGAATCCTCTATCTCTACTCGCGATAGCGCCGTTGCTAGATTGAATGGCGAGCTCTCTCATTCGCACCAAATTACTGTTTAGTTGAGAGAGACTCCCCATTGCTGCTTGAGAGAACCGAACGGCCTCTTCGCAATCGAGTTGCTTGCAACCCCCATCAGCCTGAAATGTTAAGCCCACTATCGCAGCAAAGATTAAATTCGATATCATAAACCCTCCTCCTCTATGACAAATTCTGGCTAAGTTTTATGATTGGGTAAATCGTTAATGCTCAAGTCTTTATCCATCAAACGGACAAGATGTCACTTCCGACAGGGAGCGTTGGGAGTCCGATCATTGAAGCCATTCAAGATGGCGCTTCTTTGAATGAGGTGGCGGCGCTAATCTAGCGCTGAAAGCCAAGTTGTAATAACCTCATATTCGCAACGCGGCGCGTTGTCTAGAACTGGTGACGCGTTGCAATGCCAGCTCCAGGCAAACGCCCGCAGACCAAGCTCTTCATCGGTGAATGTTGAACAACCTCTTCTGCACATAGCTCATCTTCATCAGATCTCAGCATCTCAGACGAAGACTATGCAACCTCTTCAAGGATAACTTTAGTTTTTAGACCAAAAGGCGCTAGATATTGATCAAGAGTTTCTCGCGTTGGGCTCACCCTTCCGTTGATCATGCGAGAGATGCTTTTCTCATGAATGCCGGAGACCTCAGAGAATTCCTTTACTCCCATTCGTCGAATAGTATGAATGAGGGCATCTTCGATGTCGAGACCATCTTCGCCCTCAATGAGTCCAAGAAAATATTCGCGTGCAAAGCTTTTATCTTTAAGTTCATCTGCAAGCTGCTCATCGTATGACTTATGTCTTCGCACTATAAGCTCTCCAATATTCCTTCGCCAAATCGATGTCCTTTTGCTGACGCCGCTTTGTTCCGCCATAGAGAAGAATGATGATCTGATTTCTCTTTTCTCCAAAGTAAATCCGATAGCCCGGCCCATAATCCAGTTTGAGCTCGAAAACCCCATCGCCGAGAGGCTCCACATTCTTCTTTGAGCCGCCCAGCGCGACTCGATCGATGAACGCTCGAATCTTGGCACGCGCAGTGAGATCTTTGATGCTCACAAGCCAGTCCGTAAAGGGTTGGCCTCCATCCTTCCCTTGATAAACTTTGATTTCCTTCACAGCTCACCCCTAAAAGGTAACATATGTGTTACTTTATGTAAACAGGCCGATAGATCTGTGGAAAGGGCCTTCACAGGCCTTCTCCTCGTATCTTGGATAAATAACATGGCTTGAACCATGCATCCAGCCCAACACCAAGCCCCAGCTGGTCGCGTGTGGAGCAAAGCTCCTTTTCAAAGCCGATGATGCCTCCAAACATGAAGAAACCATCGTCTTGCCACTCTCCTTCGAAGATGCACCAAGTCCACCCAGCACAAGTGAGAAAGAGCTTGAAGTAGCAAATGGAGTCTCTCGCATTCTCTTGAGCATAAAGTTTTGGAAGGACAGTCTCCATTTTTTTGGCAACTTGCAACCAGCTTCCTTGAGGCCTTGAAAGATCGAACGATCGTAATTGTGTTTCCATTTCTTTCCTGGCCCTGAAGTTCGTAGGGAATTGAGCTTGGGCCAAGGCCGGTAGCAAGAAGCCTAAGGTAAATAGAGTTGGCCTGAGCTCAATGAAGAAAGAAGGCTCCCGCATGCAATATAAGCGGCAGGCGGTATAGAGTACGCGACAAGAAGAAAGACAGAAAGACTAACGGGCTGGTCAAAACCCTCCAACTCAAACCCAGCCTTTCTTGAGTTGTTGCTTAAGTAGACTAGCACAAAACTTCCCCCGAAAACGGTGATGTAATGAATCGTAGAAAATGGCTGCCAAGGGATTCTGGCTGAACCTTGACCTGTCACTTGAGATAGATGGTGAAAGAAAAGAAATGGACCAAAAACTCCAGTTAACATTCCAAGCAATGTAGGAATATCTCTTCTCAAATGGTACCAAAGGAATTCTTTCCATTTTGTTTTCTTTGTTGCGATTTCTCGGCCAACGCTATCTGCGCGAGGGAGAAGTTCATCTTCAAAATTGAATTGACGGAGAACTCCATCACCAGTCTTCAATGTTGATCTCAGATCACGAAGTACATCAGAAAAAAGTCCTGAAAGCCCATCAAACCAAAAGATTGGAACTCTCTGATAAGGTCTTGTGTTCAAAAAATCAACGATGGATTCAACGGCTGATACACGATAGGCGTAATCTGGGGGTAAGTACTCTAAGTAGAAAGTGTCTTTCGTTTGAGGAAAGAAAAGAAAAAGATCTCCAGAGTCGAAACGCCCCAAGATGAGTTCTGAATCACGAGATTCATCAAGTATCTGCAAGATAACTGGGTTGGACGCCGCGCCACCATCCGCCATTGCAGGCCCTTCTGAAACCAGCATGAATTGTGCAACACACAGAATAAAAGATACAGCTGATCTCGAAGGAGGGGCCACAAAGACCGCCACCAATTTCGATGAAAACACTAAAAGACACTAAAGAATATGCGTTGAAACTTCCAGCTCGACATACTGCTTAAACTAAACTAAGCGATACTTTTAGACCTTCCAACCAAAAGGGAGAAGGCTGAGCCGATGTGTTATGGCCTCTCAGGCCAGTTTCTCCGGGCTCTTCAGTGATAGAGGTCGCTTATAATGTGAAGTGCGGGCGTTTGACTGGAGCGGGTAACACTTAGGGATTAGGGCCGGTTCA
>REDG01000027.1 GCA_007693605.1 Bradymonadales bacterium
AGGCTAGCAAAGCTCTTTCAAAAGCTCGACTAAATTCTAAGGGCCTGCCTCAATTTTTCTAGGACCTTGAGGCCGCCGCTTCCATCGGATTTCACCCTGACCGAAGCTTGTCTTTCCCCTGAGCACTAGCTCGCCCCCATCCCATCGGAAATCTCGCCGAAGACTCTGTCCAATCCTCCAGGCCTCATTGCTATGCCAAATCTCATGAATCACGGAACTTTCTTGAATCCTATAGGCCCCGGCATAGAACAGCTCACGAACTTCTGCTGTCGGATCTCCCCAAGAAATCGCCACACTCATGATGCCTTCAGTAGTATAAATCAACAAACCCCTGGCCCCAGGTCCGCTCTCAACCCAGGCCCCGCCCTCATCTTGAACGAGATGAGAGACCAAGTCCCAAACTCCTAAAAAGTCAGACGCATGGGCCTCCGATTTCACTGGTCCGGACATGATGGATTCTCCTCCTGACATCGTGCACAGAGCTGCAGAAGGCCTGGCTCGACCAAATTCTCCTCTGACCTTTCGATGATCCCTCGACAAGATCGACACTCAAGGTCTTTCACAACCTCGAGATTTTTGTTTACCGCCACGCGATGATCAAAAACAAAACAACTCCCTTCAAAATGTTCCCCCTGACACTTTTCAAAGTACTTCAAAATACCGCCCTCAAGTTGAAGAACATTCTCAAAGCCGTGCTTTCTCATCAGAGGAGCTGCCTTTTCGCAGCGAATCCCTCCTGTACAATAAGTGACAATCTTTTTTTTCTTCCACTCCTCAGGAAAACTCTGAAGAACTTCCGGAAAACGCGAGAAGTGATCGAGCTTTAAATTGATGGCTCCCTGAAAATGACCCATCCGGTACTCAAAATCCTTTCTCGCATCTAAGACAATAAGGTCCTCGCCCTGATCCAAGAGTTTCTTGAAGTCTTCTGCGTCGATTCTTCTCGCCCCGTCATTGATTGGGTCGATCTCAGGACAGCGAATCGTGACGATCTCTCTTTTAACTCTTACAAAAAACTTCTTAAAGGGGTTCGACTTCGACCAAGTCTTCTGAAACTCCAGGTTCTCAAACTCCGAAAACTTCCGAAGATCTTCGGCAAAGGCTTCGACAGAACTGACAGGGCCCGCCAAGAAGGCATTAATCCCCTCTTTGGCCAAAAGAATGCTGCCCTTGATTCCTCGATCCGACCCCAATTGATAAAGACGATCTCGAAGAGCCTCCACAGCCTCCAACGAAACAAAGCGATAGCCAGACAAGTTCAAAATCGACACAAGCCTCTGATTAGCAAAATTCCAGAGGGGGGTCAAAAACTCGAAGAAGAGAGGGGCCCCAAGGGCCGTCGGCTCCACCACCTCAATGCCCGTTTCACCCCGCTGGCAGATCTCAAAGCTGATGGTCCGGCCCCTTAACGGCCTCCGCTTCGACAACAGCCCGATCCCTCTCTTTTTTGAAATCTAAGGCTCTGCTAAGCTTCTCAAATGTCAAAGCACAAAAACCGAGTCTTGAATTTTGGAGCCGGACCCAGTCTGTTGCCAGAGAAAGTCATCGAGCAGCTTCAGCAATCTCTTTGGAACTTTCAAGGCTCAGGCATGGGACTACTAGAAATCTACCACCGAAGCAGCCTTTTCGATGAAGTGATGGAAGAGCTTGAGTATCGTTTCAGAAAAATCCTCAAACTCGATGAATCATCTCACATCTTCTTTCTGCCCGGAGGCGCTAGCTTTCTGTTCGCCGCCATCCCCCTAAATTTTTTAAAGAAAGATCAGGCGGCGGGATTTCTTCATAGCGGTTATTGGACAGACAAAGCCATAGCTGAAACAAAGCGCATTGGAGAGGCTCGATTGTTGGCGAGCTCCGAAGCCGATCAATTTCTCTGCCTTCCGACTCTCCCAACGGCCACTGATACAAAGGATGTCTGTTACATTCAATACTGTTCGAACAATACGATTGAGGGAACCCAATGGCACAGTCTGCCCAGATTTGAGAACACTCCCGTCGTGGTCGATATGTCGTCTGATATTCTGTCGCGAGAACTCGACTTTAATCAGTTCGACTTGATCTTTGGGGGCTTGCAGAAGAATCTAGGTGCTGCCGGCATTGCTGTTTGCGTGATTAGAGACTCCTTTCTTCAAAGCTCAAACAAAGGGCTTCCCATTTTCTTTCAGCTCTCCGCTCACCTAACGGCGGGGTCTCGTCTCAACACCCCTCACACCCTTGGCCTATACTTATGTCTTCTGATGCTGAGATGGCTGGAGGATCAGGGGGGCCTTATCGCCATTGGCGAAGAAAACCGGCGAAAGGCTGAATTTCTTTATGAGTATCTCGATCAGTCTTCTGTTTTCGAAGCCCCCGTCAGAGAGGCTGATCGATCTCATATGAATATTGTTTTTGATCTAAAGCCTGAACACAAAGAACAGGAAGAGAGGTTTCTGTCGGAGGCAGAAGATGGGGGATTTCTTTCTTTGGCTGGCCACCGCTCTCGGGGAGGCTTTCGTGCGTCTTTGTACAACGCTCAGAGCTTCGATTCCGTCAGAGCCCTAACCCTATTTATGGAAAAATTTGAAAGTAAAATCAAAGCCTAGATGGCACTTAAGCGACCACTTGCAGGAACACCGCACTGGCCACTGCAAAATAGATAATCAAACCTGTGACATCCACAAAGGTCGCAACAAAGGGCGCCGAAGCCGTTGCGGGGTCTAAGCCCAGTCGCCTTAAAGCAAAGGGAAGCATACATCCAACAACCGTCCCCCATAGAACAATGAGTACAACGCTCAATGAAACGGTTAGCGCCAAGAACCAATACAAGAAAAATGGATCCATATCTCTACCAGGCCAAACCATTACCCGCAGAAAGCCAAGAACTCCCAATAGCACCCCCAAACTAAGGCCCACAAAAGACTCTCTGAATAAGACCCTCCACCAATCTCTCAATCGGATTTGGCCCAGAGCCATGGCACGAATGACGAGAGTGGAAGCTTGTGAACCCGAATTTCCGCCGCTTGCAATAATCAGGGGAATGAATAGCGTCAACACAATGGCTCGTTCTAATTCGGCCTCATAGAATTCAATCGCGCTCGCGGTAAATGTCGAGCCCACAAACAGAATTGCCAACCACCCCACTCGCTTGCGAACCATTTCAAAGAAACTGGTTTGAAGGTAGGGCGCATCGAGAGCCGATTGTGCGCCCATTTTTTGGATGTCTTCAGTGGCCTCTTCTTCGACCACACTAATCATATCGTCAACCGTGACAACCCCCTTCATTCGATTGTTCTCGTCAACGACGGGAATTGCGTTCAGACCGGATTGGGAAAAAACCCGACTTAGCTCTTCTTGCTCCATATTTTCTCGGACAGTAATCAAGTCCTTTTCCATGATGGCATCCACTCGTTTGTCTGGTGGAGCTGCAAAAAGAGTTCGAAGTGAAACCACACCGTGTAAGCTCTGATCAATTCCCAAAACATAGATATAGCGCAAGCTCTCTAGATAATCGGTCGCTTGAATTCGAACATAAGTGAGAGCTTCCCGAACAGACATCTCAGCACGAATTCTAGGAAAGCGGGGACTCATCAAACCCCCAGCCTGATCTTCTTTGTATGCAAGAAGTGCTGCCACTTCACTTCGAGAACGTTCATCCAAGAGCTGTAAAAGTGACGGTCTGAATTCTTCATCCGAAGCTTGAATCAAGTCGGCGGCATCATCTGGCGGCAACAGCCGCATCCATGATCGTCTCTCTAGTTCTGGAATCTCCAGCAAAAGCTCAGACTGATCTTCAGAGCTTAAACTCAAAAAAAGCTCTTCTGCATCCACTCGAACAAGTGAACGAAATCGCTCCTGCCTTTCTTCAGGCGAAAGAGAGGGCCAATCCTTCCACGCAAGATCCAAAGCCAGCGCCTCGTCTTCGTTCTCCTGGTTTTCAATTGGCTCTTGGCTCATAAATCACCACCAGAGATGTCCTCCATCTCATAGACTCTTTTCTCAAAGCTGTCCCTTTTGGCCTCCTTTAACATCACTCCAGCCAACGAAGAAGTCGAACAACTCAAAAGATGTCTTTTCCCAAAAAGACGCCCGACGGGACTGCGCACTAGGCTTAGAAGAATCCCTTCTCCTAGCCGAGACTCTGGCCTCTGGCCCTCCAAAAGGGAAGGTCGAAAAATTTGAATCTGGGGGATGGGCAAGGCCAAGATCTCTCTTTCAATCTCGGCCTTTGTCCGAAAGTAAAGCCAAGGCGACCGCAAATTCGCAGATCTGGCGCTAACAAGAGAGAATTTCGGTATCCCTCGATACACACAGAGTCGACCCAATTTGCGAACAAACTCAAAGTCCACTCTTCGAAACTCATGGGGGCTCTTTGCTTTCTTTCGTGTCGTTCCCAGACAACAAAACAAAATCTCTGCTCGAACTTCGCTGGCCACAGACCAAAGATCCTCAAAGTCTGTTTTGATCCATTCCAGTTTCGGATGGCGGTGAGGGGGTTCTCGACGACCCAGAACCAGAACCTTTGAAATCTCTGAATCCGCAAACAGCTGCAACAAAAGTTCGGAGCCCACCAAGCCGGTCGCCCCTGCAAGTAGGACCGATTTCTCTTGATTGGAATGCCCCGAAGTCTTTCTCACCCCATACTCAATCGTTCAACTACGAAAGAGGAAGAATCTTACTCTTCAAAATGGCAAACCTTCCACCACCCGTCAAAGCGAGTGCAATGAAGCCTCCCATAAACAAGAATGCAAGTTCCTTTCTGCCAAAAGGGTCGTCGGCATGAAAAATGAAGAAGGCCACCATCATAGTGATCACGAGAGGAATGCTGGCCAATCTTGTGAGAACCCCCAAAATCACCAGAATGGCACAAAACACCTCTGCAAAGACCGCTAGACTCAGGCTGAGCCCTGAGCCTAGAAAACCAAGAGGGTCAGGAAAGCTTTGTGATCGCTCGCCAAAGTTTGCTAGCTTCCCCCAACCGTGAGCGAAGAGCATGGTTCCCCCCAGCCAAACTCGGAGGACCAAGATTCCAATATCCTGCAAAAGTGAATTCATTCAAAACATCCTTTCTGGACAGTAGCTTCCTCCTTGTCGAGGCTTCTAATCAAGGAAAAAGACTGCTAAGTATGGGGCCGATGACAGCCGTTCAAAAAAAGAAATTTGGCGCCCTTGAAGCGCTGGAAATTTGCCCTCAAGAATATGCTCAGGTTGTTGTTTTGTTGCACGGATATGGGGCCAATATGGGGGATCTAATTGGACTCTCTCAGCTGAATCATCAAACGCGATGGATCTGCTTCAACGCCCCGGTTTTGCTTGGGACTCAAATGGAACACGAGTTTCGGGCCTGGTTTGATTTTCCCCAGGAGCTGCTGGCCTCATCCACTCAGGCGAGAGAATACTCGGGATTTATTGAACACTGCCGCGAAGGCTTTGAAGAAGCCTATTCTGCTCTAGTGAACGCTCTCGAAAACATCGGAGAACCCCCTGAAAAAATTCGAATTGGAGGTTTTAGCCAAGGAGCCCTGATGGCGATCCACTGTTTCTTAAATTCTAAAGACGACCTTCATTCCCTTCTGTGCCTCTCTGGAATGAACCCAAAAATTCTTGGGTGGGAGGAGCTGATTTCTAAAAGAACTCCACGCCCAGTCTTTCAAAGTCATGGGACTGAAGATCCACTTCTCGATTTTTTTTGTGCAGAAGACTTGGCAAAGTGCTTTAAATCACACGCCTGGCCCATTGAATGGCATCCATTTGAAGGGGGGCATCAAATCCCGCCGGCCGTCATCGCCAGCCTGAGGAGTTTCATTTCAAAGTGAATTCTATATGGCATCAACTCGATCAAGCTCGAACGGATCTTTCGGACGGCAAGTTGTGTGCGATTCCGACCGAAACAGTCTATGGCCTCGCAGCTCGCTTCGATCATCCTGAAGCTATCCTGAAGATATTCGAAGTGAAAGAGCGGCCGTTTTTTGATCCTCTCATTCTACATATTGGTCGTTTGCAGCAGATTGAGGAGTTAACAGAGGAGTTTTCAGAGTTAGCTGAAGGCTTGGCTAAAGAATTTTGGCCCGGACCGATGACGATGGTTCTAAAGAAATCTCTCAAAGTAGATGAACGGATCACCGCCGGGCTTGAGACTGTCGGAATTAGAATGCCCTCCCACCCCCTTTGCCTCCGACTGTTGCGAAACCTTCGCTCGGCTGTGGCGGCCCCAAGCGCCAACCGCTTCGGAAAGACAAGCCCCACCAGGGCTTCTCATATTCGAGAAGAGTTTCCAGATCAGAATTTTTTTATTCTCGATGGAGGCGACTCATCTTTAGGCATTGAGTCTACCGTTCTGAGACCCGACAAACAGAAAATCCAGATCTTGCGCCCTGGACCCATTGGAGAAACTCAGTTGCGCGCATTCCTTGTAAAATTCGAACTCTCGCATATAGAGATTACAACTGAATCGAGCCAACACTCTCCTGGGCATATGAAACACCACTACCAACCCGCTATTCCTCTGGTGTGGTCGCAGCGACCCGTTCTTTCATCGAGTGATCTTGAGTCTATTCAACGAAATCTCAGAGTCTCTAATCTTCGCCATAAGAGTCTCGACCTACCCAGAGACGCGAAGCTCGCGGCTCGCGTTCTCTATTCGCAGCTTCGAGAGCTTTCACAAGCACCGATTGATTTTATCTTTTTCTGTCCCCCTTTAGATGCAGAAGGGGATTGGACCGCAGTCTATGACCGACTCAGTAAGGCAAGTTCACTTCAAATCTAGTGGCCCACTAGTGATCTTTTATGAATTTTTTTAAGTCCTTCGAAATACTGTTCAAAAAACGGATCACTGACAGGGCCTCATCTGAACTGTATTCTTGGGTCGGAACAAAATCTCGCGCTCCACAAAATGAAAGCTCTCTATCTTTTCTCAGCTTTCTTGACCACTCAGCGATCTCGTCAACCCGCTTGAAAAAAGGAGGTGGAACAT
Source organism: Bradymonadales bacterium (assembly GCA_007693605.1). Taxonomy (GTDB): domain Bacteria; phylum Bdellovibrionota; class UBA2394; order UBA2394; family UBA2394; genus REDG01. Next base: position 6,950 of record REDG01000027.1, read on the forward strand.
TTTTTCGAACAGGAAGTAGCTCTTTACCTGGATCATGAGAGTGTGTGGGCTCAACTCCAATACACCGAAGCAGGCCCTTGGTGAAAAGCTCCAAGGCTTCTTGCCCCTCACGAATCACATCGGAGTAGGCTTTCCTCTTCTGAAACTCCTCAAGTATCTCAGCCCTAACTAAAAACTTCTCAAAATAGGCCTTTGCAAGCGCATCACTTATCTCCACTTCCAAGTTCTCCCTTTGCCCTGCCCGGTCGACTGAACTCCTCGTTCTCTCATATTCTCTAAGACCTGCTTCCTCCAAGCACTGTAGGCGTTTGACTTCTTCCAAATGAGAATCCCATCTTGAGCGATTGAAAAATAAACAGCAGGAAGACTCTTAGAAGACAGTTCCGTCGGAAGAAAAACACAAGAAAACTCGCCCGGCACTCCATGTTTGGCAAGCTCTCGCATCTCAAAACTCAAATGCTCAAGCATCTCTTCAGTGAACTGGTGTCGAGAATCAAGACCTCCCATGTCGTTACTAAAAATAGCCAAATCAAAATCCGAAGTATTTAGAGCTGTTTCAGTCGCGCGTGATCCATACAAAACAAGTGCTCCAGTTTGAAAACTTTTTGAGTTTCCGCAAAGTTTCGAAGCTTCGGAAAGATGGCGTCCTTCAAAAATCGGCTCACCTCTGAATTCAACCAGAGTTCGGGCGCAGGTTTAGCCGTGGCCATCTTCGAGTCTAGACGCTCCAACCTCAGGGGATACAGGCTCAAGACACCATCAGACTCGACCAATTCAAACAGCTTCTGCTGACGAAAGGGCTGAGGCAATTGAATGCGGCCGCGGTTGTCGGCCATTAAGATCTTCTTTCCCATCCGTAACATTGTAACATATGGGAGAAATGAAGGAAATCCCGCCTAAGCCGGCTTAGGCCTTCTTTTTCATGATTTCAGTTGCCCGATCCTTGGCGTTTTCAAACTCCCGAGAGCTCACTCGACCATTGCTTGAGGGCTCTTCTGCTGCAAGTTTCTTCATTTGCTGAACCCGCTCTCGGCTCGGAGGGTGAGTACTCATGGCGTCTGCCATGGTCGAAAGAATGGGAAGCCGCTGCTGATTTCGAGCCCTTTCCATTTCGTAGAGCTTTTCGTAAAAGTCTCCGACCCGCTTCCGATCAAATCCGGCCTGTACGGAGGTACGAAATCCAATGCGATCGGCCTCCATCTCGTCTTCTCGAGAATGAGCCATAAACGCAAACTGCTGAATCATCAGGCTCGCGCCCGCCCCGACTCCGGCTCCCGCTGCAGACACTTTCGCAACACACTCTCGATCTCGAGGAGGGCATATCAACTGGGCCAAACCAAATCCGGCCCCCGCGCCCAAGATCGCAGAGCCCAGAGTCGTCAGCAGATTCCTGGTCCTTTGGCGCTCCATTCGATCAATCCTCTCAGCCGTATGACGAGCCTGCACATGCCCAACCTCATGCCCGACAACGCCCGCAAGTTCCGCCTCCGTCTCAGCCATCGCAATTAGAGGCGCAGTCACAAACACCGTTCCGGCAGGAAGCGCAAAGGCGTTCACCATTTTCGTCTCAACCACTCCAAACTCATAATAGTAGGGGTTCGCCTCCAGACCATTGGCCACCACCACCTCTTCCCCCAATTGAGAAACATACTTTTGCAATCCAGAATCCTTTAGGGGAGGAAACTCCTTTTGCATCTGAGGCAGAAACTCTTTCGTCATTCTTCTCTCGTCTTCCACGGTCAACCGAGTCTCTTGTCCGGTATTGTCCCCCTCGCGATATCGATGTCGACTTGGGCTCCCGCAGGCGGCCAACAAGAAAGGAAGCGCTTTCAAAAACGATCTTCGTCCAGATGGGGTCGAGACCAGTTGATTCAGTTCTGTATGGAGTTCTTCAGTTGCTGGTTTCGATTTCATCGTCCTAAAAATTCCCAAAATTGCCGCCTCTGTCACTGAGAATTTGCCAATTAGTGGTCCAACCGCTAAAAAGCCCTTCAAATGACCGACTTGAGCTGGAAAGATGATCGAACGCCGCTGTCTGTACAGTTTGACGACATCTACTACGCAGATGAAGACGGTCTTGCCGAGGCTCGCTATATCTTCATCGAGGGCACAGATTTATGCGGCCAGCTCTCAAGTCGTGGGCGCCTTCAGGTCGCTGAGCTTGGTTTCGGAACCGGACTGAACTTTTTGGCCACTGTGGACTATCTTCAAAAGCTCCCCGACCATGAGATTAGCCTCCATTTTTTCAGTGTAGAGAAGTTCCCTCTCAGTAAGGATCAGATCCGTCGAGCTCTGTCCCGTTGGCCCGAGATTGACTCTTTGACATCCAAAATGCTCGCCCAGTATCAACCAGACACTGAGGGCTGGACGAAAGTTCACATCTCTGAATCCATTCAGCTCCATCTCTGGATCGGCGATGTCATTGATTTTTTGAAGCTTCTCCCAACGAAAATCGACGCTTGGTACTTAGACGGCTTCTCCCCTCGAAAGAATCCGGAGATGTGGAGCACAGAGGTCTTTGAAGGAATCGCAAGGAAGTCTGCGCCCGGCTCAAGATTCTCAACCTTTGCCTCGGCGGGTTTTGTCCGAAGAGGTTTAGAGAGTTCTGGATTTCAAGTGCAGAAGCGGCCAGGCTTCGGTCGTAAACGAGACTCGCTGTCGGGGCATTTTCTGAGATGAAAGCGAACATCGGCATCATTGGCAGCGGCATTGCGAGTTGTTTACTTGCCTACCGACTGCACAAGCTTGGCGTCTCTTGCTGCCTATTCGAGTCTCGGCCTCAACTTCATGACGGCGCTTCTGGCAGTCTTACAGCGAATGTTGTCCCCCAGTTTACAAAGTCATCTAGCCCTTTGAGCAGAAGTCTCAATGAATGCTTTCTTGAGGCCATCGAGTTTTATGCGCGCTTTAAGAACTGGCGGCCTTGCGGCGCTCATTTTCTTTTTCACAGCAATGCTGATCGAGAGAAATATCAAGCGGTTCAAATCGATCCCCGATTCAAGGCAAGCTTTTTAAGCCCCGAAGAAACGAGAGAAGTTTCTAGTTTTCCGACCCAGTCCGACTCTCTCTTTGTCCAAGAGGCTGGCTATGTCTACGCAAAGAAGCTCTGCGAAGAGATCCTGTCAGAAACGGACTCTCAACAGTTCATTCGATCCCAGGTGACTCAGATTGAAAGGCTTCCGAGCGGGTCGTGGCGCCTGCTTACCCAAGATGGAGGATCTAGCACTTTCCCGATCGTGGTTTTGGCCAACGCTTTTGAAGCGATGGCGTTTACTGAAGCCGCCTGGCTCCCCCTCAGACAGGTCAGGGGTCAGTCTGTCGAACTTCGTTCAAATCTTGAGTCTCGAAAACTCTCAAAGCTACTTTGCTTTGAAGGCAGCTTGACTCCTTGCCTGACGGGCGATCGTCATCATTTAGGTGGAACCTATCGACATGAAAATTTCCATGATATCCCCCAAGCCGATGAAACGGCAGATCTTCTCGGTCGACTTCAGAGGCACTTCCCTTCGCTCGAAGGTCTCGAGCCCTTAGGCTCAAGAGCCCGAGTGAGAAACACAACTCCTGATCACTTTCCAATTCTTGGCGCTGCCACCAACAGAGAGGCTGAGCCGCTTCCTGGCCTCTTCTTCTTTCTTGGGCTCGGCTCTCGCGGATTCTCGTGGGGTCCGAGCTTAAGCCGAATCTTGGCAGAAGAAATCCTGAAAACCCCAGAACTAGAATTGGCCGAAAGGGATCGAAAACTTCTTCAAGTGGTGCGGCCATGCCGCTTCTTGAATGACATGAAGGACCTAAAAGCTCTGGGCAAACAGAGCCGAGTATTCTAAAAATGAGAGTCGATGTCGAAGTCCATTGCCCCCAACGCTCCCCTAGATCTGCTTCCGAAACACTTTGATTCGAAAACAGCAGAAACGCGCTGGTCTGAATATTGGGAGCAAAAGGAAGTTTACAACTTCGATTTTGACAAGCCTCGATCTAGTAACTTTTGCATTGATACCCCCCCGCCCACGGTCTCTGGCTCTCTTCATATCGGGCATGTCTTTAGCTATGTTCAGACAGATATTATTGCTCGATTTCAGAGAATGTCTGGAAAGAATGTCTTTTACCCCATGGGATGGGATGACAATGGACTGCCCACTGAAAGAAGAGTGCAAAGCCTCTATCATGTCCGCTGCGATCCGGCCCTTCCTTACGATCCGAATCTCGAACTAGAGATTCCCTCAGCAAAAGAAAAGAAAGATCGAGCTAGAACTATTTCTAGAAAGAATTTCATTGAGCTTTGTCAAAGAGTGACATTGGAGGACGAAAAGGCCTTCATGAGCTTGTTCAGGAGGATTGGCCTTTCAGTTGATTGGCGCTTGGAGTACGCCACCATTAACGATCACTGTCGTCGCATTGCTCAATACAGCTTTCTAGATCTTTTTGAGAAGTCAGAAGTGTACCAAGTTGAGGCCCCCTGTCTTTGGGATGTCGACTTTCAGACAGCCGTGGCCCAAGCCGAATTAGAAGACCGAGAATTGGAGGGCGCCTTTCATCACATTCAGTTTGGTGTTCGAGACTCCAAGGACCAGTTTGTCATTGCCACCACTCGGCCTGAATTGCTTCCCTCTTGCATTGGAGTCACGGCGCATCCAGATGATTCAAGATACAAGGGACTGATTGGCAAGGAGGCGATTAGCCCTCTGTTCTCTTGCCCTGTTCCCATTTTTGCCAGTGATCGGGTCGATCCCGAAAAGGGGACTGGTATTTTGATGGTATGCAGCTTCGGCGATCAAACCGATGTTCATTGGTGGAAAGAACAGAAGCTAGTATCGCGGCAACTCATCGGAAAAACAGGTCGATTTGAAGGGGCAGCCTTTGGCGAAGAGCCATTTCCAAGTTTAGACGCTGAGACAGCGCAAAATCACTACGATCAGATCGCGGGCAAGAATGTCAAGCAAGCCAGACAGAAGATCGTTGAACTTCTTTCACAAGAAGGGACAGCACCCGTTGGAAAAGGCCCTGCTCTGACAAAAGCTCCGCAGAAGATCAATCACTCCGTAAAGTTTTATGAGAAAGGAGAGCGACCACTCGAGTTCATTAGTACTCGGCAATGGTTCGTTTCTTTGTTGAAGCACAAATCAAAAATGCTCGCACAGGCAGATCAGATTAATTGGCACCCAGACTATATGAAGGCTCGATATCGAAGTTGGACAGAGAATCTTAACTTAGATTGGTGCATTAGCCGACAACGGTATTTTGGAGTTCCAATTCCAGTCTGGTATAAACTCGACGCCCAAGCCAAACCTCTTTTTGAACAGGCCATTCTGCCTGCGCTTGATCAGCTTCCAATTGATCCGATGACCGATTGTCCTCCGTCTTATTCCGAGTCTCAAAGAGACCAACCCAACGGCTTCACCGGAGAAATGGATGTCTTCGATACTTGGTTCACCAGCTCAATGAGCCCCCAAATCAGCAGCCATTGGCCGCTCGATTCAAAAAGGCACGAGCGAATATTCCCGATGGATCTTCGCCCCCAGGGGCATGAGATTATTCGAACCTGGGCTTTTTATACGATCGCGAAAGCCCTCCTTCATGAAGAGAAGGTTCCATGGAAGAATATTGCGCTCTCCGGCTGGATTGTGGACCCCCATCGAAAGAAGATGTCAAAAAGTAAGGGGAACACCATCACCCCGAGCAGTCTGTTGGACGACTATGGTGCCGATGCTATCCGATATTGGGCTGCGAATGCTCGCTTAGGGGCAGATACAGCCTACGATGAGAAAGTTTTTAAAGTCGGACGAAGGCTTGTCACAAAGCTTTATAATGCCTCCAGGTTTGTTTTATCTCAGAAGTCGATCGAATCAGATCATTGGGAAAGCCTTGATCTCAGTTTTCTTTGTAGACTGAAAGACTTGGTCTCCAAAACAAGAGTTGAGCTTGAGAGCTTTAACTATGCTCAAGCTCTCAGTGAAATTGAAAAGTTTTTTTGGAACTCTTTTACAGACACCTACCTTGAACTCGTCAAGCTGCGCGCAAAGAAAGGAGATAAGGCCGCAAGCTCTTGTGTCAGAACATTAAGGCTCAGCCTAAAGATTCTGTTGAGGTTGTTTTCAGTTTACCTTCCCTTCATTTGCGAAGAGATCTGGAGCTGGGAATTCAATAAAGAGAACGGGAGACGAAGCATTCATCAGATGCCCTGGCCAAGCCTTGCAAATGATTTTAAAGACATTCCGATGCCAAGCTCTGATTCTCAATTTGAGTTAGCACTTAAGCTGTTTTCTGCCATCAACAAGCATAAGACAGGGCTCAGTCTGTCGTTGATGGCCGAGCTTGATGAGTTTGAGTTGAAACTGAGTGAAAGCGAGCGGGCCATATTTCAATTCGTGCTCCCAGACCTTCAGGCCGCCACAAAGGTCAAAGAATTTAAAGTTGTTCCGGCTTAAAAAAAGTCAGGAGCAAGAGCCCCTGACCTTTTCATCCAACAAAGACTTATGCTTCCAATTAGGAAGGATTTCTCCACTTGATGGTGCAGCCCCGAGAAACCGTCTGTGCTTTTGTAATTGGTTTTCCCTCTACCAGTGCCGTCAAAGCAACCCGAAGAAAGTCGTCTTCAGATCCCTGGGCGGGCGCCTCTCGATGATTGCTGTCAATCGCTCCCGTGTAGACCAATCGGTTGTTCGCATCGAAAAGGAAGATCTCAGGCGTTCGAGTGGCTCCAAACAGTCGGGCGACCTTCGAAGTCGAATCGACAACATAAGGAATAGGAGTAGTAAGCTCTGTATTCTCAACCAGGTTCGCCATTTGAGTTCTCATATGATCCGGATGGTCCCGCTTTTCTGCCTCGTAATCATTCGGATTGATATAGATCGTATTGATTCCTTTAGCACGAAACTCCTCGACGAGATTTGCAAGTCTGGGGTCCCAAGCCACAACGAAGGGGCAGTGAACACAAGTGAAGACCACTAAAGTCCCCTTTTCTCCCTTCACCGACTGTAGAGTGTATTCCTTCCCATCGATGCCTTTCATTTTGCCCCAATCCTCTGCAATGACCGGCATGGGTGAGTTGATTCCAAATCGACCCTGAGCCTTTTCCGCCTTCTGATCTGCCATCAAAGCAGAACCTAAGCCTAGAGATGCAATGAAGATAAATCCGAATAGTTTTTTCATAAGAGCCTCACTTTCAGTTGCTAAAATAATCGATTAAAGAGCCTTAGAAATTCGTACCGACCTCATGGTTCAAAATCTCTCCGACTCGATCCTTGAAATACTCAAAACTTCGATCTCCAATCCAAAAATCTCGAATCTCTGCTTGAGAGTCATAGATCGCCGTTGCGGGCAGGGCCCCAGACCATTCCGGATGAAGCCCTCGAATAAACTCTTCATCAGAGCCGCCCATCAAATAGGTTTCGAAATCAACTCCCTGACTGGACAAGAAGGCCAAGACCTTTTCCTGATCCTCTTCGACATCGGCGGAGACAAAAATCAAATCGAAGTCCTCGGGGCTTAGCTCTCTCTTTAATCTCATTAGATAAGGAAACTCTTCTAAGCAAGGAAGACACCAAGTTGCCCAAACATTGACTAGCTTCACCCTTGCTCTAGAAGCTTGAACTCTCTCATGAAGACCCTCAATTTCAACTGTCACCAGATACTCTGAACCCAAGGCCGGCCGCGTAAAATTAGGTGCCGTACGAACCACAAAATAAAGAATGACGGCAATCAAGGCGACCAGCGCAATCACTGAGAACTTTTGAGACATCTAGGCAATCCTATCTAAAATTGAAAAATTCTTCCAGAAAACTGCCTCCACGATTATGCTGCGCCCATGGCCCCTTCTAAGCATCTAATTCTGCTTCGCCACGCCCACCGCGATGTGTCGGACCGGCGCCTCGACAACGGCTTAAGTGAAAGAGGAATAAAGCAAGCCCATCGAGTCGCTCAAATCCTTTCAGAAAGAGTTAGGGCTTTAGGGCTTCCAATCACAATTCTCACAAGTCCAAAACTGCGCTGCCAGGAAACCGTGCAAGAACTTGGAGAAAGATTGTCTATTCCAGTGATTATTGACCAAAGCCTTGATGAGAGATCCGAGTCTGAAGACTCTGATACATTCAATCAGCGACTAGAAAGCTGGATCGACAAGCTAAAGAGCTCACAAGAGATTGTGGTGGCTGCTAGTCACGGAGACATTCTGCCGGAACTCCTATTCAAACTCACTGGAGTCCACTCTGAGATCGGCAAATCCGGTTGGGCACACTTGAGCCCAAAGGGATCAAGTTGGGTGATCGCAGATTTCGTTCAAAAGGTGGATGAGATCGCCACCTAATGGTCCGACCACTAGTGGTCCAACCGGTAAATTTTTTCATGTTGTGAATCAAGCTTTTGCTTCGAATCAAGGCGCGAGGGTGGGATCAGGTTGGGTACCTATGCCATCCCGAGCAACGCTGAGTCGAGGCAAAAGCTTGATTCCCTTCGGGCTGGACCCCTTTGAGCCGATGCGGCGTTGTCGCTCGTTGCATTCGTTCAATATGCGCCTCGCTGCCGTCTTGCATCGCCTCAAACTGGCCTCAGCACAACACGGAAACAATTTACCGGGACCACTAGGCCTCAAGATTCTTTTGAACAAAGTCCCAGTTCACCAAATTCCAGAAGGCCTCCAAGTACTTGGGCCTCGCATTTCGATAATCAATATAGTACGCGTGTTCCCAGACATCACAGGTCAAAAGGGCCTTCATTCCATGCTTCATCGGCAAGTCTGCATTCGAAGTCTGCTCAATCGATAGGCTGCCATCTGGCTTCTTCACAAGCCACGCCCAGCCCGAACCAAACAAATTCACAGACTTGTTTGTAAACTCCTCTTTGAACGCTGGAAAGGAACCAAAGGACTGAGTGATTTTTTCTCCCAGGCTTCCCTTCGGTTCCCCATGACTTTTAGGGGTCAGACAATTCCAATAAAAGCTATGATTCCAGACCTGGGCCGCATTATTAAAAACCGGACCTGAATCCGCCTTCATAATAAGCTCTTCCAAGGGCATCTTCGCCTCAGGCTTTCCTTCCACAAGCCCATTTAGTTTATCGACATAGGTCTTGTGGTGTTTTGCATAATGAAACTCGAGAGTCTCTTTTGAAATATGAGGCTGAAGAGCCTCCATCGCATAGGGAAGTTTGGGAAGGGAAAAGCTCATACCAACGACCGTCCTTTCTAAATGACAAAATTTTTAACTAAGCTGTTGATTTCACCAAAAGCACAACTAAGGCCGAGCAAACAACGAGGAAAGGCTTTGCTCAGCACTTTCTAAGCCCTTCTTACTTAGCATTTTCGATGCAAAAGGCAAAGAGCGCCGGGTGTAAATCTCCTCAATCTCGCTTTGCTCCTCACGACTGAGAATTGCCCAAACAGGCTTCTCGACCTGAATCCTTCGCCAAATCTCAAAGAGACAGATTCCGGCAGCCACAGAAATATTGAAGCTCTTCGAAAATCCGGTCATAGGTATCCGAAACTTCAGGTCAGCCGCCTGTCTCAGCTCCTCAGAGACTCCGTCTTTTTCGTTTCCAAAAGTAAGGGCGAGAGGTCGGTCAAGCGGAAGATCTGTCAGAGCAAGTGCGGCTTCAGGATCGGACACAGCGATTTTGTATCCCCTAGATCGTAAATCAAGCAAGCAGGCACGAGTGGACTGCCACGGCTTCAAAAACAACCATTGATCCGCCCCTTGGGTCGTGCGACTCGACTGTTTGAAAGACAGATTGCGAGTAATCAAATGAAGCTCGTGAAAACCCAAGGCTTCAGCCGAGCGGCACACAGCCGAGATATTCCCCATATTATGAATATCCTCTAAAATGAGGGGGAGCCGAAGTCGGGCACGCGAAACCTCCGCAATTCTGTTTCGCCTGCTCTCAGAAATAAAGGACCCCAAAATCTCTCTAGACTCTGACATGCTCCCCTCTACTCTGAGTTTTGGGTGGTTTACAAGGCCTGGCTCTATTTTCCTTTGAGTTTTTTGAAAATGTCGATTAAGGGCGGGATTGAAGTGAATATTCGAACGGTCGATTATCAGTCCCCTCAGGCTCCAGAGCAGCTTTCGAGCTCCTTTCGAGAAACGGGTTTTGCGGTGATCTCCAATCACCCCATTTCAAAGACCCTCATTGAAGAAGTCTATGCAGACTGGGAGAATTTTTTTTCTTCCGACCAAAAAAGTGAATATCTATTTAATCCGAACACTCAAGCTGGCTACTTCCCCTTTCGTACGGAGAACGCCAAAGATTCTGCCAAAAAAGATCTCAAAGAGTTCTTTCATATTTATCCAAATCATCCAATCCCCCACGGAATCAGAAAGTCTTCTCTTGAGCTGAGGGATCATCTCTTAAGCATCGGAACGAAACTGCTGGGCTGGCTCGACCAAAAAACACCGGAAGACATTCGACGGAAATTCTCTCAGCCCCTTGATCAAATGTTAGAGGGCAGCCCAAAGAATTTGTTTCGAATCATTCACTACCCTCCTCTTGATGGGACTGAAGAAGTGGGGGCTGTTCGGGCTTCGGCGCACGAAGACATCGACATGATCACGCTACTGCCGGCGTCGACAGAGATGGGACTCCAGGTGAAAGACCAAAGCGGAAATTGGCATGAAGTCCCCGGGGGCTTTGGCGAACTCGTCGTGAATGTCGGAGATATGTTACAAATGGCAAGTGCTGGCTTTTATCGGTCGACCACCCATCGAGTCATCAACCCCAAGGGAGATGCCGCAAAAAGATCGAGGTATTCGATGCCCCTCTTTTGTCACCCTCGACCGGATGTGATTCTTTCTGAGGAGCATACGGCCGACAGCTATTTGACACAGAGACTTAGAGAAATCGGACTGGCCCAGTAGTCCAAGCTGGATAAACCAGATGGGCCCTCCATACTCAGTTGAATAGAGGGCGCTGATAGATACAGGCCTGCCTGTGAATTTGGCATGAGTTTTGGAAGACAGCCGATGGGGCTCTCCGAGCGGCTGGGCCGTTAGACGAAGTAAAAAATTGTTGGCGCGAGGAGGAGCGGGCCCAGGAAGCCCTCGAAGATGTTTGGAATTCTAGGCGGTCCCCAGCGGATGCTTCCAAAAACTCATGCTGCACTCTGAAATGAAGGAGCCTAGTATGACACAAAAGCCTGGAGCGACGCAGCCGCCGAAGCAGGCGACGCTCCCACTATCTGAACTGAAGAAACTCAGCCCTAGTTGTCGGATCTCGAAACTGACCGAGCAAACAACTTGTGACCATTTCTGCAGGAGTCTTGACGCCCCTCATGGCCATGCACTGATGAGTCGCCCGAAGAATCACTCCAACACCATGTGGCTTTAGGTGCTCCATAATGGAATGAGCGATTTGTTGGGTGAGCTTCTCTTGCACTTGAAGTCGCCGAGAAAAACAGTGAACCACTCGACCCAGCTTTGACAGACCAACAATCTTTTGGTTTGGAAGATAGCCAATGGTGGCCCTTCCGTGAAACGGCAACAAATGATGCTCGCAAAGCGACCAAAACTCAATATCTCTAACCACTACTAGCTCGTCACAGGCCTCTTCGAAAGTTGTCGACAAGATTTCGGCGGGATTCTGTCGATAGCCATCGGTGAGCTCTCTCAAAGACCTTGCAACTCTCTGAGGAGTTTGCAAGAGCCCCTCCCGATCGGGATTCTCCCCTAAAAACTCTAGTAAATCTTTGACTGCCGCTTCTGCTTTCGTAAACTGATCTTGCACCGCCATGGATTATCGTCTTTTAAAGAAACTGAGAAGGGCTTAGACTTGAGAAATAGGTCCGCCTTAAAAGTTGAACTATTACAAGCACTTAAAGACAATTTTATTGCCCTGATCGTTCATCCCCCAAGTTCAACCTGTGTCGCGGTTGACCCCTCCGAGGCCGAACCCGTGCTTCGGTATTTGAAAGAGCACCAACTGAAATTGTCGGAAATTTGGAACACACATCACCACTGGGATCACACGGGAGGGAACAAGAAGTTAAAAGAAGAGACTGGGGCTTTCATTCGATGCAGCCGCCACGACCTCACAAGAATTTCAGATGCTGACCACGGCCTTGAGCACCGAGAGGTTTTTGAGTTTGCATCCATCAGATTTGAGACGATCGCTGTCCCTGGCCATACGCTTGGACATATTGCAATTTTTTCAGCTTCTGAAAGGATTCTGTTTACTGGAGACACTCTCTTTTCTTTGGGCTGTGGCAGAATTTTTGAGGGAACTCACCAGATGATGTTTGACAGTCTACAAAAACTGAAAGCCCTGCCAGATGAAACTCTTTTGTACTGCGGGCACGAATACACTGAAGCCAACCTAGACTTTGCACTTCAAATCTTTCCAAATGATAGAGAGCTTCAATCCTATCGAGATCAGTTAAAGACAAAACTTGAAGAAAATGGCTCAAGCCTGCCTAGCCAGCTTGGACTTGAGAAGAAGTTGAATCCCTTTTTAAGGGCCCAGGATATAGAGAGCTTTAAGCGCTATAGAGATCTCAAAGATCAATTTTAGCCGGTACTCCGAAGCGCCGAACTAATTCCAGAAATGCAAAGTTCTATCACACGAAGACACTTTGCCTTTTCTTCCTCTGACTCTGCCTGGCGATATCTAAGAATCATTTGTCTTTGTATGAAGTTGAGTGGGTCTACATAGGGGTTTCGTCTTTCAATAGAAGTCTGTAGTACCTTTTCATTGTCCATCAGCTTTCTTTGACCCGTCACAGACAAAATCATTTTTTCTGTCAGCCGGTACTCTTCCTCGATGGCTTTACCAAAACTACGAAGCTTCTTTTCAACGAGTTCATGATAGGCTCGAAAAACACCCAGATCTGCGCGGCTAAGACTCAGCTGAGCGTTGTCAATCAGGGCCCGAAAGAAGGCCCAGTCTCTATACATTTTTCGAAGCTCTTTGATGGGAGCGCCTTTCAAGCCAGAACCCAAACCATACCAGCCAGGCAGGAGGCATCGAATCTGAACCCATGAAAAAACCCAAGGGATTGCTCTTAAGTCTTCTACTCTTGCTGTGGGTTTTCGAGAGGCCGGTCGAGAACCAATCTTTAGGGTTTTTATAAACTCAATGGGTGTCAATTCGTTCCAATAAGAGATAAAGCCGTCAGACTGCTTCACGAGCTTTTCATAAGCCAACTGAGCTCGTTCCGAGACTTCTGTCATGACGGGATCAAACTGAAGATGTGACTTTCTTTTCTTCTGAGCCTCGTAGGCGCCCAACAAAACGCCGTAGAGCATCTGTTCAATCACTCTTTTCGCAATTCCAGCGCGTTGATATTTTGCTGATAGGACCTCTCCCTGCTCTGTGATCCGAATTTTTCCGGACTTCATTCCGATTGGCTGAGACAAAATTGCTCTTGCGGCGGGCCCACCACCCCGAGCGATGCTCCCGCCCCGTCCGTGAAACAAAACAAGCTCGACTCCCTTTGATTCACAAAGTTCCGAAAGAATCTCCTGGGACTTAAAAATCAGCCAGTTCGCTGTCGTATAACCACAGTCTTTGTTGCTGTCAGAATATCCAAGCATCACCACCTGTTTGGAATGGTGCTGCTTCAGATGATCCTGATAGTGGGGATCTCGGAAAAGCTCTTCCAAGATCTTTGGAGAGTTTTCGAGATCTTTCGCGGTTTCAAAAAGTGGCGCAATCGGCATCGACAACTTCGCCCACTTCATGAAGGTCAAAACCTCCAAGATGTCTGAAACCGATTCGGTCATGCTGATGACATAAACCCCCCTCGCTTCAGACTCGAACTTTGAAATCTTTAGTAGGGGCTGAAACACCCAATGAAAGTCAGGCCCCAACTCCTCTTGCAGCGCATCTGGATTAGGAAGCTCTCGATTCAATGACTGAAGCACTTCCACCTTTTCAGTTTCCGACAAAGAAGCATAATCTAGGCCGTTCCTAAAAACTCTTAGATACTCGACCATCGCCTTCTCGTGAAGACTGGACTCCTGTCTAATATCAAGATTGGAAGTGTGAAGGCCGAAAATGGAAAGATGGGTTTTTATGGGCGATAGACTCTGTGAAAAAATTGATTTGGCGCGACTGTGGGCAAGACTCGCCTCAATCTGCTCTAGATGAGTATGAAGTTCTCGGGCTGTTAGCTTGGTAAGTTCGGCTCTTAAAATCAACAGATAGGCCCGATAGGGCTCAGAACGATGCGACTCTAGAATCCGAGCATAGGCCTCATTCTCACTCCAGTGCTCAAGCTGGCTAATCACGGCCTCTGAGAAAAAGTCTCTTTCCACAGAAAAACTCAATCTTTCGGCCCAATCCTCCAGAAACTTTCCAATTCTTCTCAGACTCCGAGCTCGATGCATCAAAAGAGTCTGCTCGGTTACTTCTGGGCTCACATCAGGGTGCCCGTCTCGGTCACCCCCAATCCATGAACCAAACCGAATCCACTGCGAATTGATTTTTTCTTCGGGAAAAAACTTTTGCATCGATTCGTTCAGCTGGTTTTGCAACTCAAGAACAACCGAAAACAAATTATTTTCGAAATACCAAAGGCCCATATCCACCTCGTGGCGAACCTCTGGCTTCTCTCTCCTTCCACGAGAGCTTAACCAAAGAGAAGCGATTTCTCTTTTCACTGCATCAGGAGGCGGAAGATCCGTTCCGGATGATTCAAACAATCTTCCAATTCTATCGAGCTTGGTTAGAATCGTCCTTCGCTTCACTTCGGTGGGATGAGCAGTGAACACCAAATCAACTTGTGCCCTCTTAAAAATCTCTCGAACGATCTCGATGTCTTTCGACTTGAGATGTCTTAGTGCGGCCTCAATCGACTCTTTCAGTTCCCGCTTTGATTTTCTTCTGGCCTCAATGAGCCGAAGGCGGTGGTTTTCTTCAGCGATATTCACAAGCTCAAAATAACAACCAAAGGCCAAAGCAACCTCATAAGCTTCTTCTGTGCTGAGCTTAGAAACCACTTTTTTGAGGCCTTGAAGAGCTGACGGATCACCAGCACGATAGGCCTTTGCATATTCTCTAATTCTCTCTTCTTTATCGAAAATGGCCGTGCCAGAAACCTCTTGAATCACCTCGCCCAGAAGCCCCCCTAAGAAGTGGATCTCGCGGGAGATTTGGGATCGAACGGTCAATTTAGACTTCATGTTCAATCAGCCACTCTTTTCTCTCTAGACCCCCAGAGAATCCCGCCAAATCCCCTGACTTTGATACCACTCGATGACAGGGCACGGCCAAAGGAAGAGGATTCTTTTTGAGCGCTGATCCCACGGCGCGAGCCGCTTTCGAATTTCCAATCTTCTCTGCCAAATCTGTGTAGGAAACAAGTTTGCCAAATGGAATCTTCTTAGCAGCACACCAAACTTTCTTTTCAAAAGAGCTCCCTTGAAGGTCCACCTCAAATCGAAAGTTCTTCCTTAACCCAGAAAAGTATTCTTCAATCTCTTTCTTTGCTTGAGACAAATGTCTCTCAACGCGCCTCGTTCTTGGATCGATCTCTTTCTTTGCTGAAAAGTGAATCTTTTGAACTCCACGGTCAGAAGCCTCTATCGTCAATCGTCCAATTGGGGTAATCAGCTGTTGCCTTGCCAGGCCCTTATCCGCCATGCTTTTACTTAACATGCTTTCCGGCAGGATCGAAAGTATTCATCGAGAATTTCCCCGACTGAAAGACAACAGCATAGGGGATTCGGCTCAGAGAGAAATCAGCATTTATCAGCCTCCCAAGCAGCTCACGAAAAGTCAGAATCGTCTTCAGTCAGTTTATGTTTTGCCTGGATGGGGAAGCCGCGCCTCTAAGTACCTTCAAAACACTCAGGTCTTTGGAGAGAGCTTTTTGTCTCTGATCGAAAGGGCCATGCTGGAGTCTAAACTCCCACCACTCATTTTGGTCTTTCTGGACGGAGCCTCTCGTTTTGGTTGCCACCAATACATTGACTCAGCCGCCTTGGGCCCTAACCAGACCTGGATTGCGGATGATGTCACCGCTTTGGTGGAGGAACGAGCCCCCGCCAGCCCAGAGCCTGAAGATCGCATCATCTACGGTCACTCCAGCGGGGGCTTTGGAGCTCTCTGGATGGGATTTCAGCGCCCTGATCGATTTAGAAAGATTGTTTGCTCGGCCGCAGACAGCTTCTTTGAACTCTCGATTTTGAAGGAAGTTCCGGGCGCCTGTGCCGAACTGGAAAAGGCTGGTGGCGTTGAAGCCTTTTTAGAGGAGTTTTTGAAGCATCCTATGCCAAGCGCCCTGGGTTCTCGTTCGTTCTTGACCATGCTGCTGCTTTCTCTCGCCCCGTGCTACGCGGCTCGACCTAAAACCCTCCCCCTGCACGGCGAAGTCTTTTTTGATATCAAAACTGGGAAGATCAAGCAGGACATTTGGGAAGAGTATCTAAAGTGGGACCCTGCCAGAGCCGTGGATCTGCAGGACCACTCAAAACTCAAACAGTCCTATTTTGTTTTAGACTGCGGACTTCAAGACGAGTTTGCTGCTCAACTTGGTCATCGACAAATCGCGGAATCTCTTCAGAAGCACGCTCTGCCCCACCGGCTTGAGGAGTTTCATGGTCGACATTCTGGCAATGACTGGAGAGTGATTCAGCGACTTCAGTGGGCCTTAAGGGAGTGTCGCTAAAGGCCCATCTCCTTTGTCGGCTGCGTCGCTGCGCTTCTCGAGTGGCATTTGAACCACACTGCGATGCTCGCTCCTTGCCTTCGCGCATCTGAACCCTTATCGCCACTCCCCACGAATCGCTAAAGGCCCCACTTTCGAAGCATCTCTTCTTCTTCTGATTTGGAAGAGACTTTCTTATACTTCGCTCCTCTCACTCCTTTCACTCTCGCTTCACAGGCCTTCCAACTCGAATCTCGGTGCAACTCACCCCCCACAAAGCTTAAGTAGTAAGAACTACCCTCTGACTTCATCTTAGTTTTTTGTCTAGACCGAGTAAGTGGTCTTGCCCTCTCAATTCCTCCAGTCAGATTAACAGGATAGTCTTGCAAACGACCTCGGAACAATTCCACTGAAATGCCCTCTGCAAAGCTCGATGCAATCTCATCCGCCCTCTCGTTTCCAGAAATATCAGAATGACCTTCCACATGTCGCCAATTCAGCTTGAGGCTCTCAGGCAAACTTCTCAGTTTCGCATCAATTTCCTTCCACAGTTCCAGGTTCTTTAAATCTTGGTTTTGAGAGCTCTTCCAATTGTTCTTCGCCCAAGCAAATCTCCAAAACTTAGCCCCCTCTAGCACATACTTCGAGTCAAAGAATATGAGCAGCTCGGCTGCTCCGCTTTTCTGCCCCTCAGCTCCAACGAAAGCAAGGGCTTTCGCCAAGGCCGTCAGCTCCATTTCGTTGTTTGTGGTGACTGAAGAACCGCCTCCTAACTCTACAACGAGATCGGCAGATGCAATGACAACGCCCCAGCCCCCTGGGCCCGGATTTCCCTTACAAGCACCATCTCCAAAGACCCATATTTCTTGCTTGGCAATCACCCCTTAGTGTTCTCAGTTAAGTTGACCCGAGGACAAGAGCTTTTATAAAGTTTTGATCAGTTGGAAATGTCAGCATGAGAACCGTCAACCCCTTCCTTAAAGATAAAGTGTTTTTGATGCGTCGGCTAAGCCCTTCGAGCGAGCTGGCCAAGGAGAGCTCGGTCTATTTCATGCTTTTCGTGCTCTTGTCGGTATTTGTTGGCTCGGCTCTCGTCGCATCCTGGCTGAGAACCCACTTCTCGATGCAACTTGAATTCCGATCTCCTTTTTTGCCCATGCTTGTCGCTCTTGTGGGTCTCGCTCTGGGTTTAAGATTTTTTTATGAGTTCAGTCGACTCTTTGGTTTTTCTAGTGTTTTACTTTCCGGCGCGCTTTTTGGATTCTACTATGAACTCTTGATTCAGTTGTTTGATGGAATTTTTCTACAGCTCGCGCTCGTTCTTCTCGCAAGTCTCTGTTCAATGATTGTTCTCTCCTATAAAAATGTTCTCCATGAGCCCTTGAGAGTAAGGGACTATATGAAATATTTCATTTTCAGCATTCTGACCCTCCACTTTTTCATATGGATCTTTCGAGTGCTAGAAAATCCAATCCCTTACATTCACGAGATGCCTCTCATTCGTTCGCTTATTTGCATCTTGAGCATTGTCTTGATTGGCATTTTCTTAACGAATGACTTCAAGAGCCTGCGACGGGCCCTGGCGATGCGCCTACCAAAGCCCATGGAGGCTTATCTCTCGATGGGAATTCTGTATGGAGTTCTTTGGATGCCGATAGGTATTGTGCAACTCATCCTCAAGGCCTCCGAAGATCAAGACTAAAGGTCCAACCGGTAAATCATCTCCGTGTTTTGCCACTAGCGACTCCTGAGTTCCCTTGAGATTTCTCGGTCCGCCTGCTTCTTTTTCAAATCCTGTCTCTTATCATGAATCTTTTTGCCCTTCCCTAAGCCCAGAAGCACCTTCACTCTTCCGCCCTTCAGATAAGCTTTCAGGGCTACAATGGTCTTTCCGCCCGTCCAAGCCCCAAACCACTTGCTCAACTCCTTTCGATGCAGCAAAAGCTTCCGTCTCGCCCGAGGCTCGTGATTGAAGCGGTTGCCATGAGAATACTCGTTGATATGAGCATTCATCAAATAAAGCTCGTCACCTTGAAAGGCTCCATAAGCATCTGACAGGTTCATCTTTCCTTCTCGGCAAGATTTCACCTCACTCCCTTTCAAAACGACGCCCGCCTCTAAGGTCTCTTCGATATGATAGTTGAATCTCGCCTTTCGATTTTCAGTGATCAGCTTTTCAGACACTTTTCAACTCCCTGTAAATCTTGGGCCACTCTTTCAGGGGAATCTCCTCCGCACGAAGATTGTCAGACCAAGACTGAGACCGATATAAAGCTCGAATCGAGTCTTCAGAGAACCTCTTTTTCAGTGAAAACAAAAGGCGTTTTCGCTTGTACAGGAAGCAAGACTTCAAGAATTCAGCGTAGTCTGAATCCCACGAAGACGCGGGCTCCCTACGATTTCCGACAACAATCTGCGAGTCGACCTTGGGGGCGGGTCGAAAGGCTCCGGGGGGAACCACCGGGCCTAATTCAATCTCATAGTAAGACTGAACAAGCACACTCAAGCTCCCATAGGCCCTGCAGCCCGATTTCGATGCGAGTCTTTCGGCCACCTCCCTTTGCACTAAAAACACAAAGTGTTTTACTTGGTCCGAATGCTTGACGATCTTTAGAATCATTGCGGTCGCTGACTCATAGGGAAGATTCCCTATGAGGGAAAAGTCGAGAACCGGCTTCGACTCAACACAAAAATCCCAGTCCAAAAAATCTTGCTGATAATACGGATAGTCTTTGGAATCCTCTGTGTGAATCTCTTTGAATTGAGGGTCGATCTCAAACAGAAGAAAAGAAGAATACTTCTTTTTCAAATGTTTGGTTAAGGCCGCTCGCCCAGGTCCAATTTCAGCAAACTCCCTCTCTGGAGTAAAATAAGAAACAATGCGAGCCTGCCATGCCGAATCGACAAGAAAATTTTGACCCCACTTCGCTCTCATTGAGTCTTCCTTCTGATCGCGGGTCTGCTGGTGGAGCTAACACCTTCTTCAAAATCTGAAAACTCAGATTGAAGAAATTTGACATAGGCTCGGACTCCAACCATTGCGGCATTGTCTGTGCAAAACTCCATGCGCGGAACGAAAATCCTTTCAAGCACTCCAGACTCAAGTAGGTTTTGACATCTGCTCTTGAGTTCCAGATTTCTGGCAACCCCTCCGACCACAACCAGTCTTGTCAAAGCGCTTTCCTCTGCCGCTCTTTTGATCTTTTCAATCAAATGATCCATCAACGCCTTTTGAAAGCCCGCGGCAAGATGGGGGCGGCTCTCTGGGTCGGAGTGCTTCGCCGCAAATCGAGCCAGTTGACTCTTTAACCCGCTGAAGCTGAACTCCAATCCATCTACCTTCACTGCCGAAAACTTAAATCGGGTCGGATCTCCAGCTCTCGCCAACTCTTCAAGCTTAGCTCCCCCAGGAAATCCCAAACCCAAACACTTTGCAGCCTTATCAAAGGCCTCACCCATCGCGTCGTCTCGAGTGCCCCCTAACAAATGAAACTGATCAAAACCATCGACTCGATACAGACTGGTGTGCCCACCAGAGACAAGTGCCGCCAAAAAAGGAAAATCTGGCTGATCCTCTTCAAGAAAGACCGAAAGCAGATGACTCTCGAGATGATGACAAGAAATAAACCGGCCGGGGTAAAGAAAAGACAAGGATTTGGCTGCCGTTTGACCGACCAAAAGTGATCCCACTAAACCCGGCTGAGATGTAGCCGCAAAGGCCTGCACTTCGGCCAAATCCCAACCCGTTTCTGTTATGACCTTTCTCATTAGAGGCAGCAGACTTCTCAAATGCGCTCGCGAAGCGAGCTCTGGCACAACCCCGCCATACTTCAAATGAACTTCGTCTTGAGATTGAACAGCTAAACTCAGCAGTCGAGGAATTCGATCTCCCGGATTTGCCTCTAAAGCCGCTACTGAGGTGTCATCACATGAAGTTTCAAAAGCTAAAATTTTTATTCTGTCGGACATTCCGCATTCATGATTTCGGTGAAAGCCTCAAGTTCGGCCTCCATCCCAAGGTTTCGAAACGAATCAGCCTGTCGAGCCATCGCATCGCACCTTTTATCGGATTGCGGATAATTTTCAATAAGATCCTGATACCTCACCAAAGCCTCTGCGTGCTGACCCTGAAGCCTATGGCCCTCAGCCACCCAAAACAAAGCATTATCGGCCAAAGGATCTTCAGGGCGCTCCTCCAAAAAGCGAAGGAACAGGAGCCTCGCTCGGTCAAAATTTCCAGTCTGATGGGCTCTCAGGGCCTCTCGATAGAGACCATCTGGCCCTCTGGCCGCCTCGTTTCCCCTTTGAGAACGCGGAGACCTTTGAGCCCGAGAAACCTGAGACTCCATCTGCTGAATTCGGTCCTGCAAAGCCTGGTTCTGATACTCTAAACTCTCAATCTGTCCCCGCATGACGGTCTGATCATTTCGAATAGTGGTCAGCTGAGAACGAAGGTCGGCGAGCCGTCTTCCCTCCAAAACATCAGGCTCCGAACTGCCAGAGGGAACGCCAGACCGCCCCTCCAAAAAACGACTTCTCTCATCCAAGTCATTTAAACGAGCTTCAAACTCGTCCAATCGTTGAGCGCAAGAAATACTTAAAAAAGAAATCAGAAACAAAAAAAGGACTCGCATGAGAGTAGATTAACCGCCAGCGAGCCCTTTTTGAAAGAAAAAGCTTATCTTTGTAAAATCACAAACTCGGCTCGACGATTCAGTCGCCAAGCCTCCTCACTTGATCGAGGATCAAGGGGTTTCTCCTCCCCCCAACTCTTCATTTCCATTCTGTTACGGGGAACGCCTAAGTCTGCCAAATAGCTAATGGCGGCCCGAGCTCGCCTTTCTCCCAAGGCGATATTGTACTCGTTACTTCCTCTCTCGTCACAGTGCCCCTCAACCAAGACCCTCATTCTAGGATTCCCTAAAATCGTTCTTGCGTTGTTCTGCAAACGATTTCGAGACTCTTCTGTCAGATTTGAGCTGTCGAATGGAAAGTGAACGCGCTCGAGAGTCCCAAGGCCAATTCCGCCAGTCGCCGACGCCCCACTACCTTCTCGAATGTAGTCACTCTCCGTCACATCGGAGGGACGAGTTGAAGTCGCGTCTTTGGTCGCACAACCCGCCAAAAGCACAGCAATACTCATACACAAAAAGCTGTAGAGAAGTTTAAAGCCAGATTCAGATTCAAGAGACATGATTTTCATAATTTGATTAACTCCTTTTTAGCAAACTGAAGCACTACATTGAAGCCTATTATCGAGAAGGTCCAGCGTCATTCCGCCATTTTTGACCCCCAACGGCGTCTAACCTTCGTATAGTAGACCCCGAGCTTCGAAGCCGGTCAAGAACAGAAGGATGCGGAAAAGCGTATTGATTCTGTCGTCCGCAGCTTATCCACACCTTTTGAGGTCTTAGGCGTTCGAGTAGCTGAGGCCCCGTGCTCGTGTTCGAGCCGTGATGGGCGATCTTTAGTAGGCCCAATCCAGCACTTGGGATCTCTATCTGTCTACTCTGAAGCCAGTTCAACAGTCGCCTCTCCCCAAGCCTCCCAACATCCCCCAAGAAGACGGCCAAGAGCTGCCGATCTTTCCTCTGATAGAGATAGTTGAGAATGGAATCTGAATTTCTAACGGGTGGCAGAACCCCATCTCTCGGGCTTCTGGAGATCTGACTGAACGCGCCAAAACAAAAGTTCTGACTGCAAATCTCGCCTGAAGAGTCTTGAATGGCCACAAGCTTTCCCAAGAATCGATCCCTTAAGTTCTTGGCGAAAAACTCACTCTCGTCCTGTCGCGGTATCCAAAGCTCTTCAAATCGAATCCTATCGGCCAAGGCTTCAAAGGCACCGGCATGATCGAGATCAAAGTGGCTTAGCACCCAAAGGTCTAGACTCTGAATCCTGCGCTGACGGAGCCAGTCTCTCATTCGCTCCCCTAGGCCCCCATCAATCAGAATTCTCTTGTCCTCCATTTGAATGAAAAACGCGTCACCCTGACCCACATCCCACATTTCAACCTGCAAGCCTTCTACGGCCCCCTTGGAAAATGAAATTTGACTAAGGGCCCCAAACAACACGGGCGTCAAAAGCACAAAGGCCCATCGCATTCGCCGAAGCGATGCCGGCTGAATCAGTAGAAAGATGAGAGCGCAAAGCAAAAAAATTGCGAACATCCCCATATAGGGGCTCAAGCCCACGACTTTCGAAAAACTGGAATCAAGCTGCATCAGGCCCTCAACAAAGCGCTGATTGAAGGACTCAACCCACTGGAATCCGAACAAAGCAAGCGCTTGAACAGGCAGAAAAATGATAAAAAAGAATGAAACAAAGATTAGATTTAAGAAACTTGAAATCCAATGAATCTCGTTTCCCATACTGTGGCTCAAAAGAAAAACTCCGAGGCTTGTTTGAAGGCTTGCAAGAGCCCAGGTCGAGAAGTCTCGGCCTGAGAGTTCCGATCGAAGAAGAATCCAACAAGCGCCAAAAGAAAACCAGTAGCCGGGCCTCCAAAAATAGTCTGGTTGAACAATCAAAGTACCCAGCCCTAACAAAGCCAGCAAATCGCTTGGCGGATATCGTATCGAGTCTTTCCAAAGGATGGGGCCGAACAAGAATATGCTCGCACAAAGAATGGCTCGATTGATGGAGACACCTGGAGGAAACCAGAACCACAGAAAAGTGAGGGCGAGAACAAAACCAATGCGAAGAGGCCAAAGAAACTCAGACTTGAAAGCGAGGGACAAGCCCCACTTCAAAATGAACCAAAGCGCAAAACTAAAGAGGCCAACATGAAGGCCCGAAATCACAAAGAGATGAGACAGACCCAGGCGATGAAGCGAGCGCCAAAGTTCGCGCCCCAAAGAAGCCGACTCTCCCCGCAAAAAAAGAGCTCTAAATCGAGCAATCCACCCCTCTTCCTCATCAGACCCGAAGCGGACTCGAAAGGAATCTTCTGACTTTGACAGGCGAAGGCGTCCAAGCATCTTTCTTTGGGTTCGAATCCGTTCTAGAGAGTTGAAGGGAAGCTCAAAACTGGCCGTGGGAACAAGGCGAGCGAGTCTCTCGTATTCAAAGTCAAAATCGGGATGTCCAGAAACGAGAGCAAAGGCTCGAACTCCCAGTGCCTGGTGATTGACAGCCCTTAGCCGCACTCGGGAATCAAATCGGCGATGCTCAACCACCTCAAAGCTCCAAAGCTCCTCTTTGTGCCGCAAGGCTTGTAAGCCCGACAAGGCCTTGATATCCGTCTGATTCTTGAAAACCCCAAACAGCGCCCCGGCCACGAAGCTCAGACATAGAACCCACCGAAGTCGTGGCTTGATGAGAAATATGAGAGCGAGAACCAAGCAAAACCAAAGACCTGGCCGATAAAAGAAACTAAAGATTCCGAGTGAAAACGAGAGCCAAAGAAAAAAGAAGCGATCCACCTCCGAAGGGGGAAGCAAACTTCAGTCCTCCTCGGTCGGACAAAAATTTTGGCCCCTCAGGCCGTCCCCAACCTGAAAGTCGGAAACATCTGTCTACTAGACCGAAAGATCTGGAAGACTAAACGGGAAGCTCGCTAAAACCTGAAGGAGGACTGAATCCCAAAGCTGGCGGCACCCGCCTCGAATTTACTCCAATGAGCCATCGCCTCATGAATGAAGCCGAGATAGAACTGACCGACAAATGAAATGGCAAACTCTCGCTCTCCGAGCATCCAAAGCGGCCCCGCATGGCCTCGAAAAGCAACCCCCAACATATGCGCCGTATAGCCCTTTGTACGAAGCATCCAAACGGGGCCAGTGTAAGCTCCATAAGCGAAGAAAAACTTTCTGTGCCGAGGGCCCAAGTCGTACTTTTGTTCCAGCCCTAGGCCTCCCATCAAACCGGCGGTTTTAGGTCCGACCCTCCCTTCGCTCAGCGCCACCAGTCTGAGGTCTCCAAAATCCCTTGTCTGATACTCCTTCAAACTCCAAGTCAGACCAAACTGTGTCCAACCGATTCTCTCCTGACTCGGATCTTTCCACAGCGACCAAGAATAACCAATATGTGGCTGCGGAAATTGTGTAAGGAAGAGACTGGAACTAAGAAAAACAAGATTCAACAACATCTCTATTCATCCTGACTGAAATGGGTTCGCACTGCACTCAAAAGTCGCGGACTAATCACCTTCATCAAATCAAAGTCTTCTGCCTCTAAAATCTTATCGATAGAGCCGAATTCCCTCAAGAGCTTCATTCGATCCGACTTCTTCATTCCCGGCACCGCATCAAGTTCAGAGCGGCTAAAGCTCTTCAGTCGTCGTTGTCGATGAAATTCAATCGCAAAGCGATGGGCCTCGTCTCGAAGCTGAACCAAAAGTCGCTCGGGGGCCGAGTCGGGCTTCAAAAGGACTGGATTCTTTCGATGGCTCAAAAAAACTCGCTCTCTATTTTTGGGATTCAAGGGATTGAGGCTTTCGCTCCCCTCGCGAGCTTTAGCCAAGGATACCACCTCAACCTGATCTGATATCTCAAGTTCGCTCAAGACCGCCAGTCCGACGGCAAGCTGGCCTTTTCCGCCATCGACCACCAACAAATCTGGAAGTTCTTCTTGGGTTCGATACCTTCGACTCAAGACTTCCTTCATGGAAGCAAAATCATCAATTCGATCCGTCTCTAAAATGAATTTGCGATAGAACCCCTTGTTCGGTTGCCCCCTCTCGAAGCGAACAACAGAGCCGACAATCTCGTCTCCCTGATGGTGAGAAATGTCTACACAATCAATAATGGTCGGTAACTTCTTCAGGTGAAGCTCCCTCTGAAGCTCCTGAATGGAGTCTTTATGCTTCTCTTCGCTCACCCGCCTATTCTCTAGAAAAGAGACGGCATTCGCCTCTGCCATCTCGAGAAGCTTTTTCTTCTCTGAAGACCTGGGTTTGATCACCTGAAATCGCTCCCGAAACATCTCGATGTCAGAGGCTTCTCTGACGATGACTTGCTTGGGTTGAAAGACTTCTTGTTGATAGTATTGACTAAGAAATTGTGAGACCAGTTGATCCGAATCTAACTCTACTTGATCAAACTCAAAGTTTCGAAAGTCCCACAGCTTGCCGCTCCGAACAAACAAAAGACTAATCACCACGCCAAATTCGTCCCTGGCCAAGCCAAGTACATCAAAGTCGACCCCCATTCTACCCTGCTCATGGGCATAAATACTTTGCTCCTTCAAGCTGGCCTCTATCGCCTGAATCTGATCTCTGAAAATGGCTGCGGCTTCATAGTCTTCTTCTTCTACGGCGGCCTCCATTCTTTGCTTGAGAGAGCCCACAAGTTGATCGGTATCCCCACGAAAGAAGAGTTTTACGGACTCCACCAACTTTCGGTAGTCCGATGAGCTAATGAGCCCTACGCAAGGGGCGACACATCTTTTAATCTCGTACTCCAAGCAAGGGCGAGAGCGATTATAAAGCTTGGCATCGCTACAAGTTCTCAAAGGAAAGGCCTTCTGCAAAACCTTCAGAGTCTCTTTCAGTCTCAATCCCGAAAGAAAAGGCCCGAAATAGACCGCACCATCTCTTTTTATTCTTCGAGTCACTTCGATTGTCGGCCATTCGTGCTTGAGGTCGAGCCGCAGACTCAAGTAACGCTTATCGTCTCGCAACCGAATATTGTAGGGCGGACGATATTTCTTAATGAGTTCATTTTCTATAAACAGAGCATCGTTCTCTGATGTGGCCACCAAAAAATCTATCTTCGTCGTCTTCTCACGAATGAACTGAACAAAGGGCCGCCGATCAAGGGCCTCCTTTGTGAAGTACTGTCGCACGCGGTCACGAAGGGATTTGGCCTTTCCCACATACAGAACTCTTTGAGCGCTTTCTCCGCCTTTGAAAATATAACAACCCGTCTTTTTTGGGAGGGATTTGACTTGAAGTTGAATAGAGGCGTCCATATTCAATCTTTGACTTGAATGACCTTGCCCTCAAAAACTGTCGCCTCTTGAAGCGTTCTCATTCGATCTCGTATTTTTGCAGCCTTTTCAAAATCGAGCTCTTTAACCGCCTTAAGCTTTTCTGCCTCCAAAACTTTCAGATCATTCCCCAAATGCTCCAAAGAGGGTGCGACTTCCACTTCGATAAAGCCCTGTTCACGAGCCACCTCTTCCAGGCTCTTCTGGAGTTCTCGTTGAATTTTTTCTGGCTTGATGCCGTTGTCGAGATTGAACTGTTCTTGCAGCTTCCGCCGCTCGTCGGTGATTTGAATACACTCCTGCATCGAAGTGGTCACTTCATCGGCAAAAAAGGCCACGCGACCGTTGAGATTTCGGGCGGCGCGACCGCACATTTGTAAAAGCGAAGTTTTTGACCGTAGAAAGCCTTCTTTGTCAGCATCCAAGATCGCCACCAAACTGACCTCTGGAAGGTCTAGGCCCTCTCTCAAGAGATTGATGCCCACCAAAATGTCGTAAACCCCCGCTCTGAGATCTTTCAGCAGCTGAGATCTCTCCATCGTTTCAACATCGGCATGCATATACCTCACCCTGAAGCCCAGCTCATTGAGATACTGACATAGATTTTCTGCACTCTTTTTGGTCAAGGTCGCCACGAGCGTCCGTTCTCCGTTCGTGATTTGCTCTCGGAGCAATTCAACCAACCGATCAACTTGGTTGGTGGCCGGATAGATATTGATTTTAGGATCCAACAAACCGGTAGGTCGCACCACCTGCTCTACAATTCGCCCTTCAGACCTCTTCATTTCAAAGTCGGCTGGCGTTGCCGAAACATAAACACACTGCCCCATGCGATCCAAGAATTCTTCAAACTTTAGGGGACGGTTGTCGAGTGCTGAAGGAAGACGAAATCCATGATCTACGAGAACTTGTTTGCGAGAACGATCCCCTCGATACATCCCCCCTATTTGAGGAATGCTGACATGACTCTCATCAATGAACAAAAGATAATCCTTAGGAAAATAATCAATCAATGTGTAAGGCGACTCCCCCTCAGCTCGCCCGGTGAGGTGTCGAGAATAGTTTTCAATACCCGGACAAAAGCCAAGTTCACGAAGCATTTCTAAATCAAAGTTTATTCTCTGCTCGAGCCTCTTTGCCTCCAACACTTTCCTTTCATTCTTTAGCTCCGCAAGTCGTTGAGTAAACTCCTTTTCAATAGCTTCAATGGCAGACTGAAGACGGCTTTGCGCGGTAATGTAATGGGTGGTTGGATAAATGGATACCCGATCCAGGGTTCTCATTTTTTTTCCAGTGAGAGGATCAATCTCAGACAGCCGATCAATATAGTCCCCAAACAATTCCACTCGAACGGCGCGTCTCTCTTCTGAGGCTGGAAAAATCTCGATGACATCCCCTCTCACGCGAAAACAGCCCCTCGCGAATTCATCGTCTCTACGCGAGTAACGAAGCAAGTCAAGCTCGGCAATCAGCTCTTCTCGCTTTATCTTTTGGTTGTTTGACAACGAGATCAACATCGCCCGGTAGTCTTCGGGTGATCCCAAACCATAAATGCAAGAGACCGAGGCCACCACAATCACATCCCTTCTCTCAAGAAGGGATCGCGTGGCAGAGTGCCGCATCTTATCGATCGTTTCGTTAATGGCTGAATCTTTCTCGATATAGGTGTCTGTGGAGGGCACATAGGCCTCGGGCTGATAATAATCAAAGTAACTCACAAAATACTCGACCGCATTTCTTGGGAACAAGTCTCGAAACTCCATGAAGAGCTGAGTGGCGAGAGTCTTGTTGTGAGCGATCACTAAGGTTGGTCGGTTAAAGTGAGCGATGACATTGGCCATGCTGAAGGTTTTGCCAGATCCGGTAATCCCCAACAGCACCTGCTCGTTGACTCCGGCCTCAATCCCTTCGATCAAAGATCGTATGGCCGAAACTTGCCCTCCCGCAGGCTTGAATTTTGTTTCTAACTCAAATTTCTTCATGCCGTTGCTGAGTTCGGTCTCCCTCTTTTCATCGCCAGCTCAAGCCGCTTCAAAACCTGCTCAGCTCCCAGAAGCTTCGCAAGGGGAATCAACTCGGGGCCGGTAAAACTTCCGGTGATGGCGGCACGAAAAGGAAAAAACAGAGCCTTACCCTTGAGGCCAAGACTCTTGCCCGCCCCCTTAATCTCTTCTGCCAACACTAGCTCAACCGAACTGCCCTCCGCAGTCATTCGCTCTTTTGTCGCAGAATACACCGTACCCAACAGCTTCTGAGTATCTTCTGAGGCGAGAAGATTTTGCACCTCAGGATCGGATTGATAGTCCGGCTCCTTGAGATAGGCCTCAACCTTTCTGAAATCCGTCAACACTTCCGCACTATGCTTTACCAGAGCGATCGCTTGACTCCAACGATCTTGCCATTCGGGCATCTGACAGGGCACTAGTTTCGCAAGCTCTGACTCACTCAAGTCTTGTATGTGCTGGCCGTTCAAAAACTTGAGTTTCTGAAAATCAAAGAGTGCACGGCTCTTATTCACTCGCTCCAAATCAAATCGCTGAATCAGTTCATTCATGGAAAACTTCTCGCCCGTGACGGAAGTGTCACCAGGCGACCAACCCAAGAGCGCCAAGTAGTTCACCAGGCCGGAGGGCAGATAACCATCATTTTTAAGATTCTCAATCGACAGACTACCCGCGCGCTTCGAAAATTTTCCTCCATCGGAATCTCCGATCATCGGCAAATGGGCAAAAACGGGTTCGCTAAATCCCAGTGCGCGATAAATCAAAACCTGACGAAAGGTGTTCGAAAGATGATCCTCGCCTCGAGTGACATGGGTGATCTCCATCAAAGCGTCGTCTACTGCATTCGCAAACAGAAACACGGGCACCCCGTTTGATCGAAACAGAACAAAATCGCCGATCACTTCGGGGCTCATCTTCACCTCTCCCCGAACGGCATCTTTGATGACAATCGGATCGGAGCTTTCATCCACCAGCATTCGCCAAACAAACTTCTCTCCTGCATCTGCCCTCTTTTGAGATTCTTGGTCAGAGAGTTGGCGGTACCGACCCGAATATTTAATGGGCCTTCCTTGAGACACTTGAAGCTTTCTTTCCTGTTCCAATTCTTCAGGGGTGGCAAAGCAGCGGTATATTCGAGTCAGCTTAGAGAGTTTTTTCAAATAGCTCTCATAAAGGGAGGATCGCTCAGAGCAGCGATAGGGTCCGACAGGTCCGCCTTTCTGGGGGCCCTCATCCCACTCAAGCCCTAGCCAGAGCAGATCACGATAAATGGCCTCTTCAGAGCCTTCGACCAATCTCTCTTGGTCAGTGTCTTCAATTCTGAGAATGAACTGGCCCTGGCAGTGCCTCGCATACAAAAAAGCAAACAGAGCGGTTCGTGCATTTCCTAGATGAAGAAAGCCGGTTGGGGAGGGGGCAAATCGAGTTCTAACCATAGCTCAGTCATAGCCTGCATTCGGGGGCCTGACAAAGTCTCCGTGTTTAGAATTCCGATTTTGCTAACTCCCCGATGTCGGGAGACAAAGCAGACAGGCCTGTAGCGTCAGTCCCTCGATTCGGGAGCCAAAAGAAGGCAATGCGCCTGCGCCACAATCCCCTCTTTTCGGCCCACAAAGCCCAAGAAATCTGTCGTGGTCGCCTTCACTGAAAGGCGAGAGAGAGAGAGGCCCAATAGTTCACACATCCGTTCTCTGATCTGGGGGATATGCAGGGCCAATTTTGGCTCCTGAGCAATCACAACGACGTCTAGAGAAATCAATTCGTATGAGCTTCGCTGCAGTTCATTTCTCGTCCAGCTTAGAAATTCAGTGCTCGAAACTCCGGCCCATTTAGGGTCGCTTGAAGGAAAGTGAGTGCCAATATCGCCACCTCCCATCGCGCCAAGAATCGCATCGACGACGGCATGAATCAAAACATCCGCATCGGAATGGCCCGCCAAACCCTTCTTAAAAGGAATCTGAACTCCCCCAATCCAAAGCTCCCTGCCCTCTTCAAAGGCGTGTGCATCTATGCCTGAACCAATTCTCAAACGATTCCACATGATACAAGGGCCTCTAGCAGTTTTAGGTCTTCGAACCGAGTGATTTTTGTATTGTAGGGGTCACCCTCTACCTCAGCGACTTGAAAACCCTTTTCGATAAACAAGCTAATGTCGTCGGTGAAATTCCGATCAGACGCACTCAAGCTGTCGTGCAACTCCTTCAAAACCGAAAGTCGAAAAGCTTGAGGAGTTTGCGCTCTTCGTAGATGAGAGCGATCGAGCGGGCTGGGCTGAATTCCCCCTTCCGTCGCACTCACCACCGTGTCTGCAATTTGAAGGCATGGCAGGGCCGCTGGATAGCGCTCAAGGGCCTGAAGCAGCGTTTTCAAATAGCTGCCCCTAAAGATCGGTCTGGCCGCGTCGTGAACCAGAACAAATGGCACGCTCCTTAAAGCGGCCAAACCCTTTCTTACAGAGTCTTGCCTTCTTAAACCACCCTCAACAATCTTAAGCTCTGCTTCAAGCTTGCCATACTCCTCAAGGCTCTTTTCAAAAGCCGATCGAGTCTCTAACGAAACGACTAAGACAAGCTCCTCAATCTTAATCTGAAACAAAGAGTCTAAAGCCCAATGAAGAACCGGCCGGCCCCCCAACAAACACAAGGCCTTCGAATGGAAGGCCTTGTTGTCGGATTCACCGACACTCTCAACAAATCTTTGGCTCGATCCCGCTGAAACAACAACTGCAGAAACTGCTGTTTCAGGTGTCATATGACTTAAGCTGCAAAGAGCTCTTCGATCTGCGCCTCAACCGTTGGTTCATCGGTGTCTTCAGCGATAGCAAGCTCTCGAACCAAAAGACCCTTAGCCAACTCCAACATTTTCTTTTCCCCAAAGGAAAGAACCTTATCTGTTCTCAAGACACAAAGATCTCTTAAAACTTCTGTGATTTCATAAATGGAGCCAGTCTTAATCTTTTCCATATACTCTCGATAACGACGGTTCCATGTGCTCTGCTCCACAACGATCTTTTTGTCCTTCAGCATACTGTAGACTTTGGACACTTCTGACTCATTTGCAATCGGTCGAAGGCCGACATTGGCAACCTTGTTGGTTGGGACCATCACGGTAATATCATTCTCGAGAATCCGAATCATATAAAATGAAATCGAAATTCCAGAAATTTCTTTTGATTCGATAGACTGAATCTGTCCAACACCGTGGCCAGGATAGACCACTTTCTGGCCTTCTTCGAAATTCATATCCTGAGCGGGCTTAACTCGCCTCATCGCCTTTCTAGCAAAAGGTGAACGCTTCACAGGACTAGGACGAAACGCATTCGTCCGAACAGCAGCTTTAGAAATACCCATAGTTCTCCATACCCCCAAAAAAAGATTCTACATATCCTCTCGGATATCCATTGTTGTCACATTTCGAACATTGGATGCGTTTTTCGCACCTACATATTCTTACTCTCACAGCGGTGCGTTTGCCGAAAGGCAAAACCCCCAGGAGTTTGGAAGCTAACACAATTTCAGACGAAAGTAAAGCTCACTCGAACCCCTTGATTTCACTTGATAAAACCAGCATACTCTAGGCTCCCTCAGCATTCAAGCCCCTAAGCCCAAGTCTCTGACCGGAATCTTCGACGCATTGCAGACTTCGCTTGATTGGGCGGTTCTGGCTTCGTTACAGTGTCATCAAGGGGACAGGGGATATGATTTCAACTTTCTGGTCTAAACTGGCTTTTAGCGGCTCATTGCTGAGTTCAGTTTTTGTGCTCACCGCAGGGACGAGTTTTGCTCATATCGAGTCCGATATCGAGGACCTCAGTTTCGAAACGCTAGAGAACTATGCGACCTACA
Source organism: Bradymonadales bacterium (assembly GCA_007693605.1). Lineage (GTDB taxonomy): Bacteria > Bdellovibrionota > UBA2394 > UBA2394 > UBA2394 > REDG01. The sequence continues at coordinate 39,295 of REDG01000027.1, forward strand.
AGAGCTTTCGAGACGCCCTGTCAGCGGCCGAACGAGAGGCCTTCCGAAACAATGATCCCTTTGATCCAACCAATCGAACGCCTCACTCTCAAAACCCCATTCGAAGACCTGGCTTTAATGACATTGGCTCGAGAGTTCCCATCCCACGACAGGGTGCCGCCTTTATCGTCGCGCTTGAAGTTTTGTATCAGACTCTCAACTACTACGGGGTCGAACATATCGTTGAGAGAAGAGGCAATACGATTGACTTTCAAGTCGTTCATTCGAGCAAGGGCCATTTCAACTCCCTCGATCGGCTCCAAGTGACTTACGCCCTTCAAGAGTTCTCTCGATTCTTCACCGCCTATATGTGCAACGCGCCGACCATTGAAAATTTCTATCATGCCTTTTCGCAGATTCCGATTGAGGAGATCGGATTGAGATTTAAGTTTGATATGGCCTGGGCTTTGTTGGGCAATCTTCTGCCTACAGAACCGCGGGCAATCTTCGCGGTCGGAAGTCGGTGGGCTGCGCTTGGACAACTTTTAGGGGGCTCTTCAACCATCACCGGACAGGTAGAGGATCAGAGAGAGCTAAGCCGTTGGCTGGGCATGCTCACGGATATCACGAATCTAGTGGAGGGCTTGAGCCGAATGGTCTGTTATGTCGACATTCGACCTGATCCGGTTGAAGAGATTCAGAAGAGAATTGTGATCAATCGGCTCTTGGACCTGGAACTTTCAATGTTTCAAAACTACGAGTCCCTTCAAGAGCTTGTAGATGCGGCGATTGCGGAAGGCCGAGCCGCTCAGGTGCAACGCCTTCAGGACCGCTAAAATCCAAGGAACTGATCAAAGGGCTTGCTCTCAGAAGCCCAAGCTTGATACGAAAACTAAAGAAAAGGGGTCAGAGGATGAAAGTGCCTGGCTGCCTGTAGTCTTAGTGTTGAGCGGAAACGAAGGAGTATGAAAGAGGACTGTCGCCAGCCTCTTGATTGGGAGTGGCGATAAGGGTCCAGATGCGCGAAGGCAAGGAGCGAGCATCGCAGTGTGGTTCAATGCCACTCGAGAAGCGCAGCGACGCAGCCGCCAAAGCGGGTAGGCCTTTAGTGACACTCCCGAGTAGAGTTTTACGAAAGTGCCCATAGCTCAGCTGTCAGGGCTTTAGCCCTGCCAAGTATGGAGAGAGCATCGCTCTATCCAGCTGAGCGGACATGAAGGAGTTGAAGTAGAGTTTTTACGAGTGCCCATAGCTCAGCTGTCAGGGCTTTAGCCCTGCCAAGTATGGAGAGAGCATCGCTCTATCCAGCTGAGCGGACATGAAGGAGTTGAAGTAGAGTTTTTACGAGTGCCCATAGCTCAGCTGTCAGGGCTTTAGCCCTGCCAAGTATGGAGAGAGCATCGCTCTATCCAGCTGAGCGGACATGAAGGAGTTGAAGTAGAGTTTTTACGAGTGCCCATAGCTCAGCTGGATAGAGCATCAGATTTCTAATCTGAGGGTCCCAGGTTCGAATCCTGGTGGGCACGCACTACTCCCCATTCCAAACCAAAAGCTAATCGTAATTGTTCCTATAGGCCAATTTACTCTCAGCTTCTGCGCTCTGCTCGAAGCTTCATTCGCTCGAAAGACTCGCTCACCGTAAATTGGGGTTCGAATCCTGGTGGGCACGCATTACTCCTCACTCCACCCGAAAAGCTAATCGTAATTGTTCCTATAGGCATCTTTGCTCTCAAAGGCTCCGCCCT
>REDG01000044.1 GCA_007693605.1 Bradymonadales bacterium
AGCGAGCATCGCAGTGTGGTTTAGATGCCACTCGAGAAGCGCAGCGACGCAGCCGACACTGCAACGCGGGAAAGGAGCGTTGCAGCCATCCTCAAATCATGTCGACCGAAGGTCGACCAGAGTGTAGGGGCAGATGGGCCTTTAGCGACACTCCCTCTTTAGGCCGGTGTCTGAGGGCGATAAGCGCGAAGCACTCGAGAGAGCATTCGGTGCCTAGAATCATAAACCCTCAGCTCGATGGATTTGATGTCCAATCCGACAAGATGCTCCGGCAATTCTTGATCGAAAACGATCTTTTGAGGAACTCCCAGCTCTGTCTGCAAACTCTCATCAAAAAAATGTCCGTTCTGAAAGTGAAGCCCGTTGTGAAAGTGAACCCGGTAGCGAACAACAAAAAACTGATCTCGCTCCAGATTCATCTGATAACTCAGCTGCAAATGAACCCTTTCATCATTTCGCTGCAAATCATACGACTCCAAAAGAAAGAAATCATCTACCTCAGAGACTGCTCTGGGCTGAAGACGATTCAGAATAGGCATCAAATTTGGCATCCGATAGGCGATCTCATTCTCAATCCAAACAATTTGCTCGCGAAGCTTGGTGATTCTCTCTGACTGGGGTCGATTGAGCCTCGCTCTCGACAGTTGAGACACCGCCCTTCGAAGCTGAGCCTGGGTGTCGTCGAAGTGCCCCTGTTCTAGAAAGCCCTTCGCGGTGTCGATAAAATACTGAGTATCCATCACGGCCACATGATAGTTAGCCGCTCTCAACTGCTCCCCAAGCGCCGCTATTTCTTCTGACACATCGTGAACTCGAAAAAGAAGAACAGAGTCAAATTCTAGGCGAGCCTTTCGAAGTTCAGCGCTAGCCTCTCGATACCTTCCTTCTTCTAACAAGGTCTTTCCTGTCTCATACAGTCGCCGCGCAGAATCCCTTCGCCTACTTGAGGCAACAATGGCCATCGCCTCTCTCGCTCGATCTTCATATGCTGGCTCTTGCTGCAATCGCAAAAAGAGCGCTTCAGCTTCATCATGAAAGCCGTTTTCTAGAAGCCCTTCTGCAATTCGAAAGACGGCCTCGTTATACTCACGAATCAGAACCGGATCTTCTGTCCAAATAGACTCTAAGGCCTCCAGATTTCTTTGTGCTGCAAGAAAATGATTCAGCTTCAAATTTTGATAGACCCGAGCAAGCACCAGGCGATACTGGTCTTCCATCGCTCGGCGATCCTCTAACCTTTGCTCCCTCCGCTCTTCGATTTCATCGATGCGAGACTTTTGTTGAAGGACAAAGCCCAAAGCGATCATCGCCGTGAGAAACACGCCCCCTAGCGAGATTGACCATGCCATGACTGTCTTCCGTTCCACCACCCCCAGTATAGCCTAAGCCCATTCAGCAAGCCTGCCGGAAACTCCTAATTTAATTGAAGTTTTTGATCGCATTTGATGATATGTCGCATTATGGGGAATAAGAACACAAAATCAGCGAAAAAGCCGGCTAAACCGATCTCTCCGAGACCTGGCAGCCTGAAACGAAAAAGATCCAAGGCTGAGGTTTCGATGCCAGAGACCGAGTTGAAGACGAAACAAACTCGAAGAGCCGCCAAACCGATGCGAGAAAATGCAGAAAGCATGGCCAAAAGGCAGAGAGAAATCTCGGTCTCAGAGTTTTTTGCAAAGAACAGACACCTTCTTGGTTTCGACAACCCTAGAAAGGCTTTGCTCACTGCGGTAAAAGAGGCGATCGACAACAGCCTTGACGCCTGCGAAGAGGCCGGAATTTTGCCCGAGCTTCGGGTGGAGCTAAAGAGAATTGGAGCAAAGATTGTTGAAGAAAGCGAATCTGAATCGGAGAACACGAAGCCCAAGAAGAGAAAGGGTCCCGTTCCGACCGAAAGATTTGAGCTGAAGATCATCGACAATGGTCCGGGCATTCTGACCACTCAGATTCCAAAAATCTTCGGTAAACTTCTCTATGGCTCTAAGTTTCACCGACTCAAAATGTCTCGGGGTCAGCAGGGCATCGGAATTTCGGCTGCCGGCATGTATGGCCAGATGACCACGGGAATTCCTGTTCGCATCCTCTCGAAGCTCCCCAAAAAAGATAAGGCCTATCAAGTCGATCTTAAAATTGACACCAAGACCAACAAGCCCATTGTCCTCTCAGAGAAGGAAGTACCTTGGCCAGAGAAAACGGAGTCAGGGACTTCGGTGTGTATTACTCTTGAGGGAAGGTACCAGCGCGGTCGGCAATCGATCGACGAGTTCATTCTTCAGAACACCCTGAGCAATCCCCATGCGAGCTTCCTCTTTATCGATCCAGATGCTGAAAAGTTTGAGTACCCAAGAAGCACAAGCGAAATGCCCGAGCTGCCAGCAGAAATCAAACCTCACCCCTACGGAGTCGAGCTTGGCAACTTTCACCGCCTTGCACAAGACAGCTCAGCCAAGACGCTCAAAGACTTTTTAGTGAAGGATTTCTCAAGGGTGTCTGAAAAAGTCGCTTCAGAGATTCTGACAGAAGCCGGCCTGAAGAATTCTAAACTGAAAACGCTTAGTTCTGAGAATCTGAATCTGGTGCATCAAGCCATTCCGAAAGTGGACATTAAAAACCCGCCAACTCATTGCGTCATCCCCATCGGTGAAGACCTACTGACCGAAACACTGCGGCAAAAGACCGCGGCCGAATTTTTTGTGGCCACAACACGCAGCCCAAGCGTCTATCGCGGCAACCCCTTTATTGTGGAAGCCGCGCTTGCTTTCGGGGGTGAGCTTTCATCCGAAGAGCCCATGCAGGTTTTTCGCTTTGCCAATCGGGTGCCGCTTCTCTTTCAACCCGCCGCTTGCGCATCCGTTCGCGTTCTCACCAAAATTGAATGGAAGAAGTACGGCTTAAGTCAGTCGAAGGGCTCTCTTCCCATTGGCCCGGTGGCCGTAATCATTCATGTCGGAAGTGTGTGGGTGCCATTCACTTCTGAAAGCAAAGAAGCCATTGCCGACTACCCTGAAATCAAACAAGAGATTCGACTGGCCATCTTAGAATGCGCTCGCAAGATGAATCTTTATCTGTCTAAAAGGCGTCGCGCTGCCGAAGCCGCCAGAAAGGCGAACTATATTGATACCTATATTCCCTATATCGGTGAAGCTCTTCAAGACATGCTAAAACTCAAAGAGGGGCAAAAAGAGAAGGTCATTATGACTTTGAGAGAAACTTTAGAAAAAACCCGAATCGAGGTGTGAAGTGGCCGTGCGAAGCAAAAAGAAAGAACCGACCGATAGGACTGCCTTAGGCAATATTGAAAAAACCGCGAAGGATGTTTACGAAAAGGCCTTGAAGAAACAGAAGCCTCAACTAAAACTTCCCGTTCGTTCTTTGAGCAATGTCCGTTATCGATCAAAATCTGGGTTTTTAGAACTGGCCAACCAGTACAAGACCAGAACTCTGACATACAACACCGTCAAGGGCTTTGCCCAAACTCTTAAGATGATGTCCGTCTCAAAAGAACTGATCGAAACCAACGACCATGCTTCGAAGAGGGAGATGTATTATATTTCAAAAAACTGGGGGCCGGCCCGATTTGACGAACAGCCAGAGAGCGACACCGTCATGGACGACATTGAGGCCATGATGACGGTGAATCGAGAGCAGCTCCGATTCATTCCCGAAGAAAAGGGCGGCGAGGTTGCTGGCAAGCTGTTGGTGATTGACCGAGACCGAGAGACCAAAAAACCGATTCGCATTGACTGTACAGGCTTCGGATCTGGAGCTTACAGCATTCCCATTTCTGTGGAGCACCTTCAGTTTGAAACCAAAGCGAAGTTCATTCTGTGCATTGAAACTGCGGGAATGTTTCAAAGGCTGGTGGCGCACAACTACTGGAGAAAGGCGAACTGCATTCTCATTTCAATGGGAGGCGTTCCGACTCGAGCATGTCGCAGGTTCGTCCGACGCTTGGCAGACGAAATGAAGCTTCCGGTTTATACATTCGTCGACGGTGATCCCTACGGAATTGCAAACATCTACCGCACTCTGAAGGTGGGATCAGGAAATGCAGCCCATATTAACCGATTCTTTTGCGTTCCTCAGGCGAAGTTCTTGGGGGTGACCCCGCAAGATATCGTTGACTACGAGCTGCCAACTCACCCTCTGAAAGATGTTGATATCAAGCGCGCCAAAGACGCTCTGAAGAATGACCCCTTTTTCAAGGCCCATCGGGAGTGGGTCAAAGCCATCGAGCAAATGCTGAAGATGGGCGTTCGGGCAGAACAGCAGGCCCTGGCAAAACACGGCTTGAACTATGTGATTGATGAATATCTTCCGAGAAAGATTAAAAGTGCCTCTAAATTTCTTCCATGAGAGCTTGAAGATTCCACTGAAAGCTCGTCTCGTGCTGATTGAGGACTCTTCGACGAGTCGGGCCTCTGCTCAAAAGCTCATTCAACTTTTGGGGCTGGCACTTTGCCTGCTTTTGGGGACGGCCTGTCAGAGCGCGCGCTCTCCGGATTCCGCCCATGCGGCTGCCGCCTCGGCTGGTGGGAGCGATGCCTCTGTTTCAGAGCTTCAGTCCTTTTTCTGGGAGATCCTATCTCAAGCAGAAACCAGGCTCCAAGAGGTCATTGATGCCCAGTTCTTCACTGGCGTGAATCCTGCCTTTAGCAGCGGCCAAGTGGAGATGAGGGCGGTCGAGCGAAGGCTCTCGGTTGGGCTTGCACCGAAGCCCCCAGAGTCTGAGCAGAAAGCTCTTCTGCTGAAGGCCCATGAGGAACTTCTTGGCGTTTTGAAAAGCCTCTCTGGCGAGCAGGGCCTAGATCGAAGAGATCAAGCCTACTTTCGGCAACTGGCCATGGAGCTCGAACAAAGCCTAATGCGCTTGAGTTTCGATTGATTGAAGGCTCTATGGCCACTAAGCTAGAGGCATGAATTTTCATTCCTATCGGCTTATCCCCCTTCTGATTGTAACCCTTTTCTTCGTCAGCTCTTGTCAGCGCTCTGATCAGTCTGAATCGGTCTGGCGAGACGCTTCTACCTACGAAGGCCCCGCCGTCAAAAACGATTGGATGGTCACCCAAATTGGAGCAAGTCCGAGTATTCTGAACCCCGTCTTGTCGTCTGACCTCTACGCCACCCAAGTGGAAGACTGGATTTTTGATCAATTGATTAGGCCAAACTACCAAACGGGAGAGCCCATCGGATCGCTCGCAAGCTCTTGGACCGTCAGTGAGAATGGTTTGACCTATGATTTCTTTATTCGAGAAAATGCCAAGTTCCATGATGGCACTCCCCTCACGGCAGAGGATGTCAGATTTTCTTTTGATATTATCAAAGATCCGAATGTCGATGCCGCTCATCTTCAAAATTATTATGCGGCCTTGGATAGAGTAGAAGTCATAGGTCCCCATCACCTTCGCTTTCATATGAATGATCGCTACTATAGAAACCTGATTGTTTTGGGAACCACCAAGATCATGCCGAAACATATCTACGGGGAGGGGAATTTCAATCAAAACCCTGCCAATCGAGCACCAGTAGGGAGTGGCCCCTATCGCTTTCTGCGTTGGGATACCGGCCGGATGATCGAACTCGAGAGAACTGAAGATTGGTGGGGAACAGAAGTGCCTTATTGGAAGGATCGTTATAATTTCGATCGGATTCTTGTACGAATTATCACAGAAAACTCCGTTGCCTCGATGGCCACTCGTCGAGGAGAGATTGATGTCATTGAACCGCTGCCAGAGCAGTTTGTGGATGATTTTTCTAGCCCAGAAATTGAGGAGAGATTCTATCGTTTACAGTTTTCTACTATGGATGGGGCCGGCTATCGCTATGTGGGCTGGAATCTAAAGAAAGAAGTCTTTTCAGATCGCCGAGTTCGCCAGGCTCTGGCACACGCCTTTCCTGCCGATCTGATTAACCAACGAGTTTTTAAAGGCATCATGCGGCAGGCTGTGGGGCCTTTTCCGAAAGCCAGCCCGAAGACGCATCCCGATCTGAAGCCCTATGCTTTTGACGAGGCTCGAGCAGCACAACTTCTCGACGAGGCGGGTTGGAAGCGCCCGAATCCTGGGGCCCTAAGACAAAAAGACGGGAAAAACTTTGAGTTCGGCTTTATGTATGTCGCCAACAACCCCACTTTAGATCGCCTGGCTTTGATTTATCAGAGAACGCTGGCGGATCTTGGCATTCGAATGAATCTTCGAACTCTAGAGTGGACGGTTTTTCTAGAAAATATGAACGACGGAAATTTCGATGCGATTATGCTTTCTTGGTCGAGCAGCTGGGATAGTGACCCCTTTCAGATTTGGCATTCGACTCAATACGCCAATCGCGGCAGCAACCGAATTGCATTCTCGAACAAAAGAGTGGATCAGCTGTTGGAAAAGGCGCGCATCACCCTCGATCGAGAAGAGAGAAATCTTCTGTATCAGGAGTTCACAAAGATTATTCACGAAGAGACTCCCTATCTCTTTGTCTTTGAAAGGCCTGAGCTTCTGATTGTCAATCGACGAATGCAGGGCGTTGAACCTGTTGGGAAGATGGGGCCAGACATTCCTGCCTTCTTCACTCCTCCGGGCTTTGAGCGATACGGCAGGAGTGGAGCTTCCGCATCAAGATAGACGAGTGAAGCATATTCCATGAAGCGATACCTCATCACGCGAGCCTTTCTTTTTCTCTTTACCCTTTGGGGAATCACGATCGTTACATTTGGAATGCTTCAGCTCGCGCCCGGATCTCCGCTTGAGATGAAGCTCCTCTCGGACCCCACGGGAGGAATGGGAGATCGCTCGATGATTACAGAAGACCAGATCGAGCGGCTTCGAGCTCAGTATCATCTCGATAAACCGATTTTGCATCGCTATGTTCTCTGGCTCAAAGACATTGCGGTTTTGGATTTTGGGACCTCATTCGTTGATCACCGTCCGGTAATTGAAAAAATCGGTGAGCGACTTCCTATTTCTCTGATTTTTGGTGGCTCCGCCATTTTTTTGGCCCTCTTTTTGGGAATTCCCCTGGGCCTTCTCAGTGGTCGCTTTCACAACCGACCTCTTGATCGGGGCATCGCCTTTTTTAGCATCGCCCTCTATGCGATGCCCTCCTATGTTTTGGGGATTTTGCTTCTGACTTTTTTGGGGAGTGATGAGTTTCTGAATATCTTTCCGATTTACGGAATCCAATCGGATAATTATCGGGAGTTGAGTCTTTTTGGAAAGGCCTTCGACCGTTTACATCACTTCGTTCTGCCCTGTGTTTGCTACAGTATCGGAGGCTTGGCTTATATCACCCAGCAACAGCGGGCCTCGATTTTGGAGTGCCTGCATCAGGATTATGTGCGAACGGCTCGCGCCAAGGGGCAGACCGAGCGAGTGGTTTTTTATCGCCATGCCTTTCGCAATAGTTTGATTCCAATCGTCACTATTCTTGGCGCACTCATTCCGGGCATCGTGGGTTCGAGCATTATCATTGAGAGTTTGTTTTCGATTCCCGGCTTAGGGCTTTTGGTCTTTGAGTCTTTGCTGGCTCGTGATTACCCAACCATTATGGCGAATTTTGTCATCGGGGGCGTACTCACTCTATCGGGGATTCTTCTCTCAGATATTTTGTATGTGGTGGTCGACCCCAGAATTCATTTTGGGAGCGCGAATTCATGATGCATCGAGTTCCTAAAATGACATGGATTTCAGGCTTCTTCGTGCTGATTTTTTTGCTTTGCGCCTTCTTTGCCCCATGGGTTGCGAACGAGCCTGGGGTTCGATCTTTTCAACTCTATCCGATAGGGCCCGACACCCCTCCGATCGCGCAGATGCTCGACCGAGAGCCTCCGGGGACGATGAGCCTCGACGGTCGCCAGTATATTCTTGGTACGGATCATGTGGGGCGCGACCTTTTCGCTCGAATCGTGCATGGAATTCGAAACTCCCTTCTGTTTGCCCTGGCCGTTGTGAGCATTTGTATTTTCTTGGGCATTGTTCTTGGGGGCATTATGGGGCTCTATGGGGGCAAGGTTGATCTCATTCTTCAAAGATTTATGGAGATTGTGGGAAACTTTCCGATCTTCCTTCTGCAGCTCACTCTGCTCGCCTTTTTTGAGCGGAATTATTGGATACTTTTGTTTGTGATGATTTTGGCGGGATGGATTCCCTACTGTCGATTTGTGAGAGCAGAATTTTTAAAGCTCAGGTCTCAGGACTTCGTGCAATCCGCCTACGCTTTGGGGGCGAGTCGATTCCGAATTTTTCGAAAGCATCTGCTGCCCAACTCTTTGACCCCGGTGATCACCTTTGTTCCTTTTGACCTGGCACAGGTCATTGTTGTTTTGGGAGCCCTGTCTTTCTTGGGCTTTGGAGAGCCCATTGATCAGGCGAGTTTGGGCGAGCTTCTGCGACAGGCGAAAGACAATTTTCGAGTAGCCTGGTGGATTGCCGTTTTTCCGGCTTCCGCCATCTTCCTGCTAACGCTGTCTCTGGCACTCTTTGGGTCCTCCATTCGAGATCTTCTTGATCCGCGATATGCAGAAAATTAAGATCGGATGGGCCCTTAGCGATTCGGTGGGGAGTGTGATAAAGGAAGGCCTGAGTTGAAGGCTATAAGCCGGGTTCTGTCGACTCCGAGAGGAGGCCATTCTTAGTTTCCTCTCAGGAGTGGACGATCATCAATCTGGAGAGTCTGTTACCAAACTCCCTCAAGCGACCTACCTCAGAACCTCAGAAATTTCATCAAGAGAGAGTCTTCTCTTGTCCGCTCACGCGGAAAGGTTCTTGTTTTGGTCTTGCACCCCATGGGGTTTAGCGCAACTGTCGTCACCGACAGAAGCCGTGAGCTCTTACCTCACGATTTCAACCTTACCTGATCCCTTGCGGGCCATCGGCGGTATATTTTCTGTGCCACTTTCCGTATCTGCCGAAGCAGACCCAGGCCGTTAGCCTGCATGGTGACTCCGCAGGAGTCTCTCCTTCTGTCGAAGAGAGATCAACCCGCCGGTGCCCGGACTTTCCTCCAGCTAAGTGCGAGTCTCCTCGACCAGCCAGCGACCGTCCACCTTCAACTCATAAAAGCATTTGTAGCAGAACTGGGCCTAAGATCAAGAGCCCACTCCGCGAAGGAGCCGTTCAGTCTCTAGGGCCTCCGGAAGCTCAGATTCTGGAAACAAGATTCGAGAGCAACTGGAGCATGTAATCAACTGATTCAATTTCTTAAGATTTCCCCTAGTCTGAGGAGGTATCTCGACAAAACAGCCATGACAAATGCTGTCTCGGACAATCGCCACCCCAGAACCCCGTCTAAGCTTCTGAACCCTCTCGTACATCGAAAAGATGCTTTCATTGACCTTCGAGATATAACCTTCTCGCTCTTTCATTAATCGAGCCGTCTCATTAGAGCTTTCTGCCAGCTCCTTCTGTCTCTGATCCTGGTGTTCTTGGAAGAGTTTTTGGCACTCTTCCACCGCCGCCTTTTTTTCAGCGGTCAGCTTCGATCGCTCTTCGGTGGCCAGAGTCTTTTCTTCCAACATCTTTTTGACTTCAATCAGTTTTTTTTGAAAATTTTCAAGCTCTCGACCCGCTGAGAAATCTTCTTTGGTGTTTCGAACTTCTCGTCTCTTGACTTCAGCCTTCTTCACATCTTCTTGAAGGGTAATATGCCGAAGCTCTAAGGACCTTCTCTCTCGCTCAATCTCTCTCTCTGATTTCTCAGCCAGTTTTAGATCTCTTTGAGCTTCGTTTAACTTCTTCTCAGCCGCCAAGAAGTCGGGAGCGGGCTCGCGCTCCTTTTCTCGAAGCTGAAACAAAAGAGCATCGATCTCTTGTAGTCGAATTAAACTTAGAATGGACTCTTTTAGCTCTGCGGGCTCGAATTCCACGAGGACTCTCCTTTTCAACAATTGAATTCGGGGGCAGTTTAAGAGTTGACATAATAAATGTCTATTGTTGAGTCACAGAATCCTTCGCTTGCGCGCAGGGACCCGCTAGCCGTAGGCTCTGAGGAGATTGTCGCGCGACTCCTGACTATAGGGAGTGGTGATAAGGGTCCAGATACGCGAAGGCAAGGAGCGAGCATCGCAGTGTGGTTTGACGCCACTCGAGAAGCGCAGCGACGCAGCCGCCACTGCAAGGCGGGAAAGGAGCCTTGCAGCTATCCGCAAATCAAGTCGACCGAAGGTCGACCTGAGAGTGGAGGCAGATGGGCCTTTAGCGACACCTCACAGGGGGGGCCCATAGCTCAGTGGTCAGAGCAGTCGGCTCATAACCGATTGGTCCGGGGTTCAAATCCCTGTGGGCCCACTGTCAGGGCGGCGGCTCTACACCATGGCCAGCTCAACGGCTGTTGACAGATAGAATGAATTGTCATACTATTTTAGTATGAAAGCCACTACCATTAAGCTCGAAGGACCTCTTCTTAAAGCCATTGAGACATCTAAGCCCAAATCAGAATCAATCTCTTCCTTTGTGCGTCGAATCATCGAGAAGTCCATTCGTCAAGACCGTATGATCGAAGCTGGAAGCGCTTACAAAAAGTTTCTTACGGCGAATCCTGAGGAATCGAGCTGGTTAGTTGATTGGGAGGATGCTGATTTGGATGGTGGATTTGAGACTGCCCGTTGAGAAGGGGTGCGATTTGTTGGATTCAATTGGGTAAGGGCTCTCCGCCAGAGTTTGGCAAAACCAGGCCCGGACTCATTGTTTCGAATACGCAGCAAAATGAGATTTTGGATTCCGTCGTTGTAATCCCTCTCTCTAGTCAGCCACCCGAGATATGGCCTCTTCGAGTTAAGATTAATTTGCCGAAAAAGAAGCCTTCGTTCGTGGTCATTCCAGGAATGCGTCAGGTTAGCAAAGGTCGTTTGGGGGAGATCATTGGGTTTCTTTCTGCGAATGCAATGTCTGGAATTGATGAAGCTTTATTGACCTATCTTAACGATTAGGTCAGCTGACTCGGTGCAGATTTCTGAAGCAAGTTACACAAAATTGTTTATGCTCCCTTAAAATGCGCTCAATGAAGCTACTTTGCTCCACGAAGCTTCTGTTACCTATTGGAAGGACACACAGTATTCAGAATGCTGCATTCAGTACAAAACACGGAATGAGAGTCGGCTATTCTTTTTCGCCGCCGGTAAAGGTCTTGAGTTTTTTTGCACGAGAGGGGTGTCGAAGCTTCCGCAGGGCCTTGGCTTCGATCTGCCGAATCCGCTCGCGAGTGACCTCAAAATCTTGTCCAACCTCTTCAAGGGTGTGGTCCGACTTCTCTCCGATTCCAAATCTCATTCGAAGAACCTTCTCTTCTCTTGGGGCAAGAGTGGCTAAAACCTTTCTAGTCTGAGCCGCCAAATTGTAATTCACGACCGCGTCTGTGGGCGAAACGGCGTTGGCGTCTTCGATGAAATCCCCCAAATGCGAATCTTCTTCTTCTCCAATGGGAGTGTCGAGAGAAATGGGCTCTTTCGCAATTTTCAAAACCTTTCTGACTTTCGACAGAGGCATCTCCATCTTTTCAGCGATCTCCTCGGGCGTGGGCTCTCGACCCAACTCCTGAACTAAATGCCTCGATGTGCGAATGAGTTTGTTGATCGTCTCGATCATATGAACCGGAATTCGAATCGTCCTTGCCTGATCCGCAATGGCTCGAGTGATCGCCTGCCGAATCCACCAAGTGGCATAGGTAGAAAACTTATAACCCCGACGATACTCAAACTTGTCGACGGCCTTCATCAATCCAATATTGCCCTCTTGAATCAAATCCAAAAACTGAAGGCCTCGATTGGTATACTTCTTCGCGATACTGACCACCAAGCGAAGATTGGCCTCGACCAATTCATTTTTGGCCAATTCGGTCTTAAGCTCTCCGCTTTTCACCTGCTTGTGAATCCGTTTGATATCACCCGACTGAAGGTGAACTTCTTTCTCAATCAATTCGATTCGACGAGCCGCCGCTTTGTAGATTTCTATGGCCTCTGCCAAAGTCTCGCCACTGATCTTTAGTCTGGCTGAAACTTTTTTGGGATCTTCCTTCCCTTTGTCTAGAGTGACGACCAAATCTTTAATCTGATCTTCTTTCTGCCCCAGCTTCCTTTCGGCGAGTTGCACCGATTGACGACTCTTCTCAATTCGAGTCACTAAATTCTTTAGTTTGGCAGAGATTTTGTTGATGAACTTTCTGTTGAGATCAATCTCTTTCAAAATGGCAAAGATATCATCGCGAAGCTTGATGACCTTGGCTTCAAGAGCTTCTTTCTCTTTTTTGTTTACAGACGGCATCTTCTCTCGGTTGGTGTTGATGTCGTTGTATTTTCTTCTGGCCTTTGCGATCAGTTTTAAAACTCGATCAGTTTGATCGGCTGCCGCCGCCGCCTCAGCGCTCGACTGAGCTTCTTCGTCGTCTTCGTCGACCGCCTCTTGATCTTGATTATTAGCGTTCTCGTCGTATCCCCGAATGATGTCATTGACACGAATGGTCTTTCTCTTCAATCGGTCTTCTAGCATGAGGATCTCTTTGATTCCAAAGTCCGATCTCAAAACAACACTGAGAACTTCGCTCTCACCATCTTCGATTCGCTTCGCAATCTCAACCTCTCCGTCTCGCGTGAGAAGAGAGACCTGCCCCATCTTGCGAAGGTACATTCGTATGGGATCATTGCTTCGACTCAGCGACTCGGCCTCGTCTTCGTCGTCCGTATCCATTGCGTGTTCTTGAGACTTTCTAGTCGACGGAACGGGAGCGTCTTCTTTGGGCTTGAAGTCTTCAGCCTCATCCACCACCTCGATGTCCATCTCATCGAGCATCAACATGACATCGTCAATATCTTGATCTGAAGTCACATCTTCCGGCAAAGCCTCGTTCACCTCTTCGAAAGTCAGAAAGCCCTTTTCCTTGCCGGCGGCAATAAGCTGCTTCACTTCTTTCATTTCTTTTTGACGCTTTTTAAACTTTTTAGGCTTCTCTTTGGGCTCAGCCGACTTGGCCGCTTTCTTTTTACGAACGGCGCCAACCTCAAAACTTCGATCAGAAATGGTCGTCGCAAGTATCTTGCTAAGATCAACAGAAGGCTCTGCTCCAGCCGCTAACTTCATGCTCGAAGCAAGCCCCTTAGTTTTTTTTGCGGGTTTAGAGGAAACTTTTTTCTTCGGCTTTGCCACTGAAACGGCCGCAATCTTTTTTACTGAAGAGGCTTTCTTCTTCTGAACTTTCTTGTTTTTAGAAAGCTTTCTCGTAAGTTTCTTCTGTGTGCTGACTCGCTTCTTCTTTTTTTTCGTCATGATCAAAAATCCTTAAAATTCTCCGTTAAAACCTAAACAAACTAAACCACTGAACTCTCGTCGAGAAGTCGAACTAGATCTTGCTTCTCTCTTAAAATTGCCTTCACCGTCTTCACATCATTTGCTGCCTCAGCTGATTCCAAGGCAGTTTGAAGCCTCATCCCTTCTCGTTTTATAAACTCCGATTTTAGTCGCTTCCTGATTTGCGTCCAGACGAAGTCTAGGCTTTCTTGGTCGGAATCTTTTGTCCTTTCCTCGATTAACCATTCCCGAACTTCTGCCTGCATCTCCTCCGATTCGGTCTCAAGCCACTTCAAAGATGAGATGTCTTCCCCCTCTGCTAAGAGCTTCCTTAGGAGTTTCGACCATGGGCCCTGATCTTCAACGAAACTCAAGATTTCTGTTGCCTGAAGCTCTAGATCATTACCCCAGAGGATCATGAATTTCAAGGCCTCCCTGTAAATCGGGGGCTCCTGGGCATTCCGACCATGATCCTGCTCTCTAAAGCCCCCTGAGGGCTTAAACGGGGCTTCAGGAGGCCTGTTTTCAAGCATTTCCCAGGGGATTTTGAAGCGACTCGATATCTCGCGCTTCAGGGCGGTTCTCTGAAGCGGATCTGGGGACCGATCAAGAAGCTCAACCAGATCTCGAAGCCTCTTGGCTCTCAAAACGCTATCCGTCTCTGAGAGCACCCGATGTTGAATGAGAAAGTCTAAGGCGGGCTGAGCCCCCTTCAGAGCCTGGCGCCAGGCCTTCAATCGATCTTCCCCTTTGAGCCTCAGACTCTCAAAGAAAGAGTCAGGGTCTTTGGCCCCCCCTGGCAGGATCAAAACCTTGGCATTGACGGCCTCTCGAATATACAGATCTAGACTTCGCTCCGTCGCTTTCAATCCGGCCTCATCCCCGTCAAAAAGTGAAAGCAAGCGATGAGTCCATCGCTTTAGTTTACGAATCTGATCAGCCGTCAGAGCCGTACCCATACTTCCGACGGCATTGCGAATTCCCTCTCGATGCAGAGCGATCACATCCATATAGCCTTCAACCAAGATCACATAGTCTCGCTTTCTGATTAAATCAGAAGCAAGGCTCATGCCATAAAGGAGCTTTTTCTTGTCAAAGAGCGCCGAGGCCGGCGAATTGATGTACTTGGGTTGCTCATTTCCAAGGCTTCGGGCCCCAAAGCCCCGAATTCGTCCTCTCTCGTCTGCAATGGGAAAGATGAGCCGACCACGCCATCGGTCGCTCCAATCGCTAGGCGGCTTGCGACCCACAATCCCCAGTTTCGAGGCAATGTCCCGAGAAAGCTGCGCCCTCTTCAAAAAGGAAAGGACCTCTTGTGAACCCCCAAGATGGGCACCCAAACGAAAATCTTTGGCGACAGACTTAGGAATGCCGCGAGTTTTTAGATAGTCTTGAAAGGCCTTTGCCTTCGAGCTCCAAAGTTGCTCTTCGAAAAACTCGGCCGTCTTTTCAAGAATCGCCAGGCTCTCATCCCAATCCCCTGATCGATCTGATTGAGACAGAGACACCCCCGCTCTCTTGGCGAGCTCTTCGACCGCCTGTCGAAAGTCATAGCGATGATACAGCTGAACAAACTTGAAAAGATCCCCGCCAGCCTTACACCCGAAGCAATGAAAGAGCTGCCTCTCTCCCGAGACCGAAAATGAAGCGGTCTTCTCTGCGTGAAACGGACAGCAGCCGAAATAGTTGTTGCCCTTTTTCTGAAGGGGAACCACTTCTCCGATGACCTGAATAATGTCTAAATTCGATTTTATTTGCTCAAGCTGAGAGCTTGGGACGGCCACGCGGTCCTCCCCTCTTTAAGCGAGCTTTTTCTTCACAAGATCGCTGAGCACTTTTCCGTCAACACGACCCAATGTCTGCGGACCCAAGTCCTTCATTACCGCCCCCATATCTTTCATGGTCGACGCGCCCAGTTTTTTTATGCTGGCCTGAACCAGTTCTGCCAGCTCCGAGTCAGTCAAAGCCTTGGGCAAGTAGCTGGAAATCACTTCCAGCTCTTTCCGCTCTTTTTCTGCCGACTCAGACTTGCCCGCCGCCTCATACTGCTCAATGGCTTCTTTGCGCTGTTTGACCAAGCTCTGAAAGATGGCAAGGCAATCTGCCTCTGAAAGAGACTCGGCCTTCTTCTCAACCAGTTTATACTTGAACGCAGACTTCATCGAGCGCAAGCAATCGAGACGAACTTGATCTCGAGCGCGCATCGCATCCTTTATTTCTTGGGACAGTCTTTCGTCAAAGGGGGTCAAATTCCCCGTTCCTTGGTCTTGTTTCTCTGAGCTCTTTTGATCGCTGCAACCTGTTTGCGCTTTCTTCGCACGGAAGGTTTCTCAAAAAACTCTCGTTTTCTCAATTCCGTCAAAATGCCAGCTTTCTCCACGATCTTTTTGAAGCGCTTTAAGGCTACCTCAAAGTACTCACCATCTTTTACTCGTACTGATGTCATGTGGACCTTCTAGAAAAGCCCTAGGCCCAAGTCAAAGCCTTTTCCTCTGGGACTGGAGCATATTGGACCACTAGAGAAGGCGCGATGAAAAAACGGCCTCGTGGGCCATAAAGCCCTCCGTCTCAGAGAGCTCTAAAGAGGCTTTCTGAAAGCGCTGTAGAGCCTCCTTCTGGATCTCCACGACACTAAACTGCCGACTAAAGGTCGCAGGGGTGGTCAGACTAAAATGAGAGGCACTCCCCAATGTTGAGACTAAGCCCGTCGCTCCTCCAATCAGATCCAAACTGACCGGAGTCGTGTAATGCCCCAAAAGCAGACTGCCGCAAGAAGACACCCGACCGATATGCTCAGCCGCGTTATCCAAGACGAGGCAAAGAAGCCCGGGCGACAGGCGATTCACGACCTGAAAACTATCCTCCAATCTCTTCATTAGAAGAAGATGGGTATTCGACTCCAAACAGTTTCTGACCGCATCCCGACTCTCGTGACTCTTGAGATTCTGAATCAACAAAATGATTTCTTCAATCAGACTTTGAAGCCATCGCTCTTGTTGATGGAAAACAAAGACCTCCGCATTGGGATTGTGATCCGAAAGTCCCACAATATCGGCCGCTACAGATCTCACAGAACTTGAGGTGTCACAGACGAAGGCCACTTCGGTGGGACCCGGAAATCCGTCAATGCCCACCTCTGAAGAGAGCCTTTGCTTCGCCACCACCCCGAGCTTGCTGGTGGCCCCGACTAGTTTCTGCACGGCTTCGGTGTCTTGAGTCCCAAGCGCCAGTGCCGAAAGACCGCCCACCCCGCCGGCCAATAGAATCTTGTCAATCTCGAATACCTTTGCCGCATACAAGAGCGCCGGATCGACGAAGGGCGGGCCCATTCGCTTGTCAGGTGGAGTGGCCACCAGTAGTTCTTCGACTCCGGCAATGCGGGCTGGCACAGCGTTTAAAATCATGGTCAAAAAATAGGCCTTCGGCACATAAATTCCCACCCGATCGAGCGGTCGGACTTCAACCCCCCAGTACAGGCCGGCCTCTTCTTGGGTTTGAAAAGCACTGGGACGAAGCTCCTTCTGAAATCGCTCCACCCGAAGGATTAGGGCATCGATGGATTGCCGAAGCTTTCCTGACACGAGCTTGTGTGCATTTCGAATCTGATCGGGCTGAACCCACAACTCTGCCTCTTCAATTTCCACATGGTCAAAGCGCTTCGCGAACTCAATCAGAGCCCCCTCTTTCTTCTCGCGATATTCTGCAATCAAGGCGTCGGCCTCAAGAAAGTACTTTTCTTGAACTCTTTGCCTTCGATTTAAAAAATTCTGAAAACTCTCTTCGAAGTTGTCGTGACTCTGATCAATGATTCTCACTGAGGAGCCCTCCAGATTCTTGCTCCTAGGCCTTGAAGATTCTCTTCAATATTTTCGTAGCCCCGATCGAGATGGTAGACTCTTAGAACTTGAGTCTTTCCCTTTGCCGCCAGACCCGCCAAAACAAGAGAAGCCGAAGCCCTCAGATCGCTGGCCATGACCGAGGCCCCACTCAAGCCCTTCACCCCTTTGATGGTCGCCACCGCAGCGTTGAGCTTAATCTGAGCCCCCATTCTCTTCAACTCGCTCACATGCTGAAACCGATTTTCGAATACGGTCTCGTGAATCTGGCTCGATCCGTCGGCAATCGACAAGCACGCCATGAACTGAGCTTGAGCATCTGTCGGAAAGCCCGGAAAGGGCGCCGTTTCAATGTCGGTCGCCTTCAGCGAATCCGCACTCAAGCTGACCTCTAAGTACTCCCTTGCCTTCGCTCCCTGCCAAAGTTGAGAATGGGTTGAATGGAGGTTTCCCACACGAGAGAGCATTTCCTCTCTGCGCTCTTCCACCTGACAACTCATGTCTTTGAACTTCTGAATGACTGCACCAAGGCTGCTCTGATCGTAAGGGCGACAACGGATCTCTCCACCCGTGATGGCCGCAGCGGCCAAATAAGTTAAAAGTTGAATTCGATCTGGAGGAACTCGCCAATTCAGTCCAGAAAGCTGTGAGACTCCCTCAATCCTTAACTGAGCCGTCCCCTCACCTTCAATTTTCGCACCCATCGCCTTGAGAGCATGAGCGACTTCTGTCACCTCTGGCTCTTGAGCCATATTTTCAAAATGACTCACTCCCTCTGCCAAACTGGCTGCCATCATCAAATTGATACTGCCTGTGACCGTTGGAAAGGGAAGACTGAAGTGACAGCCCTTCAATCGAGAGGCACTCGCGAAGATGTAACCTCCCTCAATTTCGATTTTCGCTCCCATTTCTCGCAGCCCTTCCAAATGAATATCGATGGGTCGATCCCCGATATTACACCCGCCTGGCAGAGAAACTTCAGCCCGACCCTCTCTGGCCAGCAGTGGCCCCAAAACCAAGATAGAGGCTCGCATTTTTCGAACGATTTCGTAGTCCGCCCGAATCGATCGGATGTTTTTCGTCTGAAATTGTCCTGGCGCAGCCTCCTCAGCACCCAAATCTTTCAAGAGAGCCCGCATGCTCTCAATATCTGCCACAGCCGGAAGAGCTTCCAAACTAACGGGAGCCGAAGTCATCAATGACAGGCACATCAGCGGAAGGGCGGCGTTCTTAGAACTCGGCACCTCAAGGGTTCCAGAGAGCCTCTTTCCGCCCTCAATCCACAAGCAGTCCATTCTGTTTCCTCTCTCAGACCCGGGTCTGAAGTTTGAATATAGAAAATGCCCGTCCAAAACTCAATGGCCGTATCCCCAAAGCAGATGGTCTACTAAATCCAGTTCCTTTGCGAAGGGGCGTTGGCAGGTGAAGCAGTGACTGTGCTCTTTGGCATGAGTTTTGGAAGACAGCCGATGGGGCTCTCCGAGCGGCTGGGCCAAGTAACGAAGTAAAGTGTTTACAGCGCGAGGAGGAGCGGGCCCTGGACGATATCGAAGTTATCTGAAATTCTAGGCGGTCCCCAGCGGATGCTTCCAAAACTCATGCTGAACTCTGAGGTCATGGGACTTGACTGAAGCGAGGGCAGATGGGCCTTTAGCGACACTCCCAAAGCAGAAAGCAATCTTGCTGCCTAAGACCATTAACCCCAAGGCCAGAAGCAAAAGACAAAAGACGGCTTCTTTGAGCTTCGTCCTTTGTTTCGAGAATCATCAAGCCCGGTGTCTTGAGTGCGCCCGACCATCGATTGAGAATCGATTTGAGAATCTCATCACCGTGATCCCCTGAACACAAAGAGATTCGAGGCTCATAGTTTTTGATCTCTGGCTCCAATGTCTCCAAGAAGTCCTCGCTCAAATAAGGCGGATTGGAAACGATCAGATCGAAGGAGCTCTTGGGCTCATAAGCACGAAGGTCCGAATGAATCCAGTTAACCTTCTTCAGGCCAAGTCTGTCCGCATTGATTTGAGCGAGCTTCAAGGCCTCTGAACTAATATCTAGCGCGTGATAGGCCCAAGCCTCTCCAAGTCTTTTCGCCAGACTCAAGACAATGCAACCCGAACCCGTCCCGAGATCAATCAGTTCCCCTGACTTCAAGCCCTTTTCTTTCACCCAATCTAGAGCAATTTCTATCAGAGCCTCAGTCTCAGGACGGGGGGTCAGCACTGAGGAGTTCACCCGAAAACGAAGACCAAAAAACTCCTTCTCTTGCCGGAGATGAGAGAAGGGCTCTCGGTTTAATCGTCGTGAGAGAAGCTCTCTCCAGACTTTCTCAGTATCAAAGCTCAGGTTGGCATCCGTCTTGAGAACTAAGTCTTCAACAGAAATGTCCAAGGCCAAGGCCATCAACAGGCGGGCTTCTCGGTGAGGGTTCTCGACCCCCTTGTCTTTTAAAGAATTCGCGCCTTCTTGCAAATGCGCAAGAATGGTCTTTGAATCTTGCGCCATTACGACTCTTCGTTCGCGAGAGCAAGTCGGCGAGCATAGTCTTCTTGCTGAAGTTTCTCGACTACCTCAGAGAGGTTTCCCTCCATGACGCTACTCAGTTTTTTCAGAGTTAGGCCGATCCGATGATCTGTCACTCGCTCTTGAGGAAAGTTGTAGGTCCGTATTCTTTCACTGCGATCTCCAGTTCCTACCTGAGCCTTGCGATTGGCCGATCGCTCTTTCTCTGCAGTCTCTTGCTTGGCTTGCAAAAGCCGGGCCCGCAAGACCTTCATTGCCTTGGCCTTATTCTTAATTTGGCTTCTCTCATCCTGACAAATCACCACCGTATTTGTGGGCAAATGCGTGATTCGAACGGCCGAATCCGTCGTGTTAACTCCCTGGCCCCCTTTTCCTCCCGCACGAAAGACATCAATTCGAAGATCTTTAGAGTCGATCTCCACCTCTTCTTCGGTGGCCTCCGGCATGATCGCCACGGTGACCGTTGAGGTGTGAATTCGACCTCCAGCCTCCGTCACCGGAATCCGCTGAACTCGGTGCACGCCTGATTCGTACTTCAACTGCCTGAAAACATTCTGCCCCTCGATACTCGCCACGACTTCTTTGTAGCCTCCTTGTCCAGAAAAAGACTCGCTTAGAATCTCAAGCCTCCACCCCATCTGGTTTGCATAGCGGCTGTACATTCGAAACAAGTCTTGCGCAAAAAGTGAGGCCTCATCTCCTCCGGCTCCGGCCCGAATCTCCAAAAGAGCATTCTTTTCTTCGTCAGGATCTTTCGGCAAAAGCTCCAATTGAATGGACTGCTCAAGACTTTCCATTCGGGGTCTCAGCTGATCTAAATCATCTTGAGCCAGCTCAGACAACTCTCCACCCTGCTCTAAGACCTCCTTAGAGGACTCCAGATCTTTTAAAACTTTAAGATATTGTCTGCCCAAATCGACAAGAGCTTCAATGCGAGCTCTTTCTTGGGAGATCTTTTGAAACTGCTCAGAGCTGCCAATCACACTTGGCTCATTCAATTGCGCCGTCAGATGTTCGTAGCGATCAATCGCCGCCTGTAACCGATCCTTCAAACTCTCCACTCAAAACAGCCTCTCACTGATGGATCAGGAAGGCTTCTTCTTTTTCTTGGAGTAGAGGCCAGACTTGTACTTCTTCTGGAACTTCTCCACTCGACCTTCTGTATCCAAAACCCTCATCGTTCCGGTGTAGAAGGGATGAGAAGCGGAAGAGATCTCCACCTTCGCCATGGGATAAGTATTTCCGTCCTCCCACTTCACCGTCTCTTTGGTGGATATGGTCGAACGAGTTAAAATTGCAAAGTCGCTCGCATTGTCTTGAAAGACAACGGGCCGGTAGGCGGGATGGGTGTTCTTTTTCATTGGTTCATACTCTCCAGGAACTCATCATTTGTCTTGGTTTTCGAGACTTTATCGAGCAAAAACTCCATGCTGTCAATCGGAGAGAGCGGCGATAGAAGCTTCCTAAGAATCCACACCCTCTGAAGAGTCTTCTCATCCAGTAGAAGCTCTTCTTTTCGCGTCCCAGAGCGGTTGATGTCCATGGCCGGAAAGACCCTCTTATCGGCAACCTTACGGTCCAGGACAATCTCCATATTACCCGTTCCCTTGAACTCTTCAAAAATGACTTCATCCATTCGACTGCCAGTTTCAATCAGGGCCGTGGCAATAATCGTCAAACTACCCCCTTCTTCAATATTTCTGGCCGCCCCAAAAAAGCGCTTTGGTCGATGTAGGGCGTTCGCGTCGACCCCTCCCGAAAGAATCTTTCCGGAAGCAGGCTCGCAGGTGTTGTAGGCCCGAGCCAAACGAGTGATCGAATCCAACAGAATCACAACATCGTGACCATGCTCAACCAAGCGCTTCGCCTTCTCGATCACCATTTGGGCGACTTGCACATGGCGATGAGCCGGCTCGTCAAAGGTGGAAGACACCACTTCTGCATCTACATTTCTAGACATATCGGTCACTTCTTCAGGTCGCTCATCGATAAGAAGAACCAACATCTTAATCTCCGGATGATTCTTAGAAATCGAGTTAGCAATGCTCTGAAGCAGCATGGTTTTACCCGTTCTTGGGGGCGCCACAATCAGGCCCCTCTGCCCCTTGCCAATTGGGCAAAGTAAATCCATCACCCGGCCGCCGTACTGATCCGGAAGAACCTCAAGCTTGATCTTCTCTCGGGGATAGAAGGGCGTCAGGTTGTCAAAAAGCACCCGGTGTAAAGACTTCTCGGGATGCTGGCCATTAATCTTTAGAACCTTGAGCAGGGCAAAGTATCTCTCACCCTCTTTGGGGTTTCGAATCTGCCCACTCACGGTGTCTCCCGTCTTGAGATTCAAACGACGAATCTGATTCGGAGACAAATAGACATCATCCGGTCCGGGCAGATAACTAAAATCAGGTGATCTTAAGAAGCCATACCCGTCTGGAAGAACCTCTAAGACTCCCTCAGAATAAACGGCAATATTCTGTCTAACGCTGGCCTTCAAGAGATCATAAATGAGATCCTGCTTTCGCATGGCGCTCGCGCCCTCAATCCCTTGAGCCTCTGCCATTTCGACCAACTCACTGGCCGGTTTCGCCTTCAAATCCTGCAGGTGAAGAACTTCTGAGCCCTCTTCTCCTGAAAGCTCTTCAGAGGCGATCAGGTCGGAAATGTCTCCGGGCGTATAATTTTCCCGCTCATGAAAGCCTCCGCCATGCCCGCCGTGTCCACCGTGCCCGCCACCGTGGCCACCGCCGTGGCCTCCGCGGCCCTTGCGATTACCGCCGCCTCCGCGATGCGAAGACCGTCGTCTCTTGTTTGATCCTCCACCACCGGACCTGTCTTCACCCATATTGGTTGGGGGCTGAACATCGATTGACTGGCCGCCGTTGTCGGCCTCATTTGAACTCATTTTTTTCATTGGAAAGTCTCCATCCGATTAAAATTTTTCGTGAAAGCCCCACCTAGACCAGAAGATTTCAAGGCTGACTCCCAACGCCTGAACCGGGTATGATTTCAAGTATTGAATGCCCTCTTCGTTTTCCGATCAAAATGATGATTTTACGAAAGTACCTTATCCCAGGCTGATTCCCATCATGTATGTGGGCAAGAAAGGACTGTCAAGCCTTTATCTAATTGGATTATCAATAGAGAAGATGAAGTTTTCTTCCCTAAGGTTCTATTCTACGCCTCAATTTCATGGGCGCAAAGGGGGGGTCTAAAGTGCCAAAAAATGCATCCGGTCAGCCCTTGAAGCATGCGAAAAAGCGGCATCAGGAGCTCGTGAAGATCATTCGTCACCACGACCGTCTTTATTACGAGAAGTCACAACCTGAGATCTCTGACAAAGAATACGATCGTCTGATGAGAGAACTCGAGGCGATTGAACGGCAACACCCCGAGTTGAAGTCCCCAGACTCTCCGAGTCAGCGGCCCGGCGGTCGAGCCTCTGAAGACTTTAAGAAAGTCAAAAGAGCGGTCGCGATGCTGAGCCTTCAAAACGCCTTTCAAGAGAGAGAACTCGACGAGTTTGATCACCGAATTGAAAAGGCATTAGGTCCGGGCCGTTGGACCTATTTTGTCGAACACAAACTGGACGGTCTTGCCGTAGAAATTGTGTATCAGACGGGCGAGTTGGTCTTGGCTTCAACACGAGGGGACGGTGAGACCGGAGAGGATGTCACAGAGAATGTTCGAAGCATTCGAAGTCTGCCGGCAAAACTAAAAGACCCCCTAGATATAGAAGTGAGAGCTGAAGTTTTTATAGAAAAGTCTGAGTTTCTAAAGCTGAACCGCAGCCGTGAAAAAGAAGGACTTCCGCTCTTTGCAAACCCAAGAAATGCAGCCGCCGGCAGCTTGAGACAGCTCGACCCCAAGATAACAGCTGGCAGACCTCTAAAAGTTTATCTCTACGGCATGGGTCGAAAGTTGAGTTGCCCAGCAAAGAGTCAAAGCGAACTCATGGATTTTTTTAAGAGCCAAGGTCTTCCGGTAAATCCCCACGGTCGATTGTGTAGAAATCTTTCAGAGGTCAAAGCCGAGTATGACGCCGCAAAGAACACGCGTGAAAGCTTAGACATCGAAATCGATGGACTGGTTGTTAAGGTGAATGAATTTCGACTTCAAGAAGAGCTTGAGACGACCAGCAAGTACCCCCGCTGGGCCATTGCCTATAAATTCGAGAGTCTCATCGGAGAGACCCAACTTCGATCGGTGGACTTTCAGGTCGGCCGAACAGGAGTGATTACGCCGGTCGCTCAGCTTGAGCCTGTCTCTATTGGTGGCGTAAACGTAAAATCAGCCAGTCTTCACAACCAAGATGAAGTCGAACGGCTTCAGATTCAGATCGGGGATCGGGTTGAAGTCACTCGAGCCGGAGATGTCATTCCTAAGGTGCTCCAAGTGGTTAAAAAGGCCCCTCGGCTCAAGCGAAAAGCGATTCAGTTTCCGGAAAAGTGTCCGGCCTGCCATAGCCCGCTAGAACGAGACTCGGGCATGGCGGCCTGGAGGTGTCCGAATCTCAGCGGCTGTCCTAAGCAAATTGAAGGTCGCATTGTTCATTTCATTTCAAAAGATGCACTGAATATGGACGGCTTGGGGCCCCAGTGGATTGCTGTTTTTCTTTCTCATTCGCTGATCGAGACTCCCGCTGATTTGTTCTCACTTCGAGAGGATGACCTCTTACCCCTTGATCGAGTGGGTCAGAAGCTCGCTCAAAATCTGATTGCGGCCATTCAAGACTCTAAGAAGACAAGTCTATCCCGCGCTGTGTATGCACTGGGGATACCGCTGGTGGGTGAAACGATGGCCAAAAAGATCGCTGCCCGACTCACTCGGCTTTCAGACCTACTTGAGCTGAGCGAAGAAGAGCTTGAAGAAATTCCCACCGTCGGCAAGCTGGTCGCGAAATCCATTGTTCGCTCTCGAGACCGCCTAAAATCTGAGATTCGAAAGCTCGATAAGATTTTGGAATACGAAAGCACTGCCCGTTCTACGAAGCTGCCATGGAAATCTAAGTCCTTCGTTCTTACCGGAAGCCTCGATCAAATGAGCCGAGAGCTTGCGAAACAGAAGATTGAGTTTCTTGGCGGGCAAGTGAGCTCTTCGGTGAGCAAAAACACGAGTATCGTGGTGGTCGGGACAGATCCGGGAAGTAAGTATGAGAAGGCGAAAAAACTAAATCGAGTCATTTGGACAGAGACTGACTTTTTACGAGAAATCAAAAAATCCGAAGAGGCAGACTGAAGTACTCGTCTCGCTCTGAGCCTCGAAGCAGACAAACAACTCGATTGCCTGTGACCGGCACACGGCCTTCGAGGAAACCCAATCGCCGTTCGAGTCTTGGCCAGTTGCTCGCATCAATGCTCTGGTCTCCGCAATAGACTTCAGATTGAGCTGGCGATACCGCCCGAATGAAAACAGGAGACTCCAGCCTCTGAAAGGCTCGTGGCTCTAAAATATCAAAATGGTTTGAGCTTAGCCGAACACTAAGGTTGAGTTGGCGAACGGGCTGAATATAAAAGACATTCCGTGCGGCATCCAGGTACTGAACGCGCCAAAAGACTTGAGTGTTTTCATCCCAAAGTCGATCAACCTGAACAAATCGCTGGGGCACAACTCCTGAGAAAATGATCGACTGAAAGTGCTCATCTTCAGCCACTTCTACTCGATAACTGTCCGCCCCGGGGCCGGCCTCCCAGGTGAGCCGCAGCTGTTGATTCCAAGGGTTCAACTGAATTTCGACTTCAGCAAAATTCGAAGAGACGGGAATGTCTCTCTTCGTGACGGGATTTTCATCTCGAAACTCATCCCACGAAAGAATTCGCAAGTTTCCAGAAGCCTCTGGGCTTTGCCACTCAAACTCACCGCTCAGCCAAGCGTCCCAATCAAAGATTCGATCTTCAAATTGGCCAGAGACCAGACTTCGTCCGCGCTCAATATCCATCAAAGAGAAGGGGCCTCTGGCTCCTGCCCAACGAAAGCGAAGAGCATAAGACTCATCTCCAGACTCATAGACCAACTGACTTGAACGAGAGATCTCTAAAACAGCCAGGCCCTTTGCCCCCACTCCTGCAGAGGAGCCTCCGGGGGCCTGAGACCTTTGCGCCTGAGATTCAAGCTCCTCTTCAGGGCTTCCACTTCTCTGTTCTAGATCGGAAGCGTCCGACCGAGTCATTTCGGTCGAAGGGGATTCCGTCTCGAACTGACGAGCAAACCAGGCCTCATCCCAGGCCAGCACAAAGGCTGCGAGCACAAGAACCGCCACTGAGGAAAGTATGAGCGCCTGTTTCGCATACCTCTTTACCGCAGCCTTCTTTTCCGCCTCGGCCGCGAAGGGTTCCACCAAATATTTCTTCAGATTGTCGGCGTACTCTCCCTCACCCCTCTTCTTCAGGAGTGCCATCACATCTTGAAGCATATCATTGGCCGAAGAGTATCGTTTCTCTCGATCCACTTGCAGGGCTTTGCTTAGAATCTTCTCTAAATCCTGACTCAAACCGAAATCAATCTCTCGAATCCCCTGAAACTTTCCGCGAACAATTTTAAACCAAACCGTGGTGGTCGAATCGCCTTTCTGTTTGAAGGCATGACGGCCTGTGGCCATCATATAGAGACAAAGTCCCAGACTGAAAATATCCGTTCGATGATCGACTTTCTTGCCCTCAATCTGCTCCGGAGAAGAAAAACTCGGGGTGCCCACAAACACACCCTCTTTCGTCAATCCGTCATCCGCATTGACTAACTTCGCAAGCCCGAAGTCCGAGATCTTCACTCCCAATTCAGGATGTAAAAGAATGTTTGCAGGCTTGATGTCTCGGTGGGTAAACCCGCGAGCATGAGCCTCCTTCAAACCCCGCAAGATCTCTGCGCCGAGCATCAACACAAAATTTTCAGGAATTCTTCGAAGGTCTCGAATCAGGTGAGAGAGAGTGATGCCGGGCATGAACTCGGCAACAAGTACGCTTCGGCCCTCATAGTTGAAAAAATCAATCACATTTAAAATATTTGGGTGTCGTAGAGAGGCAACCGTTTGGGCCTCCACGCGAAATCGCTCGACCACTTCTGATCTCGACTCGAGATGTTGGTGCAGAATTTTAAAGGCAACATCCCGCTTCAAGACCGTATCAAAGGCTTTATAAACGGTAGCGGTGCCACCTCGTGCCACCCGCTCTCGAACCTGATATTTTCCAATCAAACTGCCAACGAGAGGGTCATTCCCTTCATACTCCGTAGCTTCTTGAAGCGAGTCAGATGAAGGCCCCTGGGGGCCAAATTTAGATCCTTCAGACAAAGGCCTTCCTCTCCTGACTCTATCGTACACAAGCTTGAAGCAGCTTTCTAGAGGAACTGGCCTCCAGAGTTCAGTTTTCTGAAAAGATATCGACGGGTTATAAGACTGTGACCAATCTCCTTAGAGTCAGATATTCGGGTGAGCGGGCCCTAGTGGTCCAACCGGTAAATTGCTTCCGTGTTGTGCTGAAAAAATTTACCGGTTGGACCACTAGGCCTGTTCTCGTTAGAGTTTTGGAATGTCGATTTTTGAAGCTTTTGTTTTGGTCGGAGCGGTGGTTTGGTTGGCCAATCTTTTGGCCCCCTGGGGGGCGTGGCGTACTAGAGAATGTCTGAATGCAGAGAGTTCTTCAGCCATGAAGCTGTCTGATTACCCCTCGGTCAGCATTTTGATTCCCGCCCGAAATGAGGCGCTCGTCATTGCCCAAACCCTTCGAGGGATTGAGAGGCAAACACCTGACATTCCCGTAAGGATTGTGAACGACCAGTCAACCGATGACACCAAAGAAGTTTCTCTGAAATCAAAACTCCCCATTCAGGTGATTGACGGACTTCCTCCCCCCGCCGGCTGGGCAGGAAAACTCTGGGCTCTTGAGCAAGGCCTCAAGCATGTGGACACCGAGTTCGTTCTCATTATGGACGCAGACATCGATCTTCAGTCAGGAATTCTGGAGAAAATGATGCTTAAGGCAAGATCCGAAAACATCGATTTTCTTTCGCTGATGGCCGAACTGAACTTTGCGAGCTTTTGGGAGAGACTCTTAATGCCGGCCTATATTTATTTTTTCAAACTCCTCTATCCTTTCTCTCTGGCCAACTCTGCAAGGAGTAATTTTTCTTCGGGTGCTGGAGGATGCATTCTGGTTCGAAAAGCTGTTTTCGAAAGAATCGGAGGATATCGAGCGATAAAAGACGCCTTGATCGACGACTGCAGTCTTGCAAAAGCCGTCAAATCGGCCGGCTTCAAGACCTGGATCGGTCTCACTCGATCGGTTCAAAGCCATCGGGCCTACGAAGGTCTCGGAGAGATTTGGCAGCTGGTCGCGCGCTCAGCATTCACATACCTTCGGTATTCCGCCTTCTTGCTATTTGTTTGCAGTCTCTTGATGGTGGCTGCATTTTGGTTTCTGCCGCTCTCTCTATTTATTTTGCCTACAGGCTCAGTGCTGTTTTGGATCTCCTGTGCAGGATGCACGGCCATGTTGGCCGCCTACATTCCCACTCTCCGCTTTTACGGTCTCTCTCCGCTCTGGAGCCTTTTTCTCCCCGTGTCGGGCAGCCTTTACCTGTCTATGACCTGGACTTCTGCCATTTCGTATTGGCGAGGAAAGCGATCTGCTTGGAAGGGACGAGTTTACGACAAAAATCTTAGGGCCTCAGAAGACTCAGACCAAAAAGGTAACGATAATGATGTGGGCAAAGGCGAAAAAATACATCAGGTAGGCTAGTGGTTGATGAATCCACATCCATCTTTTGAAGAAAATGTTTGCCACCTCTAGGCTTCGAATTTTTTGCTCTAGCTGAATTTGATCTAGAATCAGCTGACCTCCCAAAGCGGCACTTTCTTGACTCAGGCCCAAACGAGCAAGCTCCATCTTGATTCTTTTGTGTCGAAACCAAAGAGAAGGAGAGAACAAAATCATCCCCCACAAATTGGGAGGTTTTTTGGGCGCAAACAATTGGGCCGAAGTCTTAAAGACATCTTCTTCAAGCAAGAGGCTCGCTTTTCGTTCTAACTTTTGTATCTCTTGATGAATGCTCGAAACCTTTCTTCTTTCTCCCTGCAAGCTCCTCGGAATTTGAGCCGAAATCAACTGCCCGATCAATCCGGATATAATCGTTGCCACCATCGCGTAGACTCCCAGGTGGGCCACATTGTAGCCCTCGAGATAGCCTGCCGAATGAAAGAGCACAAAAACGGCCCCCAATGACCCCAGAAACATATGAAGTCGAACAGAGTTCTGGTAGTTGATCTTCCAATGCAGCTTTCGAATCGCAAGCTTTGTAAAGCTATGAACATTCGAAAGAACGAGCAGGCAAATCCCCACAATTCCAATCGTTACATTAAACTCGCTCCCGGGATGGAATTCTCCTAGTTCTGAAAGAAACAACAAGCTGGGGGCCCAAGAAAAAATCTTCAATCGAGCAAAGGACTCAATCGCAAGAATCAGCGTTCCCAAAAACAGGCCCGACCACATGAGGGCCACCCACTGCTGTGATCTCCTCTTTTTCTTTTGCTTTTCAGCCAAAGACTCTCTTTTTTTCTCAAGCTCGCCGAGCCAGCTTGAAATGCTTCTTTGAGTCCCAGAACTTGTCAGCCACTCTTGATAGTGCTTCAAGCCTTCAGTGTCTGACGCAATCAGCTCGGAGCGTTCAAAAATCGAGTCATAAATCTCTTCAATCATTTCAGAGAAGTTTTGCGAATTCTGAGACAGAATTTCTACGATCTCTTTGGGAATGTAGACGAGCAGACAGTTCTCTGAAGCCGCGATCAACCGATCTACCTGATAGTCTCCGATCTTAAAGGCCCGCCCCAAAAAGAACTCATCTTTGACGGCCAGACCGATTGGCTTTTCATCTTTGGTCAGAAAGAGCACCTTGCCCCTGATCACATAACCAAAGTAGTTCCTCCAAGAAGAGTCGGTCTTAAAATCAATAACGGTCTCGGCCTTGGAGTGAGAGCGAATTCTCAGATACTTTTGCGCTCGACTAAAAGCCCGTTCAGGAAGGTCTCGAAAGAAGCGAGAGTTTCGAATTCTTAAAAGATCCGGATTCAATCTGCGCTCCCCAAACTACGAGATCTCTTAACGGGGGCTTACCCGCGCAGCCCGAATTCTTTGGGCCTCTTCTGTCAGTGCGGAAAGACCATACTTCTCTACGACGAAATCAAAGACCTCTCTTGGGCCTTTTCCTGATCTCACCTGTTGGTCAATGTCCTGCTTTACTGCCTGAGCCGCAGGACTGTTGCACTCGAGCAGAGTCGCATTTGAATCACAGCCGTCAGGAAAGCCCCTCAAAGCCTGGTAGTACATATCATTTCCCATAAAGGGAGCGGCATCTGGCGCCACCGTCGGGTTTCTTGACGAAGTATGAGGGTGATAAGGCGCTTGAGAGTATGCGGGGCTTTGTCGATAACTGGATGCTCCTGAGTCTGATAGAGAAGCCTGAATCAGGGTGGCCAGCATGAGAACGGCGATGACTGAAAGTAAGATATTCGTTAAGGCAGTCGAATTCATGCCCGTATCTTCTACCGCTTCGCCAGAGGGGTCAACGGTCGATTCGATGAACCGATCGCAGAAGCAGTAAGACTCCCACAGCGAGTGCAATAAAGGCCGAGATAGCCGCATTTCCGACCCAAGCAAACGAGAAGAATGTCCATAAGCCTGCCGCCCAAGAAAGCGCCACCACATGATAGGCCATCTCAATCAAGCTTTGGTGAGACTTTGCCTGAAGTCCGTCTTGAAACACGCGAATTCCCTCTTTGATTTCAGACAGCGACTTTCCCTCGCTGAAGATATGAAAGTCCGCAGGCTCCTTCGCCCAGTTCGAGCGAGCCAAGAGTCCCCAGCTTAAATAGGCCTCTCTTAAGGCCGGGACATCCTGCTCTGCATTGGCAATGAACATGACCTTTGGATAAATCACATCGAGGGCCTTTTTCTTTTTCTCTGAAAGCCTTCGAATCACAGTCGCCTTCTCGATGGGCATGACGCCCGCATGAGAAAACTTCAATCCCAAATCCTTTGAAAATCGTTTGGCCACATTTTCAGCGTCACCCGTGATCAGTCCCACATCGTAACCACAATCGATGATCTCGTTCACCGTGTCGGCAGCCTCGGGCCGATAGTCGTCACGCAAAAGAACAAGGCCAAGAACCTGAGAGTCTCGCATCACCCAAACCACTGTGTCTTCACTTCCTTCCGCTTGCCAAAGAAGATCCGCCGGAACATCAGACGAGTTCAAACCCTGTTCATAGAGCCAAACCAAATTCCCAACAATCAGAGACTCTTCTTTGCCCTCTCGAGTGACCTGCGTTTTGACACCCTTTCCGGCTTCGAGGGATTGATTCTTTATGGGGAGCAGCGAAAGCTTCTCGCTCTCAGCCTCCTGTACGATGGCCTGAGCATAAGGGTGCGAAGCCCCCTGCTCGGCGCTTGCCGCCATCTGCAAGACCTCTTTATGAGAAATGTTTTCAACACTCACCACTCGTACAACCTTTGGAAGCCCGAGACTCAAGGTGCCAGTCTTATCAAAAGCAATCTGATTAACCTCTTCCATTCGATCGAGAGCCTCCGGTCTTCTGACCCAAATACCCCGAGCAAAAGCTCGAATCTGAACACTCAAACGAATCAAAGGGGAGCTGTGTCGAGAGGAGAACGGGATGCAGAGAGCATAAAATCGAGCGGCGGCCTCTAGCCCCACTTGCCAAGAATCCGAGCGAGAGGCCCAAAAGAAAGCGACCGCCAGACCGGCACCAAGGAGCATAAACAGGCTGCCCCTCGCCGTCGCCGGGCTGTTCTCAATACTTGAATCGATGAGACCCTCGGTCGCTCTTTTTGTCTTCCAAACCTCGATCCATCGATTCTTCAGAATCAACTCGAGACTCGGAATCCAAAGGGACAGAGCCACCACCCACGAGGCCCAAAGTAAAGGCTCACTGAACTTGCTCCAAAATTGCTGTTCAGAGCAGCCGACCACAATGAGCAAGAGAGCGGTCAAAGCGACAAACGAGCTACGAGTTGGGTGATAAAAAATTTGGGGCAAGTCTCTCCAGAAATGAAATCCAAAGACAAACACAGCCGTGAATCCCAAAATCCAAAAGACTAAGGGCGTTAACTCTCCAAAACCAAGCCCCAAAAATTCTGGCCAAAACAAAACCTGCATCACCAGAGCACAGATCGTTGCCAGAAGGGCAAATAGAGAAAGCGTGCGAGAGGAATTCATGGCCCCAAGACTAGACCCTTGTTGACGAGAGATACAACCCACAATTTAGAAATTTACGGCCCCAAAAGGGCGCTTAGCGATTCATGGATAGAGGCGATAAGGGTCTAAAGAAGAGTGATGCTCAAGAATCTTCCATTCTTCTTCCACCTTTTTATATAGAAAATGAAAGCGGGCGAAGGCCTTCTGTTGTGAGCTGTCTGCCCCTAGATACTCTAGGGAAAACCGGCCTGAATGAATAAAAAAGTCACCAAAGTCTCGAAAGAAAGAAAGTTCAAGCTTTGCCCGCGGCGCTCGCCGAAGAAACTTCTCGAAATATTCCTCGATCTCTTGAGGCTTCGTCTTCACCTCTGAAGAAAATGTCGGAAAGAATATGGCCTCTTCGGCATAGAGACCTGCCGCCTTCTTTGGATCGCCACTTTCAAGGGCCCGCCCCCAGTCTTCAAAAAGCTTCACGGCAAGTGCTTCTCTATTCATCTCTTATACTTTAACCTGAGCCCATGCCTGTGACCACTGCCACTTTTTTACTCCTGCTGCCGATCTATCTTCTTCTTAGTGTCGCCGTGATACGAAGAAGGCGAAAGACCCGGGTCCCGCTGGGATTTGGAAATGATGCGATTCTGGAAAAGAGAGTGAGTGCCCACAGTAATTTCGCCCAGTACGCGCCTTTGGCTCTCATCGGAATTTTGCTTTGCGAGCTGCGGGCTCTGCCCGAATTTCTGCTGGGGGCGGCTGGCCTAGCGATCTGCCTCGGGCGACTCTTGCATGCCTATGGTTTAACTCGACAAACTGAGAACTTTCGGTTCCGAGTGGCCGGAATGTTTTTGAGCTTTCTGTCACTAGGAATTTCAGGCTTCAGCCTTCTACTCAGTTTCTTGGGGCTAAAGTTCTTGGGGCTCTAGCTTCTGCTTGCTTTGGATCCCAGGTTCATGACAGCTTTTGAGGCTGATGAGGGTTCGGGGAGCGATCGCATATCTACTATTATTCCTTTCTGCTTTGTTCGTTCGGCCTTTGGAGGGCAATAACTTAGCTTTCACCCCATTCCACAACCCCTGCAATCTTATGGTTCAGGCGCTTAGCTCCTCTGAAATGCAGCGGGCTCGACAAGTCCTTGCAGAGGACAACTTTGTTGCGCGGCCACACTACCGAAGCCCTTCGTACTTTATAGAGGCTTCGGGCGAGAAGGAGATTGAGAAGATCGTCTCTGAGCTGTTGGACGGCCTAGAGCCAGACATTGAGCGGCTTGTGTTTATAGGGCGATCCATGAGCGGAATTCAAGCCTATTTGAGGGGAAGGGCTCTGCACGATACGACGCTACCACCCGTCACAGACTTTCCGTTCTCCATTGGCCGCTCAAATCAGGCCATTTCAAACGAACAGCGAGTGGGCCTCCGAAGGCATCTTGCCGAACATCAATTGGACCCCATGACTCTTCGCTCTCAGTCGGGAAGAGTCCTTCTTTTGGACTTTGTCTACTCGGGCTCCAGCCTTGTCAGCTTGTTGGCAGAGATTTCGAAATGGGCTGATGAACTCCAACTGAACTCAATGCTTTCTCAGAAGATAGCCATTCAAGCCTACTATCCCGCAAGACTTTTGGCGGCCACTCATCTGCGCGGAATTGCCCGAGAGTCAGCGCGGGAGTTGGGGCAATGGGTTGAACCGACAGAACTCGAGATTGAGGAGGCAACATTAAGGCTGCGGCTTCCGAGAAAAGATGAAATCAGAGCTCTAGCGAGCCAAGTCCGCGCCACAGCCATTTCAGACGAACTCTATGTTTACGCCGGAATTCATGGGCCACAAGCTCAAGCTTCATTTACGCCCGATCTATGGGTATCAGGAACAGGCCCGAACGACTCGTTTGATGCTCGAGCCCTTACTGAACTAGAGTACTTGTTTAGTTTAGGTGCTCGCTCCAGCAGTCCTATCGGAGCATTGCTCAGCGAGCCTTGAAGCCTTGGTCGCCTTGTGAATCTTGTAGACCTTTAGCTTGGTATACAAATGAGAGCGGTCCATCCCAAGCTCAGCCGCCAGCTTTGAAATATTGCCTTCGCAGCGTTGATACTCATCGACAAGAATCTTTCTCTCAAAGGCCGCGACTCTCTCATAGAGCTTTCGATTTCCAGAATCCTCAACTGGCTCCCAATCACTCTCAAGCTGCTCTCCCAAAATCTGGGCAGGCAAGTCTTCTGTGTCAACGACATGCCCGTCAATGACGGCGGTCAAATACGCAATCATATTGCTCAGCTCTCGCACATTCCCCGGCCATCGATAGCTCTTCATGGTGGCCATCGCCTCGTCGGTAAAGCTGATTCTCTTTTCTCCTGAAGCGTGTTTTTCACAAAAGAAATCCACCAACTCGGCAAAGTCTTGCATTCGTTCTCTAAGCGGGGGCACGAAGAGAGGAACAACATTTAATCTCTGATACAAATCTTCTTTAAACTTCCCCTCTTTTACCAAATCCAAAAGGTTCTTGTTCGTGGCACACACAACTTGAAACTCCAGTGGAATGACCCGCGAAGAGCCCAGTCGAGTGATTTCCTTTTCTTGAATAACCCGCAGCAACTTCGCTTGAATCTCTAAGGGCATATTGGCGATCTCATCGAAGTAGATCACTCCCCCGTTTGCTTCTTCAAACGCCCCTTTTCGAAACTCTGTCGCTCCGGTGAACGCGCCTTTTTCATGACCAAACAGCAAACTCTCGGCCACCGTGCTCTGAATGGTAGAGCTGTCAATCGCCACAAAGGGCTGCAAATTGCCTTTGGCGTCAGTTGGACGAAGCGATCTCGCAACGACTTCTTTCCCCGTCCCAGTCTCTCCCGTAATCACCACATTGACCCAAGAATTTTTGACCTTTTCGATCATTCTTCTCAACTGCTCGATCTTGGGATGAGTCCCGATCAATGATTTGCCTTGATGTTGCTTTTTGGTCTCGGCCTGAGCCTGTTCATTCTTTTCAACAAGCTGCTGCATCTCAAGCACCCGCTTTAGACTGTGGAGCAGGTCTTCAGGCTCTGAATCTTTTGGAATGTAATCAATCGCACCTAGGCGCATCGCCTCGCGAATCACATCGAAGTCACGAAGCCCGCTGGCCATGACGATTGGAATCTCGGGGTCGGCTTCTCTTAGTTGGGGGATATACTCTAGGCCTTCTGTCTGGGTGCGCATTCGCACATCTAGGAGGATGATCTGAAACCGCTGACTCTTCACAAGAGTCAGTGCGTCGTCACCGTTCCCCGCAAACTTCACTTCAAAGTGGTCGCGAAGAAAGGCTCGCATTGAAAGTTGAAAAATTTCCTCATCATCGACAATCAAAAGTTTTGGCTTGCTCATTTAACCGCCTCCTTAGCCCCTTTTTAAAGAGGCGTCAAAGGGGGCAGCTCCGATTCCTGCATCCCATTCTGTGAGCCGCCACTGAGGCTCTTCTCGTTATCGATGAAGGGATGTGAAAGAGGGTGGGTTGGGGCCTGAATGCCCCATGAGGCTCGAGTCTGCAAAAATTTCTCGCCGAATAGGCCGCGAATTTCGGCCCTAGGAGGGCTGGTCAGCTCAGAGATCTGGCCCCTGTCTTGCACCTTTGTTCAGACAGGTGCGCTTATATCGTTTCATGCTACTCCAAGTTCTTGTGGGCTGTCTGTCTGGCTTTCTGCTCACGCCCAGCTTTGCAGAGAGCCCAAGTGAGCTTGATCAGGAATTCTGGGAGCTCTTAAACTCCGATCTCTCCCAGCCAGATGCTTGGGCTAGAAACATGAAAGCCTTTATCCAAAAGATTGACCTCTCGGATATGCCGGACTACCGCTCACTCCCCCCTTTTGAAGAAATCAGCTCGCAGTCTTTTGAAGTAAGTGAGGCTCGTCGCCGCTTCTACAATGCCTTCGTGAGATTTAGATCGGAAGATGGCCAGCAAACGGCCTGGTATATACAAACCAGGCTTCCCCAGTATGTTGACCAAATTCTCGAAGAGACTAAAAAGGCAGTCTGCCACTCTAGTGAACCTGCCGAGCCGTTTTTTGATGGTGTGAGGGGCCAACTACCTCAACGGCCGACTTCAAGGCCAACGAACAAAGAGCCAGAACAAATCAGTGCCGAGTTGATGGAGGACTTTCGAAGAATCCAAGAATTGAATTTGTCGGGAAGATACAAACTAAACACGAGTAATGGACGGATAGCTGCAAGAAATGAGTTGTGGTCCAAAATTCACGAATGGCACAAAGGGGACGATGAGCGGGCGATTCAATTGGCTGTCGCCATTACGCTCTACGGAGAGTTTAGAGGCCATTGGCGAGATGCCCATGGCTATTACTTTATGAAGGTCGTCGAAAATCGAAGAGATCAGAATTTCAGAGACTACTTTGAGCATGATTATTATACGGAGACCATCACCCTAAGACCGGATCGCAGGCCGATTAGTGAGGGCTGGCTTGTGGGCACGGTCGCACCCTATGCATTAGAGCCCAACACCATGACCACCTGGCACTCCATCGAGGGCGGAAGAAATCTTATGGATATTCTGACCATGGACTTGGATAACTTTGTCAATAGAACGGCCCTCAATCGAATCGCCAGTTTTATCGGAGACTATTGGGCCGGCAACTATGAAATGACGGAAAACTATCCGGACATAAATGAACTGACCTCTTACGATTCTCCACGCCATCCAGGGGTCCAAGAGGAAAGCGGAAACATGCATGTCTTGCGACCACTCCCTGAGATCAAAAACTCTCGAACCGGCAAAGCTTCATCCGTCAACCCCGACAGCTTCCGCCCCGGAGACGACAAAACCGTCCGAGAAAAGCGGCAGCCCGCAAAGACCCCTAGAATGTGATCTCTTTGGTGGGGATCGATCAGCATTACCTGGATCAAGTTATAGAGTCGCCGAGTTCACTCGGCCTCTCAGCCACCAATCAGTGGCTCCCCTGTGTATCTGGATCATGTACAATCGAAAGCCCTCTGCCCGTCAGTTTTCTATAACTGACGAACGAGCTTATTCGGATCTCAGTGAAACCCCAAAACAACTATACAATCCTTAAGAGAGCCGAATCCGTCCATCGATAAATGGCCGGGTTAGAATAAAAAACATTATAAAACAGTATGAATAGAATTTTATACCTAACTAATTGTTATTTAATATTTATTTAAAAGGTTGAATAAAATTATATAAACTAATATAGTATATATATGAGAAAGCTCCCCTATTTCAACCCAATTGAGTTGATGAAAGAGTTTGATGAGTTTCTGTCTGCCCAAAGCCACAAGTTTGAGGCGGTCCTCATCGGATCCGGGGCAATGAATATTCTCGGGCTATTGGAGTCGAGAACTGTCGACTTAGACATTCTTGATCCGAAAATCCCGCCCCAGATTCTTAAGCTTGCTCTCGATTTTCGTGAATTGAAGCTGTCACAGGGTGTTGAGCTGCAGGAGAGTTGGATTAACAATGGTCCTTCCTCATTGCTCAATCATCTTCCAAAAGATTGGAGCACACGAGTTCAACCTCTATTCAAAGGAAAGGCCCTCACACTGGTCACCCTTGGTCGCCAGGAACTCTTCATGGATAAGCTCTGGGGGTACTGTGACACTCGTACGGCAGATAAAACGGTAATTCTGAACCTTCGGCCTACGCGCAAGGAGCTTAAAACTGCTGCGGAGTGGGTTAAAAAACAAGAGGGCAACCCTGAATGGCCAAAACATGTTGATGATTGCGTGGCAGACATCGAAGAGGCGCTGGCATATGAAGAATAATCAGCTCTTTCACATCAAGACAGGTCAAGATCTTGCCAACGACTTTCATGCGATTGGAGCTAACTTCGCGGCGGACGAGAAGCGCACTGACCCAAATATTGAAGCGACACTTGTGTCCGCCTCCATTGAGGGCATCCATATGGATGATCATCGTTTTCGAGGAGTTTTGGTTGATTGGATTGATGCCCATTCACTTCGCATTAATGTCGAAAGCTTGACGAGACTTGTTCGCCAGTTGCCGGAAAAGGAATACAAATTTGTTCTAATCTTTTGGAGCGCTATAGCGCAAAGGCTCGCGAACTCAGACCCTCGCTTTCGTCGCTTAGCGGGCCTTTACAAGGGAAAGAGGCTCGACTTTCTAGACCGAAACATGAAAGGCGAAGAAAAGCGCATCACAGACATGTTCATTGACTTAAAGGGTCTGGACGAACGCTTCGAGGGCACCTGTATTAGAGCGCCAAAAAATGCTTTCCCGCATCGCCCGTCTCAGATTTTCAAAGCCGCCTCAATAGCCAAAACTCACATGCCATTTCGCTACCGAACGATGATGGGAGCAAGTTTTCGTGCCGATGTATGGGCCCTACTTAGAAGAAAACCAGACACCACCGCCTATCAACTTGCAAAACTCGTTGGATGCTCAACCACAACTGCCTTGAGGGTAAAACATGACTATGAGATCCTAAAGAGAGACTACTCTAATCGATCTCGTGCCGCTTGAGGTTCCAAAAGTAGCTCCACAAAAGAGGTGTTCAGCCGACGAATATCAGGAGTAGGCAGGTGAGCAAAGGCCTGGGCATCCCGACATTTTTTACCGCCCCCACTGGACATATCAGCGAGCTCGAAGGTTTAGATTTCCACTGACGCTTCGAGCCTCGATTCTCATGGCTCCAGAGCCCACAGTTCCATCCATTCGACGCGACCCCGGGGACCTTCGCTCAACGACTTCGCTCCAGTCTGATTTCATTCTGCCCGAGACACTGCGAGCCGAGACTCGAAACTCCTGTGATCTGTCCATCTCAAGATCGATGCTGCCAGAGACAGTGTCGACTCTCAGCTCCTCTGGCGAGATTTCTGGGAGCCGAAGCTTAATATCTCCTGAAACAGAATTTAGGCGAAGACTTCGAGGGCTCAGATCTCTTAGGTCAATATCGCCGGACACGGTGTTTACCTGAAGAGTTTGAGCCAGGCTCC
The DNA here is from genome assembly GCA_007693605.1 of Bradymonadales bacterium. GTDB lineage: Bacteria > Bdellovibrionota > UBA2394 > UBA2394 > UBA2394 > REDG01. The sequence goes on from REDG01000044.1 coordinate 38,765, forward strand.
GAGGCAGCCTAAGCTCCAGTCTCGCCTCTCGACTTGAAGCTCGGCGAGAATTCCGATAGGCCTCCTTAGCGACGACGAGCCTCCCGCTACGAACCTCAGCGTATAGGGCTCTCTCTCCAGAGTTCGACACTCGGCCCACAAATTGGAGCTCGATCTCTTCTCCTTCATGATGGTCGATTGAGACATCAGCACTCACAAAACTCAATTCAATCTCTTGAATCTCAGAAGCAGGAAAAGAATATGTCTCATCATATTGACGGAGCGTTCGATCTTCTGGACGCATATTGTCTACCAAAGACAGGGGGAAGTTCATTTGAGTGCCCTCACCCGAAATGGACGCCAACCCAAAGGATACCGCCAAACAGGCGAGACTCGCAGCTCCAAGAACAAATAAAATACCTAACTTACTCATAATGAGGATCTCCTTTTTTGTTCAGAACAAAGTTAAAATTCCAACGAAAGTAACGAACAAGCAGATTCACCAAGACTTCAGTAATCAGCCAAGTGGCGTAAGCCCAAAGAAGACTAAAAAAGAAGGCTGACAAAATGAGAAAGAGCGTTGAAAAGCTTCCGACGCCGAGGTTTAGGGCAAGGGCTTGAGTCCAAAACCAAACAACAAAGCCGTAGACACTTGTGCCGAGAAACACCGCGCCTAAAAGCCAGCCCACAAAGAGGCAAGAAGCAACTATCAAAAATGGTCCGAAGAACAAGAGAATATTCAGTGGAGCCAGAATGAACACCGCCTTTAAACTCCCCACCAGAACCTTTGACCGATCTTTAGTGGAACTCGATCCACTCAAGCTTTCGAGTTGCTCTTGCGCGACATGAGATTGGGCGAGAACTTTTGGATTTCCTAATCGCTTGCAAATCTCTGCATCTGCGTGACCTCGAGATCGACCCGCATCGCAGTGTTCGCGGTAATCTGCAAGGATGACTTCCATACTCGTCTTGGGAAGAGACTTTAGGCCTGATTCCAGTTGCTCGATAAATTCTTATTCAGTCATTTTAATATCCTCGATACATTTGAGATAAATTCGTTCCAGTCTTTCATCAACCGCCTCAACGCCTTCTGCCCCTCTTTCGAGATGCGATAGTACTTCCTCGGAGGCCCACCCGACGACTCCTGCAAATAGGTCTCGCAGTAGCCATCTAAAGTGAGTCGACGAAGAATCGGGTAGATACTCCCCTCAGTGATGTCGATCGTCTTCGACATCTCCTCCACGAGTTCGTAGCCATAGCAATCTTTCCGATTGATCAGGCTCAAAACACAGAGCTCCAGAATGCCTTTTTTAAACTGAGCGTTCATACAAGATACAATCTATCAACCGGTACTGTGTATTGTATAGTACTTAATTGCTGTTTTTTGATTATCCCCTTAAACCCCCGGAATGCCTGAAAATTCTGAGAGGAGCGTATCTCTCG
>REDG01000018.1 GCA_007693605.1 Bradymonadales bacterium
GGCTGTTCGAAGAGGTCAGAACCAATCGGGGCCTAGCCTATAGTGTATCTGCACGGCCTGGAAACAGTCGGGTGAATACAGGAAGTCTATTTGTTTTTTCGATCGACATTGCCCAAGCCGTGGCCGTCATGTTTGAGGAAGTAAAGAAGATGAAGGAACAAAAGGTGGAGCAAGACGAGATCGATCTTCAGATTAAGAAGTATTTGTCTTCTTGGTATATGGGGCGAGAAACTCGATCCCAACAATCGAATATCCTCGCCTTCTACGAGCTGATGGGAATCGGCTGGGAGAATTCTGGAAGCTTCATTCATCGGCTTCAAAGAGTTGATGCAGATGCCATTCAGCGCGCCATGACCAAGCACCTCAGAGACATGAGCGTCGCCGTTGTGGGCCAAGTAAAGCCTGATATCAGCCCGATTCTTCGAAAGCATCAGGCGCTCTCATCAGCCCCACCGGAAGCATCGACCGAGTGAATGTCTAGAAGGGAGTTCTAGGAATTTCTCATCTTCGTGTGAAAAACTCTCCCGAGCTTCATTCTACGACTTCTATCAATTCATGCTCCAAAAGAGACTCTATGATTGGAAGCGACTCGATCAGATCGGCACCAATTTTATCGCAGACTTCAATAAGGTCTCGCTTACCATCAAAGTAGGCGAGCAGATTCATCAAAGTTCGGGTATTCGAGGCACTGCCTTTTTTTGACAAGCTTGGGTACAGGCCCCGAGAACTCAGATGGGGCTCACAGGGCCCCCTTCTTCGGTAGTGAGTATTGGCCTCTAAGGCCATGATGCACTTTTTGTAGGCTTCAAAGCTTCCTTCTAGGCCAGAGGGACTCACCACAGAGAGATTGTCTAAAGAGCTGTGGTACTCTGGATACTGGCCATACTTTGTTCGCATGATCGAACAAACCGGGAGATCCACCCCTGGACTGCAGTACTGGCGCTCATCACTCCCCCTCTCAAGAAAGCTATAAGTTTTGTAAGATGGGTGATGGTATTGAAGAACATGCCTAGCGGCTCGATCTGCAAGACTGTCCTCAGCTCGACTCGACAGATAGGAATAATCGCGATCGTCTCCCACACAGGTCACCACAAATCCTGCCTTGAGATTCTTTTGAAGTTGCGGCAGGTTTTGGCTGAGATAAGCGATGGATCCGATGGTCTCGGGAGCGAAGAGGAAGCGATAGCTGAACCTACGCCTCTCTAGCTGCGAGACCCACTGTGCGAGAGCAGTGGTCACCACAATTCCAGAGCTTTCATTGTTAGCCATCATGGGATGACAGATGTAGGTCGAAAAGAGAATCTCATCTTCAGTCTCCCCTTCGACGAAAAGCTCTCCGACTCTTAAAACTCCTGGAATGAACCGGCTTTCGATGAGCGCCCGATATTTTCCTGGCACCAGTTTCAATCTCTGATCATGAGTCAGACAAAAGCCCCACCTTGGTTGGTAGTAAGAAGTCACATAGGGAATCGCAGAAGGCTGTTCTGGCAGGGAGTGGAGATGAGTTTGAAGCTCATCTAAACTGAGCGACTGATCGACCGGAATGGAATAGCCCACCAAATGAAGGGCATGATTCTCGTAGTCAAGGATCCGCACCCCCGACCCATCTTCTAGAAATGCACTTTCGACATGCCACTCTGGGGGAATCGTCCAGTCGAAAACCTTCTGTCCACTCGGAAACTCATGCGTCTTGAGATTCGGCAACTTTCCCTTGAGGAACTCTAGCGTCTGAATCGTCCCAGGCGAAGAGAGGCTTCGTCGGTGGGGATAGACCTCCGACACCCATTGATAGAGCGTTTCACCAATGCCTGTCATTTGATTGCAATGAGTTGATAGGCCTCACTCAAAATCTGATCGTGCTCATCTCTAGATTGCATTTTGGTGATGGTCACTTCGTTGAAAGAACTGGTCAGTTGTCGTAAATCTTGAGCCGTAAAAAAAGAGGTGAGCCCGACAGTTTTAAAATAGCCATCCGTGAAATGATCAAAACACTTTGACGAAACCTCTTTGCCGAACTTTTTCCCAGGATGAAGATCGCCATACAGCGTAAAGGCAATAAACTGACCGTCTGGCTTCAGGCATCGATGAATTTCTGAAACAGCTTTTGCAATAGAGTCGTAGGAGTTTTGGGTCAGCGCACCACGGTCGATGATCATATCAAAGTGTTCACTGGGAAAGTCGAGCTTGACTAAGTCAGACACGCTTAGTTCTGCAGCGAGAGACTCCTTCGCCAACCGATTCTTTGCATATTCAATCGCCGACTCTGAAAAGTCTGATCCGAACGCACGAAAGCCTTCTTTGGCGAGAAACCAAATATTATTTCCTGCGCCACAACCAACCTCCAAGATCTTTAGTTTTGATCGATCCTTTCCAGAGCTAAGCCGCATCACCGTCGACACGAGATCCGAATGCGGCCAGTGATTCAACTGCTTCCCCTTCGAATAGATGTCGGCTTCCCAACTGACGCTTGAATTTCTCAGGCTCTCCATAAAGGCCCTCCTCAGCTCAGTCTATTCACTTTTCTCAGAATACTCGACTTGAAAATGCAGACTGGGGCGCGATCCATAGCTATGTTTGTCATCCCCCCGGTTGGGGCTATTGGCGCCATTAAAGTCGTAGCGCAGGCAACCCCTACTCTTTGCCCCCAAAATAGATTGGGTCACCGTCCAAGGCCCAAGCCCGGTCTTTCGCGAGTCTTCGTGCAAAAGGTTCAGAACCATATGGGCCGAGAAAGGGTCATAAAGCAGAAGAACGGCCGAAACGCATTCTCCCGTCTCTTTCGATCGAAAAGAAAAGACTTCGGCATGCGGCGTATCGACAAGTTCAGCCAGACGCCCAATCTGTTTTTTTGTAGTCTCTTGAAAGCTCTTGCCTTGCCGCTCCAGAGTCTTCCCGTAGAGGGCCACAAGTTCTTCGGCCCCTGCCCGATCGGCCAAGAGCCCCCCCAAAAATTTTTCGACCCGACGCAGCTCTCTGCGGCGCAGCTCTCGAAAACCTGAGATGATTTCTTGTTCAGTTTGTTGATCGAGCCTGTCGATTAAGGCCGTGTATCGGGGGCGAATCACAAAGCGCTTTAAAGTAGGCTCGTGGTAGTTCCACCAGTCAAAGGCCCGAACATCGAGAAGCCCAAGCGGCAGGGACGCTCGAACTTCTCGATAGTTTTCGATAAAAGTTCGAATAAAGAGTTCATAAGCACCGCTTGTTTCTGAGAGGCTGCGGTGCCCTGGCAGATCGTCCATGGATTTCAGCCAAAGAGGCCCCACATAGTAAGTAAATCCCGGAAGCTGAACACGCCCCTCTGAATTGAGGGTCACGGGCCAAACACATAGAGGCTCATCCCCCTTCGAAACCAACCACCAATCAACACGGGGGGATAAGTTTTCAAGCACCTCTGGAACAACAAAAACCGAAAGATAAGGGGAGTTCTCAACGAGGCTTCCAGCCACAACAGAGTCGATTTTATCAATTCGAAAGCGGCTCACCCTTAAGAGGCAGTCTAGAGAGTTTTAGAATGACTGGCAATCTTGCGAACTTGTTCTAAATGTTCTTGGGTCTCAAGTCGACTGCCGTCTGGCTTCACCAGTCTGACCGAGCCCTGAATGAGGCGGGTCGAAAAGCGAGTCGCTCCCGGATACTTTGATCTTGAGCCCCAAAGCTGCGGCACCGGCAAAAGACCCAGGCTGAAGATTTGGTGGAATCCCTCAGGGGAGTAGGGCTCTGAAATCTCTGATTCGATAAACGAGAGTCGAGCCAGAACCTCGGCCTCGATTTCTAAAGAACGATCTCGCACTTCATCCATATCGACCAAACTGAGAAGCCCCTCTTTTCTTTTAAAGTCTCGATAAAAGCGAAGGGCGTACTGAGTGATTCGAATGCTCTCATTGATTTCTGAGGGCCTTGCCAAATGAGAAGCTTCTGTGAAACTCACAACATGGATGATCTCTGGACTGCTGCGATTTTCAGGCTCAATATCATCCATCATCGCTGAAGCTACCGCGAGTTGCTTTTTCGCCCGTTGAAGGTCGGGAGAGAAATAGTCCAAACCAGCTCGCGGCTGAAGATACACCTTAAAGGACGGCCCCTCCAACTTCCTCACCAGTCTGATCAAGGCAGAAGCCTTCGCTAGGTCTTGAAGACCTGAGCTGAACTTTGGCGTGTTCAGCATACACTGCAGAACCAAATGACTAAGTCCCTTTTTCTTTGCTAAACGAGCCGCCAATAGACCGGAAAGAACGAAAGTCGCATCATCTGCTCCGCGAAAGCCGAAGTGATGGGGAATATTTGGCTCATAGGCCTTTCCAAAGCGGGCCACGAGATCGAGAGTCTCGAAATGCATTTTCAAATTCGAGAGCAGATCGAGGGGACCCCTTCCGTCTATCTCACAGAACCACCACAGAGAGAAGGTGTGCCAAGCGTTGGATAAACAGCGCTCATAGATCTCCGCCAACTCAGGCATTTTGCTTGTTCCTGCGTAAGTTCTAACGAGCAGGGGTCGAGCCGCCTCCCAGCATCTTTCAAACTCCTCTTCTGAGTGGATGGGAACGCCTCCCCCATTTGGCAGGCCAGTCCAATCTTCCCCAAACTTCTCTTGGGTGAGTTGAGAGCTCCCAATCGACACAATGTCTAAAAATCTTTCTCGACCGAGCTCTTGAAGCCAAAGGACAAACTCCTCGATGGCCGCCTTTCGGTTCGCTTGATACGGCCCTGCATGTGCCCTTGTGAGCGGCTGAAGATTCAAGCGAAGGGAATGCTCAACGCGCCGAGTAAGAAGATCCTTTCTAGTTCCATATCCCGGATATCCGGATCGATCGACTGGCTTTTCTTCTTCATATTTTTGTCGTTCGACTTCTGGCGACAATAGGTCGAAGAGCTTGCTTTCGAACTCAAGTTCGCACTGAAGATAGTCTGGCTGATCCTCTCTGGGAACTCCTAGCTTTTTAAGCGTCTCGCTGGCGTCTTCATCTCCTCGAAAAACCTGCACTCGCGAGCCAAAACTTCTAGCTACCCGCTCGCAAGCAGCCGGAAGGCCTGCAAAATAAACATTTCGAATGCTGCCCTTTGGAAACAGAAGCTGTGATTTTTCAAGTTGATAGTAAAGTCTTCCGAAGATTTCTGCGCCGGCCTTAGCATCCAGTCGGTAGCTAAAGCCCAAATGGGTCACCCGATGATCGCGAAACCAGGCGCGAAGCTTTTCAAAAGCTCCTGCTCGGTCGGGATGATTGGCGGCGGCACAGATCAACTCGTCTGCAATAACAACTTTGACTCCACAGTCTTCGAGAAGCTGCTGAAGGTAGCTGATGCCAAGCGTATGAATATCAATGCCCGGACGGACAAGGCCAAAAACATCGTTCTGTCGGATATGCTGGTTCATATACCAAAGGCCAATCTGCTCTAGCCAGTCTAGGAAAGTCAGTAGAAACAAGCAAATTTTCTATCCCAAGTCCTAGTGGTCCCATCGAGGCTGTTCGTTTGAGTCAACTCGACCGAAGCAGATGGGTCCTTAGCGCCAGTCCCTTCATGGGAAACAATGGCTTGATCCCTTACCGAATGAGCCCCCCTCGACAGTGGCAAAAATGTGAACTAAAGATGCTGGTGAATGAAACGGCATACTACTGCCCTCGTTGTTCTGCTTGGAATCTGCCTCACTGGCTTTAAATCCCCAGAGCTTCAAGCGGCAAGCTCCTGCGCTCCTCAAATTGAGCTTCTTTTGGAGAGCTTAAAGACCCGTGGGGCAGCTCTTTTGAGGGTCTTTGATAGGCACGAAGAGCTTGCGAGAAACAGTCATCTGGAGGCCAGTCAGAATTGGACTTTGGCAACCGGAGTGAGACTTCTGCTTGAAGTGGAGGCAGCAAATGTCACGAGCCACGAGTGGAGTGGGCCTCAGGAACTCCCTCTCAACTGGAGAGAAGAGGGGGTCCTCATCTCGTTCTCTGAAATAGATTTAGTGACGGACGGAAAAAAACGCTCTCTCTTGGCGGCCGTGAAGCGGCGAGTTTTAGACTTGAGTGAGAACTTTCCTGAGGCCGAGAAGTTCTTTAGCTCAGGAAGAGTCGAGGTGGATGTTTTTTTTGTATCCAGATGGAGAACAGAGGAAAGCGATAGATCCTATACTTCTAGTGAATATGATTTTGCGGTCAGTCAACCCATGAGCGCAGTAGATTCAGAGGACTCGAACCACTTGTTTCTAGGAGGGCTCTATATTAAAAGGCACTCAGAAATCTTTATCCCCCGGCAACCTCAGCAAGTCATCCTTTGGAATTCAGGCAGGCTGATGCATCGTTATGTATTCCGAAACAGTGGACTGCATCGGTGGCAGCATGACCTAGTCATCGGCTTTCGCCGCCCCTCTTAATCTCTCCATCGACTCAAGGAACGACGCAGCCGCCCTGCAACGCGGGAAAGGAGCGATGCAGCCATCCTCAAACCATGTCGACCGAAGGTCGACCAGAGTGTAGGGGCAGATGGGCCTTTAGCGCCAGTCCCCAAAAAGAAAAGGGGGACTGCCCCCTATTTGCAGTCCCCCTTTGATCATCACTTTCAGTCGTTCGCGATCTCCACAGAGATCTTAGTGATTGTTGCTACCTGAATTGCAGCCAGCCTGCTCTTGCCCCTCAACAAAAGCTCTGACTCCCTCCCCCTCAATTTCTCCTGATTTCCCCTTTTCACCCAAATCCATAATTCACTGTGACAATCCCTTGCAGCGGAGTCAATGTAAAAAATACACTGGCCCAAGAAAAGTGTAATTTTTACACAAGAGGCCGATTTTATTCGATTTTCACCACCCCCAATTCCTTTCTCTTAAGGGGCGACAGCTGTTTGCTTTACTAGGAGTCCGAATCAGAAACGACCTTGGCACGGCACATCCGCCATCAATCAAGCCTCATTTAGGCGAATCCTTGTCTTCTGGAATGTTTGGGGGGTTCTTGACATCCCTTATATATGGCTGTATAACCATATATAAGGGATGAAGGCACAGTCGGTCTTTCGAGAAAAAAGGATATTAGAGAACCCAAAGACCGGCAAAGTCGCGATTGTGGAGCTTAAGATTTGGAAAGTCCCAAAATCCAAGGCTTATCCCGAGGGGCGCAAGTTCTCCTTGTTTTTGGTTTCGGAGGGGAAGGTACTTTTTGGAATGAATAATCACAAGCCTAAGGGGCCGCATCTTCATTTCGGAGAGCAGGAACGGCCTTATGGATATCAAGGGGATGAGCAGTTGCTGGAAGATTTTTGGGAGTTGGCAAGAAAGGCAGGATATCAGCCATGAAATTAAAGAGAGTAAGAATTTTAGTGGAGGCCCTTGAAGAAACGAATGAGCGGTGGTTGAAAGCTCTTTCTGGGAAGGCCAAAACTAAAAAGGGAGAAGAGCTGATTACCGTTTCTAGTTGGGAGATTCTAGGTCGTGTTCTCTCTCCCCCACGTCTTCAAATTCTAGGAGCCATACCTGCACTGAAACCCAAATCCATTGCAGAACTTGCTCGGTTGATGGAGAAGGATTTTAAAAATGTATATTCCGATGTGAAGTTCTTGGCCGATTTGGGACTGATTGAGCTCAAAGACATGGGCACTAATCGAAAGCAAATGATTCCGATTGCCAAGTATGATGGCATTGAAGTGCTACTAGCCGCATAAGAAGTATACAAAAAATTGTATGCAAAAGCATGCAGAGATACGCCCTTAGCGCTCCGTGGGGACTGGCGATAAGGGTCCAGAAGCGAGCATCGCAGTGTGGTTAAAATGCCACTCGAGAAGCGCAGCGACGCAGACGCCGAAGCAGATGGGCCTTTAGCGCCAGTCCCAGACTATTCCCACTCAATGGTGGCAGGCGGCTTCGACGAAATATCGTAAACGACACGGTTGATGCCTTTGACCTGATTGATGATTCGCCTGGAAATCTTTTCTAAGAGTTGAGGTTCGAGGGCGCCTACACTGGCGGTCATGGCGTCTTCAGATTCAACGCATCGAACGGCAATACAGTGTTCATAGGTTCGCTCATCTCCCATCACGCCGACAGAAGAAACCGGCAGATAAACACAAAAAGCCTGCCACAAGCGATGAAGCCAGTCCGAGTCTTTCAAAACTTCTTGAAGACAGGCTTCGGCCTCTCGAAGTCGGTCCAAGCGTTCCTCCGTCACTTCCCCAATAATCCGAACGGCAAGGCCCGGCCCCGGAAATGGGTGTCGACCTAGAAAGTCCTCCGACAGGCCCAGTCGTCGACCCAAGACTCGAACCTCGTCTTTAAAGATTTCACCAAAGGGCTCTAAAAGCTGAAAGTTCAATCTCTCTGGCAGACCCCCAACATTGTGATGGCTCTTAATCTTCTTTGACACCCCTCCGTGCGGACTCGTGCTCTCAATCTTATCTGAGTAAAGCGTGCCCTGAGCCAAATACTTCACTTCTGAAAGATCAGAGACCTCTCTCTCAAAAACTTCAATGAATACTCTTCCGATCTGTTTTCTTTTCTCCTCTGGGTCAATCACTCCAGTAAGGGCCGAAAGAAAGTCTCGCTTCGCATCCACAATTCGAATGGGAAAATTGAAATGTTTTTCAAACAGTTCACGAAGTTCCTTCACTTCGGCTTTTCGCAAGAGGCCCGAGTCAACACAGACACACTCCACTTTTCCAGGAAAAATCGAGTTCAGTAGGACCGCTAGAACCGTTGAGTCTACTCCCCCACTGACGGCGCACAAGATCTTTCCATCCTTCACTTCTGACTTCAATTTCAAGCGAAGCTCTTCGAGCATCTGGCTCGCATCCCAATCAAAAGAGAAGCCGCACAGTCGTAAAAAGTTTTTAAGGATTTTGTTGCCAGCGGGAGTGTGGCTAACTTCTGGGTGAAACTGCATCCCAAAGAGCTTCCGCTCGGAATCTTCCATCGCAGCAAGCACTCCCGCTTCTGAAAAGGCGGTCGGCCGAAAGCCGGGTGGCGCCTTAGAAACATGATCGCCATGACTCATCAGAACCGAGAATTCAGAGGACTCGACCCCCTCCCAAAGAACTGAGCTCTCGTGCTGTTTGAGAAGCTCCACGCCGTACTCCCGAGCGACCTGCGAATCCACCTGCCCCCCCAGCTCCTTCGCCAAATATTGCATGCCGTAGCAGATCCCCAATACCGGAACTTTCAAGTCTTGAAGACTCAACTCAAGCCCGGGAGCGTTTTGATCGACGACACTCATCGGCCCCCCAGACAAGATGACTGCCGCGACCGACCCCTCATTCAAGGCTGCCTTCAAGTCTCGGCTTTGAACCAAGCGGGAGTAAACTCGAAGCTCCCGCAGCCTTCGAACAATCAACTGGGTGTACTGGCTTCCAAAATCAACAATCAGACATGTTTTCATTTGAATCCTAGCCAAGCTGGTAGTTGGGCGCTTCTTTTGTCACGACAACATCATGCACATGCGACTCTTTCAAGCCAGCGGCTGTCATTCGAACAAATTTCGCGCGCTTCTGAAGCTCAGCAATCGAAGCCGCCCCCACATAGCCCATTCCAGATCTGACCCCTCCCATCAACTGATGAATGACGGTCGAAACAGAACCTCGATAGGGCACTCGCCCTACAATTCCCTCGGGAACCAGCTTTTCCGTCAGTTCATCCGATTGAAAATAACGATCTCGCGAGCCCGATCTCATGGCCTCAATACTGCCCATACCCCGATGCTCTTTGTAGGATCGCCCCTGATACAAGATCGTCTCGCCCGGGCTTTCGTCTGTACCCGCCAGAAGAGAGCCCACCATCACGCTGTCCGCCCCAGCCGCCAATGCTTTCACCACATCTCCAGAATACTTGATTCCTCCATCCGCAATCAGCGGCACCTTCGCGGCTCGACACTCTTCAGCACAATTCATAATGGCCGTCAGCTGAGGAACTCCCACTCCTGCAATCACCCGAGTTGTACAAATGCTACCCGGGCCCACGCCGACCTTAATGGCATCGGCTCCCGCACGAATCAAGGCCTTGGCGGCCTCAGCTGAAGCCACATTACCCGCCACCACCGGAAGCTGAGTGAAATCTTTTTTGATCTGCTTCAATTTCTCAATCACAAGATAAGAGTGGCCGTGAGCGGTGTCTAAAAACAAGACATCGACCCCAGCCTCCACCAACAATGCGACTCGTCGATCGTCTTCAACGGCCGTGCCAATGGCTGCTCCCACCACTAGACTTCCCCGAGAATCCTTCGAAGCCTGAGGATATCGCGCAGTCTTTTCAATATCTTTGATCGTGATCAAACCCTTCAGTCGCATTTCTGAATCCACCACGAGAAGTTTCTCGATTCGGTGCTGACTCAAAAGTTGTCGACAAGCCCCTTGATCAGCCCCCTCTTCGACGCTCACAAAATCTTTTGTCATCCGCGAACTCACGGACTGATCCAGCCTTTCCACAAAGCGCAGGTCACGGTTCGTGATGATCCCTACACAGCGCCCCCCTTCGACAACGGGTAGGCCTGAGATGTTATGCTTGTCCATCAACTCTCTCGCTCGCTTCAAGGGATCTTCCGGACCAATGGTGATTGGATTGACCACCATTCCACTCTCAAACTTTTTCACCGCCTTCACTTCGGCCGCTTGAGATTCAGGGCTCAAGTTGCGATGGATCACACCGATTCCACCTTCTTGAGCCAAACGAATCGCCATCTTTGACTCTGTGACAGTGTCCATGGCGGCGGATGCCAGAGGAATTCGCAGTTCAATTCCGACACAAAGCCGAGTTTGGAGTGAAATCTCTCTCGGAAGCACGGAGCTATCTTGCGGAACAAGAAGCACATCATCGAATGTGAGCGCCTCAGCAATCAATTCTTTGGTCATCTTGAAACTCCTTTGTCGATTTATACGCGATTTTCGATCAGATCTGGAGAAATGCTTCTGCAAAGTTTGAGTGATTGCCCAAAAAAAGCAAATACGCCTAGCATAGAGGCAGGTGTTGATGAAATTGCACAGCAAAGTTGAGAGCTTAGCAAGCTTTGCTCAGAGCCAGGTGGCCCCCCCCATTATGGACAGCTCTCGAATTGAGGGCTTTTGGAAGTGGGCACTGCTTTTCCTCTTTGCTTTGAGCCTGCTTAGCTTTGTGGCCTTTCTTCTCAGCTTTTTTTCTCCCCAACTGAAGCCGGTGGCGCGAGCCCTCTTTGAGCGAGTTCCCGGCAGATCGTCGAAGAAAGCAGCCGAAGCCTCCGCTCAGACTGAATCTGAAGCCGCATCCACAGAAAGTCCTCCGGCAGCAAGCCCAGAGGCTGAGGCGGCTGCGCCGAACACAGCCGAGTCTGCTGAGAAGCTGCCCCCTCCCCCAGCTAGCAAGGGAGGAGAGGCTCCAGCGGCCGCGACTCTAGAAGAAGCTCCACCAACTGAAGAGCCTGAAGCCTCCGATGGGCTCAATGAAGTCACCGAAGTGATGGAGGCTCCTAAGACTCTCGAAAAGACGGCGGAAGTCGCTAGCGAGGAACCTGCGGCCGCTGGCTCTGAGCCAGAACCAAGGCCTGCCGAAGAGACCACCCAAGAGCCTGAGGCCTCTGCCCCAGAAAAAGGACCAGAGAAAAAACCGGAGGAAGAAGCTGAGGAAGAAATCGCTGAAGAGATCGCAGAGGAGATTGCTGAGGAGAAGATTGCTGAGGAGGAGATTGCCGAAGAAATCGCAGAGGAAGTGGCCGAAGAAGTGATCGAGTCGCCACCCAAACAGGCCGCGTCTGAAGAGCCGGCAGAAGACTTCGCTGAAGAGATTGCAGAAGAAGTGGTAGAAGAAGTCTCAGACGATGCGCCAGAACCAGCGCCCATCGAGGCGGCTTCTGAGGAAGCCGCTGAAGAATTGGCCGAAGAGATTGTCGAAGAAGTGACAGAGAGCCTTGAAGAGGAGCCTCAAAAGGCCGCAGCGACTGAATCGCAAGAGGCCCATTCCGCCCAGAAAGAGATTGAACGGAAGCAGGATGACGAGCCTTCGAGCGAGATTCCAGAGACAACCGAAGAACTGAAAATTCCAAAAACAGAACTGAAAGCCGAGGCCCCCCCGATTGAGTCAACAGAAGACTTTTTTGATCCGGAAGAAATCTCTCAAGAAATCGAGAAGGCCATGCTAGAGCCCTTCAAAGATCAAAAGACTGAAATTCTGAAGGAGGCTGAGGCTCTGGGATTGCCAGATGAAGACGAATCTGATGAAACAGAAATCGAAGAGGGAACCCAAGAGACCCCAATTTTCGACCCTTCGACTTTGGACGATGTTCTTGAGGACGACGAAACAGAAAAGAAGTGATGAAGCCAAGAAAACATGTCTGGATTCAAGTAAACGAGGAAGTCCCTCGAAGTTTTTGGTGGGCCGAGTTTCTAAAGGGCCACTCTTGGGCTGAGCGACTGATCGAAGAGAAGTGGGCCGGAGAAAGTTTGCGATGGGCCCAAGTGGTCGACAGCTCTCGGTCGTTCACACTCTTTGCAAGACAAAAGCTCCTGCTTATCAGTCAGGCTGACAAAGCGCTGAAAACAGTAAAGAAGATCGAAGAACTGTTTCAGGAGTTTCAAGACTGCCCCCATGTGATTCTTTTACTTTCAGAGTCAGCCCCCCCGAAGGCCTGGCCTTTTGAGCAGTGGGTTGCCCCAGAGCCTCAAGAGGATGGTCGGCATGAAAAGGCCATCTTCAGGTGGATGGACCAAATTGATCGCTCTGATTTGAGAAGCTGCCTACGAGAGCTCGAACTTAGCCTGGATGCTGGCCAACACCCCCTCGCCCTTCTCCAAATGCTGACTCGCCACTATCGAATGGGTCGACTGGTCACATATGCCGTGAAGAAGGGTCTTAGCGAAGCGGAGATTACCAGAAGCTTGAAACTCCCGGGCTTTGTCATTCAAAAGTGGAGAAAGGCTCCGCGCTATTCCCAAACTCAGTGGACTCACATCTTCCACAAGCTCTCGGAGGCTGACCTGTTTCTGAAGTCAGGATACGACGAAAAGGATGTGCTTAGAAAGCTCAGCCACGATCTCTGTCAGATTCGACTCAAAAAAATGAAGCTGCTTAGCGCGAGGCCGGCGCGGCCTGGCTTCCTTTTCGGTTCACCGCTTTTGCAAGTCTCGCCATCTTTCTTTTGACGGTATTAGGGTGCAAGACGCCCCTTGCTTTTTGAATCTTCGAAAAAGCCTCCGACAGTTTAAGCTTCTTCTCACTCTCTTCTTTACTGAGTAAGGCGCTTTTCACTGCGGTTCTCAGCTTCGCACGAAGCTTTCGATTTCTTTCACTTCGAACCAGGTTTTGACGAGCTCTCTTTTCTGCTGAACGATGATTTGCCATTGCCAACCAGCAATAATCGTCACAGACTTATTCTGTCAACAAAAGGCTTTCAATACCTTGATGAACCAAGCAGACACAGAGAAGGGAGAGATTGGCCGAGCTGGTCGCGTTATGGCCGGGGGAACCCTTCTGTCACGAATCCTAGGCCTGGTCCGAAATCAGCTATTGAGCCATTACTTTGGAGCGGGCTTTGCCTCTGACGCCTTCATTGCCGCCTTTACCATCCCCAATGCCCTGCGAAGGCTATTTGGAGAGGGGGCTCTCACGCCCGCTTTCGTTTCGATTTTCACTCGGGAGCTTCAGAAGAATGACCCCCGAGCTGCTGAGAGCTTTGTGTCGAATTGCTTTTGGTGGCTTAGCCTCTGCGTCGGATTTCTCTGCCTTCTGGGCATCCTTTTGAGCCCTTGGCTTGTCGCCCTCTATGTACCCCACTTTCAAGAAATTGAGGGTAAATTTGAACTCAGCGTTCAACTCACCCGCTTTCTCTTTCCATTTCTCCTTTTCATCTCCTGGGCCGCCCTTTTTATGGGAGTCTTGAACTCCCTCAAAAGCTTTGCCATCCCTGCCTTAGGTCCAGCCGTCCTCAACCTTTGTGTCATTAGCCTTTTTCCATTGGCATTCTGGCTTCTCAGTGCCGATTCTGAGCTCGGTATTTTTGTCTTCTCAGGAGCGATTCTAGTCGGAGTTATTCTACAAGTCGTGGTCTTCGTTCCAAAGCTCCTTCAGTTTAGGCTTTGGCCTCGACTTCAGTTTAACTGGCGAGATCCTAGAGTCTTCAGCTTAGGATTGATTCTCGTTCCTTCTCTCTTGAGCATGGGAATTTATCAACTCAATATTATCGTGAATCGAATCTTTGCAAGCGACATCCCCGGAGCGGTCTCACATCTTTTCTACGCGGACCTCTTGATCGAGCTGCCCGTTTCGCTGATTGCCACTTCGATGTCGGTCGCAGCGCTTCCGAGCTTAACGCGACTCTATATTGCTGGGGATCGTACGAGCCTTGCTCAGACCTTTAGCTTTTCGACGAGCCTCAATCTCTCGCTAGCCTTGCCCGCGATGACTGGCTTGATTCTTCTCGCGACGCCACTTTTGTCGACCATTTTTTACACAGGCCGATTCGAAATGTCTGACCTAGAAGTGAGTTCACACTGTCTCTTCTTCTACAGCCTTGGGCTCCCCTTCTTTTGTCTGATGAGAAGCCTTCTACCCATGTACTTCGCCATGAAAGACACGAAAACACCTGCCTGGATTGCTCTGTTTGCGCTCTTTGTGAATGCGGTTCTAGCTTGGTATCTTTCCAAACGGATGGGAGCTCCGGGAATTGCTCTGGCGACCAGTGCGTCGAGCTTCGCCAACTGTGGTTTACTCTGCATCATTTTGATGAAGCGCTTTCCTGACTTTCTCTGGGGTGAAATTCTAAAAACCGCCTTCATCGCTTCTGTTTTCAGTCTTATCATGGCCGTCTGCCTTTGGCAGGCTCAAGAAGTTCTCGAGTGGACGGCTGTTTTCAACCAAAAGGGCATTCGACTCGATAAGTTCGTGCTGGTCTTGACTCTGGTGGGTCTAGGCGCAGCCGTCTATTTAAGTCAGATTTTTGTCTTTCCTCAACAGGCCCTTGCTCGATTTCTGCGAAGGCGCCCACAGAATTAAAGCTAGATTCTCGAAAGAAAGCTTATGTAAGCTGTTAAAAGTGCAGCGAATTCTTCTGTCTATCGGCTTATTGCTCTTCTCCCTTGCGGAGGGCGAAGCTCGTGCTGCTTCTGAAATCGAGACAGACTTCGGCCAGAATCGCCTCAGACAAGATTTCCACCAAGCACAGCAACTGGAAGAACTGGAGAGTTTCAAAAACCGATACGATTTTGTTGATATCGCAGAGGCTTATTGGATTCACCGACATTTGCGACCTGAGGAGCTTCCCCCACAGCCCTTAGAAATCAGTAGCGCACTCATGCACTGGAGAGAATCCATCACCCGATCCCCCCTTCAGGTTGGCCAATGGGGGGGCGCCCTTCTTAAGGCCTTTCAGATTGGTTTTCAAAGGCCCGTGGAGTTGATGCTCGCGCTCATCAAACACACCAGCCAACTGCAACTTCCTCTTTTTCTGTGCCTTCTCTTTCTTCTATTCATACATTTTCTTAACTGGATGCCCGCCTTGCAGCGAGACTTTACAAGACTGTTTGGAGCCTCTTCGACCAAGACCGTCTGGTTCTGCCTTCTGTTTTGTATCGGACTGGGACTGGCTCTAAAGTTTCTCGCTCTCAGCCTGTTTTTGTTGCTTTGCATAGCCAGCGTCTATGCCAGGCGTCGGCGCTTTTTCTTCAGTCTGAGCCTACTGTTTGCCATTGCTATTTCTGGAGCCCCCGTCATTTCTACGATTCACTCAAGTCTTGAAGAGTCTTTGGCGGTTGAGGCTCTGAAGCACGGAAAGAATCGACTCGAATACTCACAAAGTCGGCTCCGAACACTCAACCCAGAATTGCAGGCGCTTTGGGCCGCCCTTAATCAAGATGAAGCTCTTGCCCGAAGACTTCTATCGCAGCAAGAGCCGGGCTTGATTGGACAAACGATTCTGATCAATCTTTCTCATCGCAGCTCGAACCGAGATCAGAGTATTCAGAGCTACCTGAGTTTGGACTCTCAGTTTCCGAACAATTCGGTGGTAGCCTTCAACCTTGCCCAGCTTTACGGAGAAGCTCAAGATCTGGCCTCTTCCGATCGCTATCGAAACCGACTTTCAAATCGAGACTACCTACAGCTGTTGGGGGAGTACCAAAGACGAGACAGAAGGCTCTTGTTTGAGCGCCCAAAAAGCGTGGCCGTATTCTTTCTCATTCGATTGAAAGACAAGCTCTTTCAGACATTGACCCCCTCGTCATGGACGGACTTGAATTGGTTTTCACTCGCAAGGGCCATTTTGCCATGGCTTATTCTGATCGCGCTGATGAAAACTCGAAGACGAGCCAGTGGTCTGTGCAGCTTCACTGGCGAACCCACTCCTTCTGTGTTTGTCAATCTCACCCCTCTCGCAGAAAAAATGACTTACCAAGCTGAAAAGGTCGATGGATCAGAGCGGCAGAAGTACCTGCAAAAACGGCGGGATTATGAGAGAAGGCGCTCAGATCGAATTCGGTTTTGGTCTTGGCTGTTTTCACCAAGCTACCAGGTGTTCGAAGCCCAACTCTTTCGTGCTTTCTTCTTAGCCTTTGTGATCTGGAGCCTCTTCGTTCTGAGCCTTCCTTTCAGTGCGCGGGCGAAGATCTTAGACTTTGCCTCGGCTCCAAAACCGGGAGTCTTTTCTGAGTTTCAATTCTCTGTGGCTATCTTTGTGATTGCCCTGCTTCTTCATTACTTTGTTGGCCGAGCAAGCCGCAGAAAGGCAGAAGCATGACAGACCTTTTTCATTTTTTCTCAAAACTCGAACAAGATCGTTGGTCCGGCGAAGTTCAGGTGACCGCCAGCGAGGGCAACGCCTTTCTCGTCTTTCTTGAGGGAGAGTTTCTGTATGCCTATCGACCGCTTGATCGGGCGGTCGAGAAACTTCAAGAGGTTCGATGGCTGCGAATGCCCCCAGAACAAGTTACTCAAGGGGCTGTGAGTTGGGAGGCCATCGTGCTTCAGCTGCTTCGAGAAAATCGAGAGAAGGAAGCCAAGCTAGTAAGACATTTGAAGTCAGACCGCTATGAAATCTTCTTTCGAATCTTTTTTTGGACCAATGTAGATCTGATTCCCATTCCGGACGATTCAGCCTTTTCACCGTCTTTAGAACTTTCTTTTTACAGCCCTCGATCGATCAGTCGACTGCTAAACGAAGCCAAAGCACGATTAGAAGAATGGCCAAAAATACAGAAGAGAATCGGATCGAGTCACCGAGTTTTTGCTTGTCGAGTGCCCTCGAGCGAACTGGAGAAAGAAGAGAACCGCCAGAAAGACGCCGTTGATCAAGCTTTAGAAAGGTTTAGTGATACGGCGGGAATTGTTCTTCAAGGCGATGCTCGATTCTCAGACGAGCAGATTGAGTTACTTCGACTGTGCGATGGGCATAACAATGTTCAAGACATTATTCGAAAGTCTTATTCTGGAGAGTTTCTCACCTTAAGACGCCTGATCGAACTCTGGGATCAGGGAGCGGTCGGTCCAAGAGACGAGGATAGCAGCAGAAGCCACGGCTCGAAGAGTCCACTTAGCTTCAAAGAGCTAAAGGCTGGTTTTCTTGTTTGTGTGTTTGTGGCTGCCGTTTCGGGTTTCTTCTTTTGGAGTCAGCCGACACCACAGGTCGATCTGGCCCCGGTGCAATCGGCTCTCGAAATTTACAGAGGGGTGCATGGCAGATACCCTCTGACTTTACAAGAGCTGCAGCTCTCTCGGGTGATTGCGGGTCAATCTTTTGATGGCCTTGCTTACCGACTAGTCAGCCTTGATCGCTACGAACTGGAATGGGAGTGGCGCTAAAGGCCCATCTGCCCCTACTCTTATGTCGACCTCCGGTCGACATCGTTTTCGGATGGCTGCTTCGTTTCTTGCCCGCGTTGCAGTGGCAGCGACCTCCGAATTTGTTGGCAAGACTCTGCGGCAGAAAGACCAAGAATCTCTGCCCTAAGCAGCTCAACTTGGTATAGAATGCCCCCATGGCCAGGCCTGAAATCGTCGGGAAACTCGAGGACCTGTTGGACTGGCTCAAACTTCGCTGGACGCAGTTTGTCATCCCCCTCGGTGTGGCCGTGCTCACCGCTTTGGTGGTCCAATTCCCCTTTCAGTCAGATTTACCCCACTATCGTGCAGGAGAAATTTCCAGACAAGACATCCGGGCCGCCTCTGATGTCATCTTTGTAGACGAAGAATTGACAAAACGACGACAAGAAGCGGCAGCCCAAGCGGTGCTTCCCGTCTTTGATGTCGATGCGCAGATGAGGGAAGTCAGTCGAGACAGAGTTCGAGAAACTTTTCGTTCGGCAAGACCCTTGGTTCGACAAGACCCAGATGAGTTTCAAAGGCTGTTGGCAGAAGGACTGGATCTCAATCTTTTGTCGACCGAGTGGCAAAGCTTACAGAGTTGGGGCCTTTCAAGAGCCTTTGAATCAGCGCTTTTAGAGTCCATCACCAACGCGCATGAAACCCTGATCTATGATGAAAGCATCAATCGGTCAGGACAGAGAAACCGTTTGATTCTACGAGATCTTTTGACGGAGAGAGAGGAAATCCTTTCTCTCCCTGAGTTTCGGGCTCAGAATCGATCCGTTGAACAGGCCAGAGATCTGATTCGAAACTCCCCTCCCCTGAGCCTGCGACAACTTCCAGATCAGCAAAGAATTCTGGCAAAAAAAATGGCCTTACAACTTATCCAGGCCAGCGTCAGCCTCAATCCCGTTGAGACCGAGACCCGTCGAGAGGAAGCTCGGCAGCAGGTAGAGCGAGTGGTGGAAGAAGTGTCGAAAGGTCAGATGATTGTTCGTGAGGGAGACAAGATTGAAGCGCGGCAGGCCTTGATTCTAGAGCGGCTGCGCATGACACAGGCGAGTCGCCAAGACCTGAAGGCCTTTGCGGGCTTCACAACCCTCCTGTTTCTGATGATATTTTTATTCTATTGGGTTGGTACTAGAAATTTTAGAAAGTTTCGCCTGTCTTCTCACGACCGCATCGTCTTGGGGGGTTACTTCGTTGTGGCGATCGCGCTGATCGCCGTCATTTATTCTCTCTTCCAGTCCTTCGCCGACGAGAGCCGAAGCAACCTGGTTCTGCTTTGCCTCCTACCCTTAGGCTTTGCAGGCATGACCTTGCGGCTTTTTACCAGCATGGAAATCACCTCCTTCTTGATGGTTTTGTTTTCGGTCTGTGTCGGCTGGATGACTCAGAACCCATTTTTCGCTCTCACGACCCTGATTGTCGGGCTATCGGGAGCGGCGGCGATGAGGCATGTCAGCCAGCGAATGGATGTCTTGAAGGCGGGTGTGTTCACCGGACTCATTCAGGCGGTCTGCGTGTTAATTGGACTCTTGATGGGACTCGTTTCCACCGTGGGCCTAGATCCTGTTTGGGTCGACCTTCCAATTACGCTAAGCTTTTGTGTTTTAGCCGGCCTCTTTTCGGCAGGCATCGTGCTCTTCAGTCAGCCAGTGATTGAGTTTCTGGGTTATACGACCGACCTTCGATTGATGGAATTGTCGAGCAACAACCATCCGCTTTTGAGAGAAATGATCATCAAGGCGCCTGGCAGCTACTTCCATTCTTTCACCGTGAGTCAACTTTCTGAGAAGGCTGCCGAAGCCGTCAACGCCAACCCCCTCTTTGCTCGCGTGGCCAGCCTGTATCACGATGTTGGAAAGTTAAAAAAGCCCCAGTACTTTATTGAGAACATTAAGGGAGAGAACCGTCATGACAAAATGGTTCCTTCTATGAGCGCTCTGATCATTGCTAACCATGTGAAAGACGGCATTGAGCTGGCACATCAGTACAAACTTCCTCAAGCCATCATCGATTGCATCCCGCAACATCATGGCACCGCCCTCATCTCTTACTTTTACGACAAAGCTAGAAAGAATGCGGAAGACGAAAGCGAAGTCGACGAGCGAGACTATCGATATCCTGGCCCCAAGCCTCAAACCAAAGAAGCGGCGATCATTATGCTTGCCGACGCTGTCGAAGCTGCCTCAAAGTCATTGAGTCAGGCCGGCCCTGATCAATTGCGACAGCAAGTCAATGCAACGATTCGAAGGTTCTTCTTAGATGGACAGTTGGACGAATGCGATCTCAGCCTGAAAGACTTGAACGCGATCGGAAATGCTTTTGTGAATGTCTTGCAGGGGGTTTATCATCAAAGAATTGATTACCCCCACCTAAGAAAAGAAACGCCCACCAATGAAGAAACGAAGACGATCTCAAAAAAGAGTTCTGCCAAAAGCGCAAATTCTTGAAGGTTTCGGAGTTGATGTCTCTTATCGAAGTTCACATAAACTTCGAAGGGCCTTTGAACTTTTTCTGCAGACCTTTCCACAGAGCCCAAGAATCGTTGAGCTCCGTTTCGTTCGCTCAGACGAAATGAAGAGCCTCAACCGTCGGTTTCGAGGAAAGAATAAGGCCACGGATGTGTTAAGCTTTAAGCTCTCGGACTCTCTGTTAGGCTCTGTCGTCATTGACCTCGATACGGCTGCTAAACAAGCAAAGATTTATCGACACAGACTAGATGACGAGGTCCTAGAGCTGTTTATACATGCTCTTCTTCACCTTTTGGGGATGGACCATCACAACCATGCTGAGGCAGACTTAATGAAGGTTTACGAAAACTACTTTATAAAGAAACTGAAAGCTTGATCGAGTCATGATTCTATGGATTTGCCTACAGAGCCTTGCGGGGCTTTTAATGAGTCTCGCCCATCCCGTTCGCTTTGGTAGCTTTGTCTGGGAGCCTGGGGTTCTCAATTTTCTATTAGCCTCCCTTGGGCTTGCCTTGTTCATCAAGGTGAGCAGCATGAGACGAAAGAAGCTCACTCGTTTTTTTCTTGGATTTTGGGGCGGCTTTGTTTTCTTTGGCGCGAGCCTGTATTGGCTCGTGCACGCCTTGCTTGTGTATGGCGAGATTCACCTGCTTGTGTCCATTTTTGTGAGCGCGGGGCTTTGGGCCTACTGCGCTTTGTTTTTGGGTCTATGGGCCCTCATCGCAGGAATGTCCCAGGTTTTACAACTTGGAGTCATTCATCGATCCCTTTTGTGGGCCTCCCTTTGGGCCGCCCTGGGCGTCACTCGAGAGTATCTCTTCACCGGTTTTGGGTGGGGAGAGCTGGGCTATTTCTTCGCCGAATGGCCATTGATAGGAATGTCTGCCTCGATCTGGGGAGTACACGGCCTCAGCTTTTTGTGGATTTTCTTTGTCAGCATTATCCTCCACTTCGATGCCTGGCTACCTGATCGACGAGCGCGGCTTGCAATTGGAGGCCTCAGTCTTTTGTTCGTCGGGCTTGTTCTCTTTTCCTATTTTAAGGACGACACGAAGGAATACTCCGAGTCGATTCGCGTCTCTCTGGTTCAGCCCAACATTCCCCAAGAAGTGAAATGGAACCCGGCGGCGGCGGCTGAAAACCTAAGGCAATTGATGCGTCTGACCACAGAGGCCCTTGAAGCAGAACCAGATCTGATCGTTTGGCCCGAGACTTCGTATCCCTTCGCCCTCGGACTGAGCCAACGGCAGCTCCCCTTTTCGAGTCCGAAGCCTTTGCTTTTTGGGGGTGTGGTCTCTGACCGAGGGGTGATTCGCAACTCTGCAATTCTGGCCATACGAGATCAGGTCATCCATCGCTACGATAAGGTGCACCTCGTCCCTTTCGGGGAATATGTTCCCTTTGAAGACATTCTCCCGTTCGAAAAACTGGTCGCCAATGTTGGACGATTCTTGCCGGGCGAGATCGACCAAGATCTCGTTCTTTTAGACGACCTTCGGCTCGGAATTTTGATTTGTTACGAAGACATTTTTGTTCGTCATGCGGTTCGACACTCACGATCGGGCGCCCAAATCTTAGTGAATCTGACCAATGATGCCTGGTACGGAGAGAGCTCTGCCCTCCGACAACATGAAAACATTGCCAGGCTGCACGCCTGGACGGTTGGACTGCCGATGATTCGATCCACAAACAACGGGCAGACGAGCGTCTTGAGCGGCCGTTCTCGCCATGCGATCCCTCTTTTTGAAGAGGGGGTCCTCACTGAGGTCGTCGCCTTTCCGACAGATCCTCAGCTGAGCTTTTTTGCTCGAACTTATCCGATGATGCAGTGGATTTGGTTTGCGGTCTTTGCTATAGGATTTCTATGGAGAATTCGAAGCAAGAACAGAAAGATCTTCTTTCCCGAATCCAACAACTCAGCGAGAGACTAAGTTCTCTCCGGAGGCTGCTTTGACATCCCTCAGCTGATCGACGAACGAGCTGCGCTTCAAGAACAGGCGACTCAACCCCAATTCTGGAATGATCCTGAAAAAGCGAAAGAGATCAATCTTCGGATAGAGTCGTTGAACCGGCTCATTGATCCCATTCAGAAACTAGAGACAAGCTTTTCGGACTCCAAAGAACTTCTAGAAATTTCTAGTGATGAAGCAGAAATCATTTCGGAGATTTCGCAAGACCTGGTCGCAGGAGAGGAAGTCTTGCGCGCTCTTGAACTTCGTCGGATGTTGTCTGACGAGATGGACTCTCAACCGGCCATTGTTTCGATCAATGCCGGCTCTGGGGGAACGGAGGCTCAAGATTGGGCTCAGATTATTCAGAGAATGTTGATGCGTTATGCCCAGAGGCGAGGCTACCAAGTTGAGCTGGTCGATGAACAAGCCGGCGAGGCGGCTGGCATCAAGTCTTGCTCTTTTGTCTGCCGAGGGGATCATCCTTATGGTTATTTGAAGTCGGAGCGAGGGGTGCATCGTCTCGTTCGCATATCACCTTTTGATGCTGGCAAGAGACGGCACACCTCATTTGCTGCTGTTGATGTCGTGCCTGAGATTGACGATCAAATTGAGATTGAAGTTCGGCAAGAGGACCTTCGAGTCGACACTTATCGAGCCAGTGGAGCCGGCGGACAGCATGTGAATCGAACTGACTCGGCCATTCGCTTGACGCATTTGCCGTCAGGCATTGTTGTGGCATGCCAAACCAATCGCTCACAACATCAAAACAGAGATACCGCCATGAGAATGCTCAGAAGTAAATTGTATGAGAGAGAAATGCAGAAGCGGCAAGAGGCTGTCGATGCAAAGAATGCTGAAAAAAGAGAGATTAGTTGGGGAAGCCAGATTCGGTCTTATGTTTTACATCCCTACCGAATGGTAAAAGACCATCGAACCAATCGAGAAACGGGGCAGGTGGATGCCGTCTTAGACGGAGACCTCGAAGACTTTACCGAAGCCTTCTTGCTTCACCAGTCGGAGACAAAGGCAACCTAAAGAGGCCCGTCTCCTCTGCAAACAAATTCACATTGTGTGTCACTCGACAAGTCTCAGATCGATTTTCTGTCGCTTGAAAGCTCAAGACGGGAACAGATCTGAGGTCAATTCGGTGAGTTTGGTCAAAGTATCGAAGCTCGAGAACATTGCCGGGTCGAACCCTCAAGCGAAGTTCATAGGGAAAGTCTGAAGAGGCGCTTTCTTCCAGACTTCCTCTAAAGCGATAATCATCAAAACCAATCGACTGCAATCTTAAATTGAAAATCTGGTTCCCCCCAGAGTGCGGGCCCAAAAATTGAAGACCTGAGTCAGTGACATCCACCAGAAAGTCTTCCATTCGACTCTCTTCATTTCTTTCCACCTCCTCACAGCCGGAGGCCAGAGTTTCCGCGAGCAGTCGAAGCTCGGCAAAAAATAGATTAACGGCCTCAGAATCTGGAGCCGTCTCGACCCGACTTTGGGTGGGTCGCTTCAGGGGTTGAATCTCTGCGGGCTCTTGGCTGCGAGTGGGCACAGGACTGCCCAAGGGGGGTGGACCTTCTTGACGAGTGGCGCAAGCACTCACAAAGAGGCTGCTCACTAAAAGGCTAATCCACAAAATCCACATGGCCAAACTATGGCGTCACTGACCCCTTCTGGCAAGTGCAGATGGACCCCTATCGCCACTCCCGAATATGGAGTTTGGCGACAGTGCCCTTAGCGATTCAGGGGACTAAACGAGTTCGGCAACAGAATTTGCAATAAAGCTCGGCTTCCAGGGATGTTTCCTCAAATCCGTCCTTTGATGATCTCCAGAGAGCACAAATAGGCTCTCAAACTTGTTCTCGACCGCCATGCGAATGTCGGTCGTCAGACGATCTCCAACCACCACGACTTCAGAAGCTTTGAAGAAACAGCTCTCTCGAAGCAACTCCATCATCCAAGGCGAACTCTTCCCCAAAGTCACCACAGCCTTCTTAGCCGTGCTGAGTTCAAGGAGCTTGGCAATCGCCCCGCAATCAGGCTCGGGGCCCCTCTCAGTCGGACAAAACAAATCGGGATGGGTAATGATCCAGGGCAAGCCCTGGCTGATCCACTGCGCCGCTCGTAAAAGCTTGGCATAAGTGAGTGTTTTATCAAAGCCGACCACCACCACTTGCGGATTCTCATCGACGCAACGAATCTGCTTCGATTGATTCAGCATGCGCTTCATGGCCGGGGTTCCCAACACGAAGGCCCTACGAAAGCGCTTCTTCTGCAAGTATCGGATCAGGATATGCGTCGAAATCAAGATCTGCTGAGGCTTGGCCGGAAATCCCATCTTCCTGAGCTTTTGAAGAAGGGCTCGATCTGAGCGAGAAGAATTGTTGCTCAAATAGAAGATCTCTTTGTTCTGAGCCTCCAACTTCTTGAGAAGCTTGACTGCTCCTGAAATCGGCCTTGCCCCCAGATACAGACTTCCGTCCAGGTCAAACAGATAGACTCGCTTTTGAAAAAACCAGGTTTTCAGTCTGGATGTCGCCACAGATCTCATTTTGACCAAAACAGAAGCCCGAGGCTATTTCTGTCTGGCCATTCTTGGACAGCCTCGGTAGTTTTGAGTTTGTGAGCATGAAGGCAGAGCACTCTCAAGAGATTGAGTGGAGCGTATTTGGCAAGAAGCTTCGGGTGAGAAGCAGCCAACCCGAGCTCCTTCGGGAGGTTATGCAAGACTTGGACCAAAGAATTTTCGAGATTCAGAAGGACCGAGCGCAAAGCAGTCCCCTTGATCTTTGCCTCCTTTTGCTGCTTGAAATGGCAATGGAGCGAGAAGACTT
The DNA here is from genome assembly GCA_007693605.1 of Bradymonadales bacterium. Classification (GTDB taxonomy): domain Bacteria; phylum Bdellovibrionota; class UBA2394; order UBA2394; family UBA2394; genus REDG01. Next base: position 24,971 of record REDG01000018.1, read on the forward strand.
ACGCAGCGCAGGAAAAGCACTTCTCAAACGAACCGATCAGCTGGTAGAATCAGTATCAGAGATGACAAGATCGTCTTAGACTGCTCCTGCGGCATTCGATCGAAGTCAGGATTTTTTGAACCGATAATTTTTTGAACGGGGTGAGTCCCTGGCAGCGGTGAGCTTCCTTTCAGGAGGAAGCCTAAAGCTCCCAACACTTTCCCCACCTAGCTAAGCTGGGTTCAAAACACGACGAAGAACGGTGCAGGTGGGAGCAGTCATTTTTTCTCAGTCTGAGATTCGGCAGAAGTGCCGAAGGAATCTCGACCAAATCTCCAATTCCGAAAAGATCGATATTGTGGTCGCCATTTGGACCCAGACTATTCTGAGGAGGCTTTTGCAGGACTATCATGAGTTTGCTCTCTTTGCTCCCTTGGGCTTTGAGCTTCCGCTTCGACCAGTGTTCGAAAAACTTCTGTTGTCCGAAAAGCCGTGCTACTTTCCTCGCACTCAAGGGGAGCAACTCGAATTCTATCGTGTCAGATCTTGGGGGGAGCTCGCCGCACACGGCCCCTGTTGGGAGCCAAACGGCTCGACCGAAAAACTAGAAGATCACAGCAGACTCGCGGTCTTTTGTCCGGGAATCGCTTTCTCACCCCTGGGATCGCGAATTGGTAGCGGCAGAGGTTTTTACGATCGCTGGCTGGCAAGGCATCCCCTCGCCTTACGGCTGAGCCTCATTGCCAGTCCTCAGATGCGCTTTGAAGCCTGGCCAGAGAAGCCCTCCGACGAGCGGGTGGATTGGATTGTTAGCCCTCAAGCGGCTTGGAAGCCAGAACGGGGCAGGGCTCGCACTTTCTGAAAGCACGGAAGTCTGATAGATCTTTCAAAATGCAAGCGAGCGGTTCAGGTCTTCGGATCTTTTTTATTGGTGATATTGTGGGTTCAGCGGGTCGACGGGCAGTCGCCGCCTTAGTGCCACAAATTCGAGACGAGTACCAAGTAGGTTTGACGGTAGCGAATGCTGAAAACGCTGCTCACGGTTTTGGCCTGACTCCGTCTACTGCGAAAGAAATTTTCGATAGCGGAGTGGATGCCATTACCGGAGGAAATCACATCTTTGACAAGAAAGAGGTGGCCGAAGCCTTTCGAGCTTTCGAAGGCAAAATTGTAAGGCCCGCCAACTACCCGCCAGACTCACCGGGCCACGGGTCGACGGTTGTTGAAAGCTCCTGCGGTCAAGCGGTAGGTTTAATCAATGTGATGGGCAGAGTGTTTATGGACCCTTTGGACTGCCCATTTCGAGCTTTCGAACGAGAGCGGGCTGAGCTGAGCCAAAAGGCTCGGGTGATTTTGCTCGATATTCATGCGGAGGCCACGAGTGAAAAGGCCGCGATGGGTTATTTTGTCGACGGTCGAGTCTCTGCCTGCGTGGGAACTCACACTCATGTTCAAACCAGCGACGAGCGAATTCTTCCGCACGGAACAGGATTTTTGAGTGACGCCGGAATGACTGGCCCAATAGACTCTATTATTGGAATGCAGAAGGAGGCCATTCTTCAACGCTTTCTTGAAAAGAGGCCCGCCAAAATGCAGGTCGCTGAAGGCCGATCGAGTCTCCAGGGAGTGATTTTTGAGATTGATCCCGATTCGGGTCGATGTCTTTCGATTCAGAGAATTCGGAGAACTCATGAGCAGTGAGCTGGACAACATCCGACGAGCCTGTGTCGAAATTATCACTGAAGAGAATCTTTCTGCAAAGTTTGAAACGGCCAAGAAAGAGGGTCGACCCTTAAGAGTCAAGATGGGCTTTGACCCTACCGCACCCGACCTTCATCTAGGTCATCTGATTGGTCTTCAGAAGCTTCGAGACTTTCAAGACTTGGGCCACCAGATCCTTTTCTTGATTGGCGACTTTACTGCAAAAATTGGCGATCCCAGTGGGCGAAACAAAACCAGGCCTCCACTCTCGGACGAAGAAGTTCAAAAGAACGCTCAAACCTATCGAGAGCAGGTCTTTAAAGTGCTTGATGCTAGAAAAACCCAGGTGGTCTTTAATTCAGCTTGGTGCGAAAGCCTGAAGGCAAGCGACCTGATTGAAATGGCCTCACAAATGAATGTGGCGCGAATGTTGGAACGAGAAGATTTTAAACTCAGGTACAAAGAGGGAGTCAGCATTTCGATTCATGAGTTTTTGTATCCGCTCATTCAAGCTTATGACTCCGTGGCCCTTAAGGCAGACATTGAGGTTGGGGGCCAAGATCAGCGCTTCAATTTGCTCGTAGGCCGTGAGCTACAAAAGCATTTTGGACTAGAGCCTCAAGTGGTGATCTTGCTGCCGCTTTTAGAGGGGCTCGATGGACAAAAGAAGATGAGCAAATCTTTTGGAAACTCGATTGGCATTATTGAGAGTCCAGACTTGGTGTTTAGCAAAATCATGTCGATGCCCGACAGCTTGCTGAAAAACTATTACGAATTTCTGACAAGAATGGATCCCAAAGACTATCAGACTGAGATAAAGAGTGATCCCCGAGAGGCCAAGTTAAAGTTGGCAGAGATTCTTGTGACCCGCTTTCATTCTAAGGAGACGGCGAGCAAAGAGAGAGAAGCTTATTTGAAAAAAGCCAGCGGAGAGGTTTCTGATCTGGATGCTGAAAATATGCTCTTACAGGGTGACGAATCAGAAGCTCTGTATCGAATCTTGGTGAAACAAGCGAAGCCTAGAGCGTTCGCATCTCTTTCAGAGTCGCGGAGAATTTTTGAGCAGGGGGGAGCAAGCTTGTACGGATCTGACAACCAACCGGTGAAACTGGCTTTAGAAACTCGACTGAAGGACATTGCCGATGGCTCGGTCATTAAACTCGGCAAAAAAAAGTGGTTTCGAGTGAAGAAAGTGGGCCCTTAGCGACCAATTGAGGAGTGGCGATAAAGGTTCAGATGCGAGAAGGCCAGGAGCGAGCATCGCAGTGTGGTTCAATGCCACTCGAGCAGCGGAGCGACGAAGGCGACACTGCAACGCGGACAAGGAGCGTTGCAGCTATCCGCAAACGGCGTCGACCGGAGGTCGACCTGAATGTAGGGGCAGATGGGCCCTTAGCGACACTCCTCAGTCTAGGCTCGGGGGTTGTACAGCACTCATCTCAATCTGCTTGGCGAGATTCATGAGAATCCCTTCTTGAAGTCGAGAGTGATAGTGGTCCAACTTTTTGTTCATGGCTTTGTGCCGTAGAGCCAAGCTTTCGAGACCCTCTCTCCAGTGCTTGGTTGCGGCGGTCGGTTTAGCCCGCTTCTCTTCAAGCCTCGCAAGATTGTTCAAAATGATATTCCATCGTTCGGCGGCTGAAATCTCTAGCTCGGTGATTTCAGCAATCAAAGCTTCTCGGTCGATTTCTTCTCCTGAACCATCAAAGGCCGGCGCCCGCCAACTGGCGGGCAGCTCTTCGGTCGCTCGGCGCATAGACTGTAGGCGAGCAACAATGGCGATTTCGTCCTTCGCAAGATGAGAAAGTCGTATCGCCCTGTCTGAGACTTCTTTTTCAGAAGCTTCCACAAACAGGGGCATTCCAAGGGCCAGGGCTAAGCTAAGAAATGGGGAGCGCATCACGCATCTATGACCTGCAAGGCCCCTGCCAACAGAAAGGCTCCAGAGAGCCCAAATTCTGCCCCCTCCCTACCAGCTCTGAAAATCTTACAGAGCTCAAAACGACAAAATCCGTTGCAAGGCTAGCTATTCAAGGGCCTTGAGGCGGGGAAACTGTCCCTCTTCGAGAATCCAAATGTTGGAGTTGTCAAACATTTGATCTCCGAGCATTTCGGATTCTTCAAGGGCGGTACCAAATTGCGCTCGGTAATTGGAGTCTGCCTCATTGGCTTCGTTATAGAAGGCCGGATTCAGCGACCGATTCCAAAAAGCTGAAGGCCCAACGCAAGTGGAGACCCCAGGAGGCAGACTGGTCTCGCCTACAAGTCCGCCAGAATGCTGCTGCCCAGTAAGCTTTACATTCGAGTAAACAAAATCGATATTCATCTGAGGAATGCAGAAGATTCGTCCAAACAAACCGCCCACACTCTGTTCGGCAATCATATCTCCTCTTGCAAAGGAATTTGAAATCTCTAGTGAACTCGTCGGAGAATAGTTGATCCAGCCCACCAGTCCTCCCGCATTAGCTCTCCCATGAAGACTCCCATCAAAGTAGGACTCACGAATGCGAAGGGAGGCGCTCCCAGTGGAAGTATAGCTCGCAAAACCCAGCAATCCTCCTCGATTGTTTCTGTCTATACCTTTACCGATTTCACTGGCCGACACAGAACTCCTTAGGATTTCTAAGCTCTTTCCACCGTTCTCGCCTACTAGACCCCCCAAACCGTGCGTCCCGGTAATCGCCACGGCCAACACCTCAGAGTCTGAAATCACCAATGTCGAAGGGTCGTTAGCACCAATGGCTCCTAATCGCCCTACAATCCCTCCAACCCGATTTCCCTGCGAGAAGTCTCCTGCAAGAGAGGATTGAGATACCGTGACGCCTTGAATCAGACTACTTCCCTCTACCTGGCCAGCAATTCCTCCAATCATCCAACGACCACATAGATCGACTTCCGCCGATGAAAAGGCCGCCAGCCCTCCATTCATATGTCCGATCAAGCCCCCAATTTCTTGGCCAAGGCTAGAGCTTGGGCAGTGACTTGTACCAAGGGCTTTCAATTGAATATTTCGAATTTCTCCTGAACTTCTTCCGGCAAGTCCCCCAAAGCGGGTGAGAGCAGAGCTTGCATGAATACTCAGCTCAATCTCTGCTCCGTTAATCACACCACTGGCGGAGTTCTCTCCGACTAGGCCGCCGCGAGCGCTGCCCGCTGCATAGTTCAACAAGGCATTGAGTTTAACATTTTGAATAGAGCCAACATTTCTACCCACCAAAGCGCCTGAGATTTGGCTACCGCCCCTGGCTTCGATCTCAATCTCGCTCATTTGAATATGACGAATCACTCCAGAATTCTGCCGAGCAAGAATTCCTCTGTCACCTCCGGATCTCGCGAACACCGCCCTCACATTCTCAAGTTTGAGATTCTCAACAACAGCCCCTTCTGTGATCTCATCAAAAATCCCTAAGACCGAAATGTCGCCCCCGGCCACCAGATTTAAATTCCGAATCGAAAAATTCTGTCCATTGAGCCTGCCCTCAAACTTCCCTGCCACGACATGACTCATATTCATTTGAAAGCCAGCAAAATCAATATCTCGGCCCAGATAGTACTCGCCACTCAAATTGTTTGAGATGTTCAGAAAGTCTTGGACACTGCAAATCACGACAACATAGTAGCAGTCCGTCATCGATGGCGGTGGGCTTCCCCCACCTCCAGGTGGGGGCCGATTCAAGCCTCCCGCATTTGTGGAATCCAAAGGGTCTCCAGAATCTTCTTCGTCGACCACCGCAGAACAGGCCCCCAGAAACAGCGCCAAGGCAGCAAACAAAAGCGCGAAAAGGATTTTCTGTTGTTCGATTTTTCTCTTCATGACTCTCACACTCAGTCTTTTCAATTTGAAGGCCTTGTTTCAGAGCTTCAATCCCGCTACAAAAAAGGGCCGGATTCTCCGCAAACAGGCTCTCGTCCCTAGGAACTGCAAGTGTTGGGCCTGCCCTAAAGGCCGAAATCTGGCTGCTACAGCCTCAATCTGAAAAAAATTCATAGTATCTTAGATCACTTAGCCCATGCCTCTCGCCAAGGCTTCAGAGCCTATTCAAGGCTGCAAGGCTCTGCTAGAAGAGGAGAGCTTCTGTAGGAAGATGGGACTTGGTTAGATGTGGGCTTCTATGATTCTAAATTGTTTTAAAATTCTTCGATCGAAGCGACTCGTCATTGGTCTTGTCGTCTTCTCTGGGTTTTTACTTGCGGCTTTCATGGCCGAAGCAAAAGAGAAAGGGCTGCCCACAAGACACACGATTGAGCCTTGCGCCAATTGGGTGGCGAAAGTGCGTGGCCCCACTGGTGATGGGGTTTGGGAGGAGCTCGCCCGCAAGCTAGCAGAGAACATCGACTGGAGCCTCAATCACAAAAATCTTGCCTACGACCCCCAACACCTCTTGCAGAACCACTCCACCTCTTTGGGTGAATTTTTAGCCAGCATGACAGCCTCTCAGATTCGATTTCTTCACCGCATCGGGTTTCGATGGGAGCTGGACTCTGAAAAGAAGCATCTTGAGATTTGGGTGCCCAGCTATGCAGAAATCGGCGAAAGATTGGAAAAACTCCGAAAAGAGAGGGGGATCTCCGATGAGTTTTGGCCTCATCCTGTTTTCGAATTCAGAGGGCCAGGGCCCAATCAAAAGACCTTTGTCCCCTTAGGAGCAGAAATTCCTGAAGGCCTAAGACCCGCTGTAGAGAGCTTGCATTCTGCAGATGTATTCTATGCGGTTCTGGCTCGATCACAGTTCTCAATGGCCTCACCGGTGCCTAAGGATCTATCTACTGAGCCTAAAAACATTTTACTGAGCCGCTCCACCAGAAAGTTGCCCATTGAGGGCAGGCGGCTCAGCGCTGCAGAACATGATCTTGCCCACCTCTTTTCGCTCATCGATCAAAATTCAGGCTTTGGATCAGAACTTCAAAGAGCTTCCGAACTAATGATGAAGCTGAAGTCTCTCATTCAGCAGTTGAAGCCCAATAAAAGTGTCAACAATGACGACTTCGCTATTCTCGGCCTGTCACAAGGCTATCTTGAGCTCCACTTCCGCCTATTCTTTGCGATCGAAACTTTAGTTCTGACAAGGCCGGATGCCGATCTTAGTTTCATCGGTCTTCCCACTGAAGTTCTTGATTCAAACAGCCGCCCCCGCGTAAGAAAAATCAAAGATCATCTGAAGACACTGAGTGAAGATCGCAAAGACCAGATTCGAAGAGAGATTTTCGAGGCACTGCCGAAGATCACCTTAGATGTTGGGGGGACTGTGTTTGATCGAAGGTATTTGGTGGATCGAAGCTTGAAAGCAGCTGCCCTATACGAGAGTTTCGTGACCAGTATGGTTCGGTGGTTGGACCTGGGTCTGATGGATCTCTTGGTTCTTGTGGGCGAGCCTCGCATCGATCAGAATGCTATGAGAATCATTCCTGCAGAGGCGCGAGTGAGACTTGAAGACATTCGAGACCTTCGATTGGCTCAGTTGATTGCAGGCCTTTATGCTTTTCGGACGATCTCAGCCGAACAGTGGTTGAAGGATACCGTCCGGGAGCCCCTTGAAAAAGAAATTGCTCGGGTCAAAGAGCTTCTGAGACTACAACAACCCGAAGAATTCAGCTGGCACCTCCCAGCGGTCGATCGGGCTAGCCCAAGCGGGCAGTTTTTGGCAGAAACCGACTTTTGGATCAATCCTGAACTGCTTTGGACAATCTATAGAATCGAACCCCCTCGTTGGCTTCGTTAGGGGAAGAGGCTCAGAGCAAGGCGACCCGCAGGGGAATGATGGGGAGGGGTGGGAGCGAGTCGCCTTACTTGAACTTTATGACCCCAGTCCTAGCGAAAACTTCGAGCCTTAACATCTCACCAAAGTCAGGCCCCAAACTTTTTCTCTATACCTAGTGGTCCAAGCGGTAAATTTTTGAACCCTTCAAAGACCCTATAAAACCTTAAAATCGCTCATATTTTTCAGATTTTTCAAATTCCCCTCAAGCAAATGACCCCCCGCGTCGATAGCATCATTGTGAAATGACAGGCCGCAGCATGCGGCCGGCCTTTGAAGAGGTGGCTGACCCATATCAGCCCCTCTTCCCATCAGGCCACAGGAGGTGATTGATGGATGCGATGAGACCAGTTTCTAGCCGACTCGTCAGACTTTCAAAGACAAAAGAGCGAGGATACACCACAGCCAGCCAGGCCCGAGAGCAGGCAGCCGAAAATACGGTGTCTAAAAATCAAGCCGCCGACGACTCCAGCGCCACTCATACAGACCCCAAACGACCTCGTAGTGATGACAGCTTCTTTCGCGCAATCTCTCAGCAGATTACAAAAAAAGACGAAGACGACTAGCTCAAGAACACTTTAATCAGCACAAAGAATCGAAGTTAAGCCTACACTCCACTAGAGTGAGGCCTCAGAAGTGGCACTCATCTTCCGAATCAATTGCTGACCCAGCTCTTCTAGCTTCTGCGAATCGGTAGTCTGAGAGAGGTTTGGTGAAATCCAGGAGGCATCAAATCGATTCCCAAAAAATGGAACCTGTATTCTCTCCGGCCAAGAGAAGGGCATCTCCGCCCGATGACCTGTTGGCGAATCCCCTGCCAACAAATCAGGCTGCAACAACGAAACGCTACGACCGCTCGGCAAATAATACCAGAGACTCGTCAGCTTAAGTTGCCCCTTGTATTGCGTCTGAAGACTGGTTTGCAAATCATAGATATTCTGGATGCTCGACTTACCGAAGGTGGGCTGTCCGATCACGAGTGCGCGCCCATAATCTTGCAAGGCCCCAGCCACAATCTCTGAAGCGCTGGCTGTTCTCTCGTTCGTTAGAATCACCATCGGAGTATGCAAATTCATGGCTTGAGCAAACGACCTCAACTCATCCCTCATCATGGTTCCCCGAAGATGAACCACAACCCCTGGCCTAGTAAACAAGCCCACAAAATCGCGCGCGGCCTGTAGAAGTCCACCAGGATTGTCTCGAAGATCAAGAACAATCCCCTTGAGCTCCTTCTGGTGAGCCGACAAAAGGCTTCGAACCTCTTGAGGAGTCTGTGCATAAAAACGATGAACTTTAAGAAACAGAATTCCCTCCTCTGTGAAGTCCGCATCGAGACTATGCTGCTGTACCAGATCTCGCTTGACTGAAACTTCCAGGCTGTTTCCGGCCCTCTCCAACTCAAACCGGACCATACTGCCCCTCTCTCCTCGTATCCGCTGCCGAACATCTCTCGGACTCATCCGAGAAACGGGTCTCTGATCTACGCTCAGAATGCGATCTCCCAACTGCAGTTTTCCATCTGAAGGTCCGCCGGCCAAAACTTCTGTCACCTCGATCCAAGTCGGCTCCAATCTCGTTCCGATTCCCACGCCTACAAACTGTCCGTCTAAAACCGAACTGCTTCTCTCAAATTCTTCCGTCAAATTGAAATGGCTAAAGGGGTCTAGCTCCGACACAAAGCTCTTCAAAAAGTAGGCCCGATACACCGAGTGAGAAAAGTTCGAACAAAGCTCTGTGACTCCCCTTCGTTCCAAGCTTTGCTCTATCCGCCTCAACTCCCCGCTTCGCTCATAGTCCATGCCCAACATGAGAAAGGAGTCTTCGATCATCCGCTCCGGGAGCTTTCGATTGGCCTCTCTCATCAGGCTTCGCCTCTCGTCGTCAGAAGCCAAATGAAGTCTCAGATGCTCCGTCGATACAAAGCTCAAGATTTTGTCGAAGTCCTCGCAAGAAAGCTCATGAAACTCCTGGGCTAAAAGCCCTGAGCTGAGCCAACAAAACATTAGCCCTAATTGCATCCCTAATCTCATGCCCAAAAGAACAGCAAGTCCTATGCCGTCATTTATGAAAAATATTGCAATAAAATTAAGTACTTAAAGGGAGGCTCCCAGGGATTTGAAGTCCCTTCTGCGACATAAAATCCCCCCAGAAAGGGGCCCGAGTCTCTCTTTACATGTAGACGAAACATTATAGATTCGAGGGCCTTAGATGAGCTTGCGCCTTCCATTTCTTGGAATAAATTTTCTTCTCGTTTGGCTTCCGGGTCTTTCGGCCTTGTGGTCCACAGAGCTCCGAACGCTCGAAGCTCTTTCACCAACGCAGTTCACCGATGAAGTCCTCGTCGACGGTCAAAGCGATCAGGGATTTCTTCGAATGAATAGTTTTGTAGACCTGCAACAGTCTGGCCCACTTCAACTGGAGACTCTTCGCCTTGGAGGGGCCCGATCTAGCGATGTCGGTTTTTTTTTGGAGGGCATTCCCTTGGGCTCCGAAGCCCTAGGCCCAACCGACCTGCGGGAAGCTTTTCCTGCCGGTCTTGAAAGCATACAGATTCTTCGGGGCAGTTACCTTCCGCTTTCTTCTTATTCTCAAGGCCAGGTTCATCTGCGCATGCGTCGAGATGAGAGTCGACGATTGAATCTTGGCTACGGCAGCTTTCATTGGAGACTCGTGGAGTTAGAGGCTGAGAATGTTGCCTTTAGCTACCAAGCCTCTGAAAACGACTTCTTCGTGGAATCAGACTCGGGTCGAACTCGCCAACAAGGCTACGGCGCGAAGAGAATCGCCCTGCGATCTCGATTTGAGTTTCAGAACTTGGAGCTGATTCATCAGCTCACATACACAAGAGCCGAGTCTGGCCAGGGTTTCGGCACCGAGACGGCGAGCCCACTGCTCGGAGCCAAGGGCCGACTGAAAGATTGGCGTTGGACGGCATGGATCGCAGGTCGACAACAACAGCTCTTGATCGACGGCTCGAGTAACTGGAGCTTGCGAGCCGGTCAGCGCATCGAGCGAATTTGGATCTTGAGGCCACAACATAGCCTTGAGATGAGCTTTGAAACTCGCCAAGACCAGCTTTGGAATCAGGACTTTGAAAGCCCCTTTCGCTCAAGCTCTGATCTCGTTCTCGGTTGGCTTTGGACCCCCTCTTCAGGAAACTTGATCCAAAGCCGTTTGAAAACTGACTGGATTTCTGACCTGAACACCAAAGCTTGGAGCCTTCAGCCCCAAGTCGGGGGGCGACATGCCCTCAATGAGGCGGCTCGATTTCTTTGGAACATCTCCATCACTAGTTTGGCCCCCGATTTTTATGATCTTTATACAGAGAACCAGGGAGAATTTTTCGAGTTTGTTCCGAATCCAGAGCTGAAGAGAGAAACGAAGTTGTCAGCGGATATGGGAGTCGAGTTTCAGATCTCAGAACAACTGCGCTGGAGGCAAATCCTAAAGGTCAGCAGAACTTGGGATTTAATCCAGAAGTCGGTTTTGATTGATGAAGACCTGAATCGCTATCAAGCCCAAAACTCTCAGGGCCTCGCCTCACAACAAAGCCTAGAGTCTCAAGTGAATTGGACCGGTGAGCGATTTCACCTTAAGCTTCAACACCGCTATCTGATCAGCCTCGCCGATGGTTTTCGAAACCCTTATACGCCAGAGCATCAGATCACACTTTTGCCACATTTTTCGCTAATGGATTCTTGGAGCTTAAAGCTTCCGCTGTGGATTCGATCTCCCATCACCACTCGAACCGACGAAGGAGGTCAGATAGGTTGGCAATACGACCTCGGACTAGAAAGTCGACTGAGCTGGAGAAACTGGGAGTTTCAAATGCAAGTCTTCAATCTTCTACGATGGAAGCGAAGGGATAATCCCTTTCAGGCCCTGCCTGAAGAGACTTGGTTTCAAACCCAACTACGGCTTCAATTTTAAATGACATCAGATTTTGAAAGGGTCTTGCAAATTGAGCTTCATCAAGTCTTCAATCACCGCTCGATTCGCAGGTAAGACGGGCATTTTAAGAGCCTCGGGTAAGGGAAACCAATCAATGCACGAATGAGCATGAAGAGAAAAAGACTTGGGCTCGGTCTTCAAAAGGCGAACAAAGAAGTAATGAAGTTCGATCTCTTTGTCGGGGTAAGACCACTCGATCTGCCTAAAAAACTTTTTTTGACAAACCTCCGCCTCAAGCTCCTCCATGAACTCTCTCTCCAAGGCTTGCTGAGGGCTCTCGCCCAACTCGACGCGACCTCCCGGAAACTCCCAATGATCGATGAATCGCCCCCCCTCAGACGGAGCTCGACAGCCCATTAAAACGCGACCTGCGTTCAAGAAAATTCCGGCGACCACCTGAGTCCTCTTTTTTAGTTCACTCACAGAGGCCTCAGTTTTATCGAAAAATCAAGGCTTTGAACAGTGGGATGGGCCCTTTCGAAGCCGCTCAGAACTTAGGCTGGCCCAAAATGAGATTGAAAGGATTCACTTAGAACAAAAAATCCGTCGTGATACTCGGCATTTAGTCCAACCGCCCAATGAGCCGAACTCAAAAGCTCCAAAGGCCTCTGAAAGTCAAAAAAACTCTCCCTCTCAAAAATCTCTTCGGCTCTGGGAAATCCCCATGAGGAATCCTTCCACAAAACCACTCGGGCCACCCCAGAGGGCTCTTTTGCGATTTGGTTGTGCTCAAACATGCCCCTTTAGCTTACTCCTTTTTTACAAGACTCCCAGCAGAAAGATTCAAAATGGAACTGGAGCTCGGCTCGTCTCCGCGCTGCCAATAGGGCATCCAAAGCGGGGGCCCTCCTGACTAGTTTGACTCTCTCTTCTGAGCCCATTGAGATATCTTTTCGATTGCAGCCACCACATCTCGAAGATCGGCCTTCTCCATTTGAGGGTGGAGGGGAATGCTCAGAAGCTCTTGATGGGCCTTTTCAGCCATGGGGCAAAGCCCGGGCTTAAAGCCAAGCGCCTGATAGTAGGGCTGAAGATAAATGGGAAGATAGTGCACCTGAACCCCAATATTCTCAGCACGAAAAGCCGCCACAATTTGAGCCTTGTCCGCGCCCCACAGCTCCACCGGCAGCCGAATCGGAAACAAATGCCAGCTCGACTCCGCCGTCTCTGTCAGCTTCGGCAACCTCACATAATCAAGCCCCCCCAGAAGCTTTTCGTATTCCTTCGCAAGATCCGTTCGAGCCTTTCTCCAAGTCTCCAGTTTTTTTAGCTGGCTTCTTCCGAGTGCCGCCTGCATTTCAGTCAGATGGTAGTTGAAGCCGAGACTCCTTTGAGGAGAAAATCCAGGCTGCTCTTCTCCGGCAATCCCATGGTTTCGAAATCGCCGCAATTCTTCAGCCAAGGCTTCATCACGCAAGACAACGCAGCCCCCCTCTCCGGTGGTGCAGGTCTTTACGGGATGAAAACTATAGACGGCGATTTCGGAAAACTGAGCGGCCGGCTTTCCAGACAAGCGAGCCGACAAACTATGGGCCGCATCTGAGATGTGGTGAGCTGTCGACCCGTGATTAAAATTTCGAAGATCAACGGGATTTCCCGCAAAATCAACTGAGAGCTTGAAGGGCGAACGAGAGTCGGCCAACTTTTGCTCATCGATATTCAGAGTATCCTCCCGAACATCAATAAAATTTAACTTTGCGCCGGAGTAGAGAGCCGCATTGGCTGTGGCCACAAAACTCAAGGGCGGAAGCGAGACTTCGTCTCCCGGCTTCATGCCAAGGCAGGCCATCACCGCATGAAGCCCCGCCGTCGCCGAGCTAAAAGCAACTCCGTAGGGAAAGCCCACAAAGCCCGCCACTTCCTCCTCAAAGGCTCTCACCTCTGGTCCGCGCGTAATCCAATCTGACTTTAAAGATCGAACAACAGCCTGACAGTCTTCCTCAGAAATCCATTGTCGGCTATAGGGCAGCCATTTTGACCGAGTGGGTTTACCCCCAAACAGACCCAATTCAGATGACATCGATGCAGTCTAGCGAGAATTCGATTTCTCAACAACAATATGCTCGTGCTCCAGCAGATGTTCCGGACAGAAAGCCCTGGCGCCGTCACAACGAGAACAGAAGCGAAAGTCGAGGTCGGGGTCAGACAAGCTGCTCTTCTTGCAAACTTCACAGCTCACCACATTTTCGAGCTCTGAGAGCCGCTGAGACTTCTGATACTGCGAACGACGAACACGCCAACGAATCAGATCCCAGGTTGATCGCCAGAAGAACAAAAAGAAATTTCCAAGACCAATCAAGGGGATCAGACTCTCCGGCAGGGGTGTGGACAAAATGGAGGCCCCCAAAAGAATGGCGGTAAAAATCGCAAGCCATTTTATCTTTACGGGGATGAGTAGAAACAGCCTGAGCTCAAAGTCCGGGTGAAGTATTGCGAACGCAAAAAACACACTCACCAAGGGAATATAATTGTGCGTCACAGACTGAGGGCTGATCCAGCTTGCCAAAAAAGTCAGCACAAAGCCCAAAATCAGGTAAAAGTTGAAGCGGAACCGACTCCAGGCCTCTTCCAACGCGCTTCCATAAATGTAGAACAGGTAAAGGGCGAAAAAATTGACGATCACAGAAAAAGCGGTCGGGCTGGGTGCTGGGGGAATGAAGACCCAAGTCAGAATTCGCCAGTACTCTCCTCCCAAAATCCGACTAGGAATGAGATACATCTGAGAAAAAATGCCCCAAGCCTCAAGAAGAAGAACGAAAACAAACAAAACCCCCTGAGCAAACACCAGATGTTTTGTAAGCTGAGGGATCGCTAGAGCCCCAAAATTTTTCTCTAACCACCTCAACACGCCCCGCCATACAAGCAAAGGCTTCTACACAAGTAAAGGCAGTCAAATGCCGCTTTGACGATGGAGCCCGACGGTTCGGAGCCGAAATTAGTGATAGGCGAGAGGAGGAGGTCTCTCGCCTATCGACAATCTTGAGCCGAGTGAGTGTGGTGTGGTGGTGCGTGTGGCAAGGCCGATATGTGGTGCTCACGCGACTCAAGGTGGTTGGCAGCCCTTGTTCCTAAGGGGGTGCCTCCCCTCCTCAACTTCCCTAAAGAAGAGCAAGCCCTGTGCCAATGCGGAGGCTCAAAATCTTGAGGCTTTCAGGCATTTCTTTGATCTGGGGCTGCGACATCCTGGGCAATCCTGGGTCTTGGAAGGCCTATTTCCCGATTCTGTTGGTCACTTAAATAAGTGTGAGCAATATCGGGAGT
>REDG01000049.1 GCA_007693605.1 Bradymonadales bacterium
CGCCACTCCCCATGAACCGCTAAAGGCCCATCTGCTTCGGCGGCTGCGTCGCTGCGCTTCTCGAGTGGCGTCTATACCACACTGCGATGCTCGCTCCTGGCCTTCTCGCATCTGGACCCTTATCGCCACTCCCCATGAACTGCTAAAGGCCCATTTGCTTCGGCGGCTGCTTTATTGGACTTCTTTTGGGGGCGACTCTTTCTCGAAGAGTTTTAAAAAGCAGTCTCTTAATTTCGGACTCACCGAGACCTTATAGGGGGCAGGGTTCTTTCTACGAAGGATGTCTTCTCGAATGCTTTTAAGGTCTTCGAGACTTCGAGTTCTACTTTCCTCAAGAGAAAGCTTGGCAAGAAACTGAGCCTCTCGAAACTGTGGCTTCAGAAGAGCCTCGACCCGACGAGGGATCACTCGAACTCGCTTCAGGGGGTCAGTCGGGTGAAGAGCCAAAAGTTCTTCGCCTGGCTTGGGCGGGGGTTCTGAGCGAAGGCAGAGATAGTCTAAAAGCGCTTCTCCATTGTCTCCGTAAACTCGATAAGCGGATTTCGCTCCGGGCAGAACCATCTTTTCCGTTTGTTGAGAAATTTTCAATCTGGGCTGACCCTCTAGCTCTACTAGTTTGTACACGCCGCCCAAGGCGGCTTGGTCGTAGCAAGTGACGAGCCGAGTTCCCACACCAAAGGCGTCAATCTTTGCTCCTTGGCTTAAAAGGGAGTCAATAATCTCTTCACTGAGGTCGTTCGATGCAAAGATTTTGGCCCCCTGAAAGCCGGCCTCGTCCAGCAGCTTTCGAGCCTGTTGAGAAAGATACACAAGGTCCCCTGAATCGAGTCGGATTCCGAGAGGCTTGTGCCCGCGGGCCTTTAAGAACTTGAATACGCGAATGGCGTTTGGCACTCCCGATTGGAGGCTGTCGTAGGTGTCCACCAACAAGAGGCTGTTCTCAGGAAAGCTCTTTGCAAAATAGAAAAAAGAGGTCAGCTCCCCCTGGTTGGTTTGCAGAGAATCTTCAGCACAGATTTGTTTGATTTCAGAGCGGCTGTCTTTGTCATCCCAGCAAAAATCATCCAGCTCGGGGCCAAAAAAACTTTGTACAAAGGAGTGGGCCATGGTGCCGTAAACGGGAATGCCAAAGTTTTTGGCCGCCAAGACATTCGAGCTGCCATCGAAGCCTCCAATAAAGCTCGCGCGCGTAGCGGTCATGGCTCCATTGGGCCCCTGGGCGCGTCGTAGGCCAAACTCAATCAACTGCTGGGTGGGGGCGATTCTTCGAATTCGTCGGGCATAGGTAGACACCAACGAAGAGAAGTTCAGCGCATTGAGAAGTCCGCTCTCAATCAATTGAAGTTTCCAAACGGGCCCGCGAGCCTGGAGCAAAGGAAGCCTTGGAAACACGGGTCGACCTTCTTCAATCATGTCGACTTCGACATCATTTAAATCAAATTCTTTGAGCGCATCAAAACTCTCAGAGGGCACAGAAGCGAGGCTCGGAACTTTTTTCAGGTACTCGATATCAGAGTCTTGAAATCGGCAGCCCTCAAGAAGTTCTCTCACTTGGTGATGGCCCGACAGAATAGCGTACTCGCCGCCAAAGGGGCATTCACGAAAAAAGAGCTCGAAGACGCCAGTTTGCTTGTCTCGGTTTGAGTCAATGCAGGCGAGGGCCATACTGATTTGATAGAGGTCTGTAAACAGCGGTGAGGCGGATGACATTTTTCGACAGATATCCTATAGAAGAGTCGAGGTAAATCCCGCATGACAAAGAGCACGACTTTATGTGAGCTAGCCAAAGATCCTCAGGCGGCTCTTTTGGTGATTGATTTGCAGCCTGATTTTTATCCAGGGGGCCCCTTGCCGGTAGAGGGCGGAGATCAGGTGGCTGAGTGGGTCGCGCCCTGGATGCAGCGTTTTGAGACTGTGGTGGTCACCAAAGACTCGCATCCGCAGAACAGTATTAGCTTTGCCCGTTTCTTCGAGGGCAAGAAGGCTTTCGATACACTGAGTCTAGAGGAGGTTCGGCAAGACAAGGTCGTGTCGGCCGAGTTTTCAAAGGCAGAGTTGGTGGCTTATTTGGAGAAGAACCCTCAGAAAGCTCAAAGACTTTGGCCTGTACATTGTGTGAGGGGAACGCCGGGTTGGGAGATTGACGCCAGGTTGCCGATGTCGGAATCGACGATTGTTTTGAGTAAGGGGACTAGGCGAGAGGCGGACAGTCTATCGGCCTTCAGCGAAAACGACGGGGCTTCGACAGGCTTGGGAGCCATGCTTCGAGAGAGAGGAATCAAGAAGCTAGTCGTCACGGGTTTAGCGGGGGACTACTGTGTTTATTGGACGGCTAAGGACGGAATTCGAGAAGGTTTTCAAGTCGTTCTGCCTTTGGCTTTGACTCGCTTCGTGAACTTTCCGGAAAACAGTCGAGAACAAGCCTTAGAAGACTTGAAGCTTCGAGGGGCTCAGATCCTCGCGGAAGATTGAGTGACGCAAGTTCAAATCTCGAAAATCTTGTTTTCTTAGCGAGTTCTTTGAGTTAGTGGATGAGGTTCTTGGGCAGTTAGCTCAGTTGGTAGAGCGCCACCCTTACAAGGTGGATGTCGGGGGTTCGAGCCCCTCACTGCCCACCAGTGATTGGTGGTACTTCGGTTCTTCTCATAAAATGGTGGACCACCAGTTCCTTAAGCTATGGAACAAGTTTGCTTCCAAGATTTGAGGACATTCGAAGCATCATTCGAGCTCAATCGGCCACATCGTTCTAGCAAAAGCGCATTGTCTAAGGTGAAGGACTTCATTCTCACGACACATTTTTTGCTGAGCCCAGCTTGATCTAGGTTCTTAATGCTGACATCGAAGGTCCAATGGGATTTCACGGCACTTGTAATCATCAACAAGATCGTGTTTTTGTTGGCTTTGTTGAATTTTTGATTGGAAATGACGAGAGCTTTTCTTCTCTTTGACTTTGGGCCATCACTGAAGGGAAACGGAACGACGACCACATCAAACTGATCAAAGATCATCGTCTTCGCTACCTCTCCATTCACTCAAAGTCGCTTCAACGGCATGAGCCCAATCCAAATCAATATCTTCAAGCTTTCGGACCCTCAGCGTTTTATCACGATCAATCTCATAGATGAGAATATCCCCCTCATACAGTCCAAGAGATTCTCGAATTTCTGAAGGGATAGTCGTTTGGCCTTTCGCAGTAAGCTTGCTCGTAGATTTCATAATTACTTACATCCTTACAAGTAAGGATACAATGCATATCTCCCCTTGTCAATCGGGCCCCAGCTCTCTGTTTAAGGCTCCCCGTCTTGTCGGCCACGGAACTCATGCGGATGAAATTCCGGGACTGTCGCTAAAGACCCCTATCAATGAAGTCTATGCAGTCTACTCGTCAGTGCTGAACTTGAGTTGCAATGCAACGATCAGATTTTCAAGACTTCGGGGGATTGAATGTTCGACTTGAACGAATTGGACTTCTGCCAGGCGTAGGGCCAAAAGCAATGTCACCGAAAGAACACTCTCAAGCTGCGAGTGTGGCGGGTTGTCGAGCAGATCGTCGTTGAGACTATAGTAGGGGTCTGAGTCGAATCTTCGAGTCACATGCACGGGCTGGCCATTGATGCTCATCGGAAATATAGCCCGGAAGAGCCTTTGAGGTGTATCCTCTAGCCCTGAAACTTGGCGACCGACGGGTAGTAGAGAAAGGTCTGGCAGTCTGAGTGGGGCCAATTGAAGAGGGGGTAATCCAAGGGGCCGCAGGTCTTCTGAATAACTTTGGGCTATCTCTCGAATGCCATCGAGGGCTCGATCGAACTTGTTTGGATCTCGATCTTGGTTGGCCCGTTCGAGCTCTAGAACTCGTTGGCCAGTTTCAATGACAAGCTTTACCAAAATCTCTTTTTCAGATGGGGAGTATGAAGGCCATTCAACCAACCCGCCGAGCTGATTCAGCAGGAAGAGGATTTCTTCGGTATCTTGGCGCGAGGGTTGAAGAGACTCAGAGCCCGTCTCGCTAATCGCGGGACTGCAGAGTGCGCCGAAACTTGGGGAGATGGGACTCATGAGAGCCAAGAAACTTAGCGCTAAAATCCTGCTGTACATGGCGGAAGTCTATGAGGGGCTTGTCTCAGAAATCAAGCCCAAAGCTCTGGTGAGCGCAAGCAAGCTGTGCTAGCCCTTCGCGCAATGAGTGCCACGCTTAGGAGCAGTCATCCGAAAGGTCGAGTGATTGACTGGAAGCCTCGAAGTGTCGTCTCAGTCTTTGGTCTTGAGCTGAGAGTCGTTTTGCTCGATGAACTTTCGAATCTCGTCAGAAAATCCCAGGAGTTTAAGCCATTGCTCTTTATACAGAGTCACTGGAAATCGACCCATTCCGTACAAAGAAACCGCCCCCTTCGCGCTGACCTTCAATGAAAGCGTGCCGCGCGAGGGTGCCTTTTTTAGAGAAGCATTTTCTGCCTTCAATCGTTCAAGTTCTGCCATCAAGTCTTCATTGGTATTCATTAAGACTGGTTGTAAGAGAAGCTTTGGTTTTGAGCAAGTCTTTGATGCCAGGCTTAAAACTGATAGACACTCGCAATTCCTACTTCAATGTCCTGGACCCGGTTATCTGAGGGAAGTTTTTCGGCCTTGCTTTTTTTGGGGGGAGGCGATTGTTTGGCAAAGAATGGCTTTGGAACTTTTTCGGCAGGCGGAGGCCCGGCTCTCAAGAAGGGCGCTGCGGCACAATCTGAGTTTGATCCGATCTCGGCTGAAAGAGTCCACGGGGCTTCATCGAGCACGAACGGAGATCATGGCCGTTGTTAAGGCCGATGCCTATGGGCACTCCATTCGGGAGTTTTTGCCCGAACTTCTAAAGAACGGGATTCGCTCCATCTGTGTGGCGAGTGTTGAAGAGGGCGTTCTTGCCCGGCGCCTCAATTCAAAAGTAGAGATTTTAGTTTTGGGCGGAAGCTTCCGATGGCCCGCCTCTTTGATTCACTGCCTCAAGGAAAATCGCCTGAGTCTTGCGGTCAGCGATATTGCCAGTCTCAGAAGTTTGTTGCGAGTCAAAGAGATTCCCATCCATTTGAAGTTAGATACGGGCATGAATCGCTTGGGCGTTAAAGAAGACGAGTGGGGGCTCGCCTTGGAGCTGGTTCGTCAATCGAATCGTTCGCTCGAAGGTTTCATGACTCATTACGCAAGTGCCCAAGGCTCTTCTTTTCAGAGGCAGGTCTCTCGATTCGAAGCGGCTTTGAGGGCTTTTATTGAAGCCGGCCTTTGCCCTAAAAAGATTCATTCGGAAAACTCGGCCGCTCTTTTCAGTCGAGAGCGGCTCAAGAAAGGCCTGCTTTCAGAGAAGGCAAATCTCTGCCGCCCTGGCCTTTCCATTTACGGATATCTTAGCCCTCCCTATGAGCGCTTTGAGCCGGGCCTTCGACCTGTTTTGAGTTTGGTGGCTCGGTTGGGCCTAAAGAAGAGACTGAAAAAGGGGGAGGCCGTGAGCTACGAAGGCCTGTATCGAGCCCCATACGATCACGACATTTTTGTTTTTCCGATTGGCTATGCCGACGGCATTGCCAAGAGCTATGCGCCCCTTCTTCGGCCTCGAATTCTAAGGGCGGAAGGCCGAAAAGAAAAGGAGGCCCTAAGGCTTTGTGGAGCAATCTGCATGGATATGATTGTCTTAAGAGATCCTGCCCAACAACAAAGAAGGGTCGAGTGGGTCGAGTTTTGGGGTTCTGACAGGTCGAACTTAGTTTCCAAGAAACTCGTCAGCCCCTACGAATTGAACTTGAGAATCGCCTCTAGAATCCCCCGACTTTGGGTGAACTGAAAGACGGTTGGCATTTAATGTGTGAATCTCTAGGCTATGAAGAAATGAAGAGCCATCTGGGGGATTCTCAAAAAGGAAAGATGCGGTGATCACAGCCATTGCAAGAAGCTGGCAGCTCGTTCTCTCCTTTGTTTCTGAGCTCGGGAGCTTTCTGACTCTTTTTTATGAAGCCCTTGTGGCCTGCTTTCGCCCACCTTTTCGTTGGAAGCAGTTCCTAAAACAGCTTGAGTTTATTGGGGTGCATTCCAGCTTCATCATTATTCTGACGGGCCTCTTTACGGGGGCCGTTCTCGCGCTTCAGAGCGGAAAAGCCTTTCGACTGTTCAATGCCGAGGCCGTGACGGGTTCGGTGGTCGCTCTTTCTTTGATGAGAGAGCTCAGTCCCGTCATGACAGGCCTGATGGTGGCGGCCCGTTGCGGGAGCGCAATGGCGGCTGAAATTGGCACCATGAATGTGACCCAGCAAGTCGACGCTCTCAAGGTGATGAGTGTTGATCCGGTCAGCTATTTGATCTCGCCTCGCGTTTTGGCCACCACCATCATGATGCCTCTGTTGTCCATTGTCTTCACCGTCACTGGCATGATCGGCTCCTATATTGTGGCCATCGGAATTCTCGGAATTAACGACGCCATCTACTTTGATAAAATCGATCAGTATGTCGAGATGCAAGATGTGTGGGATGGTTTGATCAAAGCCACCTGCTTCGGAGTCATCGTTGCAGTGGTTGGCTGTCAACGAGGTTTTCAAGCCAGAGGCGGCGCTGAAGGGGTGGGTCGAGCGACCACGCAAGCCGTGGTTTATGCTTCGGTCAGTATTTTGGTCTCAGACTATTTTTTAACAGCTTTTATGTACTAGAGGCGTTTGTTGTTCGATTTTAACAGAGAGTTCGAAAGTGCTAGAAATTAAGGGTTTAGAAAAGAAATTCGGAAGTCTTCATGTCCTGAAGGGGCTCGATTTAGAAATCCCCTTGGGTCAGATCACGGTGATCATTGGGGGCAGTGGTACAGGCAAGAGCGTCCTTTTGAAGCATATCGTTGGCTTGATTAAGCCCGACCGAGGCCAGGTTCTTCTCGACAAAAGAGATTTGAATCAATTGGGGGGCGAAGCCCTCAAGCGGGAGAGAATGAGATTCGGCCTTTTGTTTCAAGATGCAGCCCTTTTTGACTCGATGAGTGTGTTTGAGAATATCGCCTTTCCCCTGAGAGAGCATCGATCTGACTTGGCTGAAGCGGAGGTGGTTGAACTGGTGAAGCGGAAGTTGCTGCAGGTCAAACTGCCTGGAATTGAAGAGAAGTATCCGTCAGAATTGTCTGGGGGGATGCGAAAACGGGTTGGTCTTGCTCGGGCCACGGTTTTGGATCCAGAGATCATGCTCTATGATGAGCCCACGACAGGGCTTGACCCCATCACCACCAAGGCGATTGACGAGTTGATCGTTCAAACCCAGCAGGATTTGGACGCTACAAGCGTTATTATTAGCCACGACATCCAGTCGACCTTAAGAATTGCCAATCGAATTGCAATGCTTCACGATGGAAAAATCGTGGCGAGTGGGAGCCCCCGTGAATTTTTAGAGAGTGAACACAAGGTCGTGCGGGACTTTTTGACCCCCGCACTTGAGAGAATTGAAATAAACGGATCTTGAACTGGTGAAAAGACTTTCAGCTGAAGCAAAAGTGGGTTTCTTTCTTGTTGCGGTTCTTTTGGGCCTTGTTTATCTCACCACCCAAATCAACTCCAGTGGTTGGAGCTTACGAGGCGGCCACTCCTATTATCTATACTTCGAAGATGTTTCGGGGCTTTTGCCAAGAACCCCGGTGGAATACTCCGGCATTCGCATTGGCCAAGTTCGAGAGATTCGCCTCGATGGTCGAGAAGTAGTGGTGGAAGTCGTGATCGACCGACATGTTGTGGTCTACGATGACACTCGGGTGAGTATGCAAACTCGCGGTTTGTTGGGAGAAAAAATCATCCAGTTTTCAGGTGGTGGTCAGGGGATTGTGATCCCTCCTGGGGGTTCCATTCGGAGAACGGAGCCGGCCCGAAGCTTTGACAAGGCTATCGAGAACTTCAGTGAGTTGTCGATGGCGATTCGAGACCTCATCAAAGGGGGAGAAGGAAAAGCTTCCATCAATGATGTGATCGAAAACGCGACAAAGATCACTGAAGATCTAAGGCAGGTTGTCGAGGGCAGAAAGTCTGATCTCGACAAAGTGATCTCAAACCTTCGAATGATCACCGATTCCGTGGGGGAGTTTGTGGGATCCGACGAAGGAGCGTTGAAAGAGATGGCGCAAAGCATGCGCCAGACCATTGAACGCCTAGACCGAATTGTTGCACGAGTCGAGAGCGGGGAGGGCACGATTGGAAAGCTTCTGCATGATGAAGAGACGGTTGATCGCTTGAATGACGCTCTCGACGGTGTGAACGAGTTTGTTGGAACATTTCGCCAGACCGAAATTGCGGTGGGCTTTCGAGGGGAGTATATGGGCTCTGAGAGAGACCCCATTGCCGTCACATCGCTTCGGCTTCAACCGACATTCGACAAGTACTTTCTCTTTGAGGTGACCGATGCGCCCCTCTCGTTTGGTCGGCGCCGCAGGACTTTGACGGAGACCACCACTTCCGGAGGCACGACAGTGATCGAAGAGGTGCAGTCTTCAGATCGATTTACATTTACGGCTCTTTTGGCTCGGCGCTTCCATTTTTTAACTCTTCAGGCAGGGCTGATTCGATCAACAGGGGGGCTGGGGGTTGAGGCACATTTTTGGAGAGATCGATTGAGCTTGGGCGTTCAGTTGTTTGACTTGAAACGAGCTCAAAACCCTCATGTCAGAGCCTTGGCAAGATTCAATTTGGTCGGACAAGTCCTTTTCGTTCAAGGGGGAGTGGACGACATTTTCCATAAAGACAGTCGAAGGAACTTTTTTGCAGGGGCGGGCTTCATGATCACAGAGGCTGATCTGAAGCGATTCTTGGGGCTGGCTCCCCTGGCACTTTCGCAGTAAGCCCGCTCGAAAGCCTTAAGAAATCCAGTTTTTCGAGAACTTACTGGCCTTCATCAGAAACTCAAACAGATAGATATGTCTTCTGAAGGTTCTCTTCTGGCGGTGGCTCTTTATGGGATGAAAGGAACCAATTCGATGCGAAAGAATCTGTAGCGGATTTTTTTTAACCCAGAGCCACGAGCCCATCTCAAGAGTGAGAGGAAGAAATCGGGGCCGCCCGGCGTGAGTGTCCGGATGAAGGTCGAGCAGATAATCCCAAAGGTCGCCACTGGCCAGATACTGTTTGTGTTGAGCCTCGATCAGATACACATGGTTTGGATAGCTCCGTTTCAAGAGGCTCTTAAGTTTTCTTATCTGTCGTATTCCCGGAAAGTCTCGTTTCGTTTTCGCATAAGGATACCAAAGCCGGTCTCTCATTCCGAAGCCCGAGTGCACATCCAAGGCAATGGAGTAAGAGGAGGAGAAAAGCTCCCTCTGTATAAAGTCGACTAAGACCTGTGACTCTGTTTCAAGTCCGTCCCCCTTTTTTCCTCGGAACCAAGGAAGCCAAGGGCTTATCCGTTGGCCCCCCACCAAGAAAGGAGCGCGACCCTCGACTTCGACCGGTGCATTTCTCATGAGATCCACCCCCCGGCCGTTGCTTCGTCGCCCCAGCATCATTCCAACGGGATTGAGAATAGGAAGGCAGACGAGCCGATGAGTTTCGAAACTTCTCTGTAGGTCTTCGTCCCATTCGAGTCGAGCGACCAGGCTTTCAAGATAAGCGATGATGGTTTGGCTTCCGATTCTCTCTAAGCCGTGAACCCCCCCGACCAGGGCGAGTGTCGGTTGGCTCGGATCGGGACTACCAAAACAAATGGAATGAATCGGAAAGCTTTTGCCCTTATGAGTAAGAGTCTGCAGGCGCTCTGTACGTGTCCCTTTGGGGAGTCTTTCAATCAGGGCTTCGAGTCGCTCCAGTTCTGGCAAGCGTCCGGGTTCAAGATAGAAGGTGCTGGTGCTTTCATCGAGAGAGTCATCTTGGGTCATTTTTAGTTCCGCTCATTTCTAACCAATCGGCAATTTGTTGGATTGTCCAGTCGGGATCGTCCAAGGGAATATCGTGTCCCGCACTGGCATGAACTCGAATGCTTGATCCAACGGCCTTTCCAAAGTTCTGAGAAACTTTGGGAGATACGATTTGATCTTTCAATGAGCAGAGTAGCAGAGAATTCTGAGAAAGCCTTCCTGCAATTTTGAAGCGAGTCGCCGCCACCAGTTGTCGAAGGGCTTGTTTTACAGAAACTCCTTCTGGTGGAAACGGAAGATCAGAAAACGGCCTCTCACAGGAAATTCTCAAAATTCTCTTCTCTCGCTCCACGGAATCCAAGGTCGAGACGGCTCCCAAGAGCTTAACGAAGCTGGAGAGTTGAAGTCTCTCCCAAGGCTTGCCGAGATTGGCGGCGCTTGAGTTGATAAAGACGGCTGCCTCAAAGTCTTGAGGATCTTTCTTCAACCAGTGGTAGGCGATCATCCCGCCCAAAGAGATTCCTAAGATTGCCCAGGGGCCAGATTGAGTTTCGGCCAAAGAAAGCCAGCGGCCACGAAGATTCTCCTGAATGGCGGCCACGCTCAAGGGACTTTGGCTCTGCTGTTCCGTTCCAAAGCCGGGGTTGTCGAGGCAACATACCTTGGCGCCCTCAATTTTGGTTTCAAAGCGATGCGGAAAATCAGCCCAGTGCTTTTGGCTTCGAGCGAGTCCTCTTAAAAATAGCCAGTTCATCTGGCCTCATTGTCGGGCTTATCTTGGCGCAGGTCCAGTTCCGACTCGACCTACCAAATCGAGACATCGTTCGACGAATCCCGGGCTCCTTTTGGCTGGCCACTCGGCTTCGAGATCAGAGATCGCTCTTTCAGAGCTTAACTGGGCCGCTCTTGGGTGATCCCTCAGAAAAGAATGGGTGGCTAAGGCATCCACATGTTTTCTTAGAGATTTTGCGACTTGACCGTAGCCAAACTTGGACGGATCCATCGGAGGATTCTCGAGAATATAGAAATAAAGGTCTGTGGCAATTTCAAACAGATTGGAGCGATCAGGGTTCAAGCGCTCAAGATTCACGATAGAGGCCGGAATTTTTGTTTCATAGTGTCGGTACAGATCGACAACCGATAGAATTTGTCTGTATAAATCCTCTCGACTTTCAGGGCTTAGGTTTTCTCTATGAAAGTGCAGCTCTTCGAGTTGAATCTTCAGTGCGTCCAAGGACTTTAAATATCCAAATTTCGATCGCAGTCTTCGCCCCATGTATTTCAAGGCCTTTCCACCAGCATACAATGCCCCCAAGAAGGCGCCCAGTGTGGTGGGCTCGAGCTCACTTGCAGCTCCCCATGCAAAACCAAACACCTGAAGGGCAACGATGGTGGTGACAACTCCCATTCCCCAGGTATAGCCAACCTTTTTAAGGCCATGTGTTCGCATGGGAGTGGGAGGTTCTTTCAGGTTGTGCTCTAAGAAGGCTTTACATTCATCCTGAAGGGCTTCGTCGGGGAGTTCAGAAAAGTCAGCCGCAAAGCGAGAAGGAAGCGGGGCCGCGTGATGACGATAAATGTTTTGAATGGCCTCTACTTTTTTCAGAAGATTTTCTCGATGGTGAGCGATCAACTCCAGGTTTTGAAATTCCATGGCATCTTGGTGGCCTACGAGTTCCGCTGAATAGGAAGTGAGTAAATCGGCATAAGACTTCATATCGTCATTCACGAATCCGTCGGACACTCGCAATCCCAAGTTGTGAAAAAACCAAAGGGGTCGGTAGGTCGAGTAAGCCAAAACCGAAGAAAACAGAACTTTCACGACGGAGTCCCAAGCCATCACGATTCCCAAATTGGCGGCTGTGTAGGCAGTTTCGGCGAGACTTTGCATCTGATCGAGCCCGTAAGCGGCGTAGTCTAGGTCGAGCATATAACCCGCAAAGGTCACGGCTACCCCAATCGTCATCAAAACTTTGAGGCCCTTGATCTCAGCAATGGTAATTTTTTCTCCGGTCTTCTGAATTCCGTAAAGAAGGTTGAGCCCAGAGTAGCCAGACCAGTATCGTTGGCGCATCTCTTGCCCTGTCAACCTTCGACTCGTTTGAAGGGCCTTTCGAATATCACTCTTTCCGTCTTCAGCCAGAAGTTGGGGGTTGATATAGGCGCCGACGATACTGGTAGCGGCCTCTCGTGCCCACACGAGAACTTCGTGAGGGGTGTGAGCCGCCCACATCCCCACATTCATTAAGCCTTCAGAAAAAAGCTTTGAGCTGCCGACCCCAATAAGAGATTCGTCCCCAACCGCAAGCATTTCTGGATTTTCAAGGTCTGAGAAGGCCAGTGTAAAACCAGCAAAGGGCAGGGTGGTCGTAAAATCAATAAAGGAGTTCCAGCCGATGGCCTCTCGCACTACATTTTCGGGAACGACCCCGCTTCTAAACCGGTGATACAAATGATTTTGTCCGGCCCAGCGAGCCGCAATCTCCCGATGACTTCGCAAGTCTTCAGCGCGTTTAAGCTCCTTAATTTCAAACTTCGTCAGATCGGCCCTTAGATCTTGAATGCTCTCCCGAACATAAAGATTTTTCCGAATTTCGTTCTCAAGCTCCTCCCATTGAGAAGCCTCTTCGTGGCCGTTCAACAAAAGAATCTTCTGTTCAAGGCTTTGCCAAATCCTAAAAGAGAGCAGTGAGGCTCGCTTTTCGAAGTTGGTAAAAGCTCGCTCTCCAGATTTCTCAATGATCTGTTTTCGAACGAAAAACCAGTCTAAGCTTGCACTGGGCGATGCAATCCCTTGTTTAATGATCTCCACCAAAAGCAGCTCAAGGGTGAGTTTCGAGACCAGTACACTGGCTCTTTGGAACTTTGCCTGCAAGCTGACGGCATCGGCTCGTCGACCCCCGCCATGGCGCCAGTAGATCGGAGGAGGAATGCCCATCTTTGAGGCCTCGAGCATATCGGACTG
Organism: Bradymonadales bacterium; assembly: GCA_007693605.1. GTDB lineage: Bacteria > Bdellovibrionota > UBA2394 > UBA2394 > UBA2394 > REDG01. The sequence goes on from REDG01000049.1 coordinate 12,795, forward strand.
TCCCAAAAGCTTTGCAAGACTCTCTCGCTTTGATTTCAACAGTCGAGAGACCAACCGAAGCATGACGGTATAGTACACTCCAATTCCCGCGATCGAGGCCTCGTTGAAATTGTTCTTTGCCAGTCGAGTTCCCGTTACCTTTTCATCAAAATGAGCGAAAACAAATTTCGGAAGCAGTGCAATCACGGCTCCCAGCGCCAAACTTAGTCCCACAAACTTTCCAATATACGAGACCTCCGGGCCCTCCACAAAGCCCAGATCAAAGAGTTTGACTTGATGGCTCGGGTGCAAAAAGACATGCGACTGGGGCAGGAGGTTGATGATCATATTCAAAAAGCCACCCAGAAACTCCCCAGTCTCATACAGGAGCGCCGAAGGAATGGCAGGATCGATGGCGTAGGAAGTTCCAAGAGCTAGCGCCGAACCCATCCCCGCGAGGCCTAGAGCCGTTGCCTTTTTCCCAAGCGAATAGGCCTTTCCTGTTTCAGGATTTTTCAAAGAAATGCGAGTCAAAGAGGCAAGCCTTTGCCACACCGATCGTTTTGGCTCTTCATTTTCAATTCCCGCAGCATCACGAATCAGTCGACTGATCTTGCGTTCAATGGTATTCAGCACTTCGTCTGAATTGGTGGGTTGTGTGCTGTGATTGTAAGTCGAGCGAGAGCCGGGATCTAATGACAAGGCCTGAAAGGCGGTCACTAGGGCCTTCTCCTCTTGCAGGCGAGCGCTTGCAAGAGGTCGGTTCTCGGTCGGACTTTCAATCCAATCGCTGGCGATCACTCCTGTATGTTCTGCCATTCCCGTCCAAGAGGATATTCGATCCAACAAGCTTTCGTCGCCGAAAAGCCGTTGCATGGCTTCTTGAAAGCCAGGCGTCGCTCGGAGCATATCCTCTGTGAGCATGGCTTCTGTGGCTCCTCGTAGTGGGCTCAGTCCGAACGAGACGAGCTTGTGCCTCAACTCAAGTAGGCCGACATGGAAGCCCAAGAGGCTCGAAATGGATTTTAGAGAGATGCTTTGTTGGACATGCCTGTCCCGGTCAAGAATGACCAAGTCGCCGTAGTGGAGATCGTCCCAGGCTTTCTGTGGAATTTCGGCCTGATCCCAGGCCTGGGCTCGAACGCGATCAAAAAACTCAATGCGAAGGCCTTCAGGAACAAGCAATTGGTTGAGCAACAGATCTCGATCGACGCTTCCGACATAGGCTACGAGCAAGGGCCCCCCCTGGGCTCGAAGGTTGGCCCGAAACAGCCAACTGTGGGCCATCAACACGCAAAGAATGTCTCCGTTTTTCATCAGGAGATAAACAAAGCCAGAATCTTTAATGACTTGGCTGATTCCAGTAATCTCAAAGTGATGAGTGAATTCTAGATTGCCGCGAAGAGGTCTTCCGTTGATTTGGCGGAGCCGAAGGCTCAACCCTCTATCGTTCCAAAAGGCCTCGACATCGCGATCCAATCTATAATTCAGCGGGGGCTCGGGCGCGTCCAAATTGGGACTCATGAGATCGAAGCTTTGGGTCTCATTGCCCCGAGTCACTTGTAGGCTCTGCGAGCCGGCGTAGTAGGGGTCGGTGGCCGCCTCTGCAGGATCTCGACCGATGATCTCAAAATGAGCTTTAAGTCTGGCTTCGAGTTCTGCTGGCTCCAAACCAAGGTCGTCCGTGGTCTGGTCCGTTCCCGTCAGTCGATGCATGGCCTCCAAAAGGTTGGGCTGGCGAGGGTCTTTTGCATGGAGGCTGAAACTGGGGGTCCAGAGAAACTGAAAGACAAGTAGCCAAATCAGGCAGGCCCTCAAATTTTTGGAGAGCCCCCTGAATCGAAAAACATTGTACCGATTGATTAGACCCCACTCGCCCTTAACGAAAGCCCCGTTCCCCATGTTCTAGCCCTTCCCTGTCAAACCCTAAACCCCGGATGAGGCTTCGCCCCTCAGTGTTTCAGTCAGACGAGAGTGAGGAACACTCCAGTCTGGCCATTTTCAGGTGGAAAAGCCTCGCCTCCGTCACTATGCTGAGGGCATGAAGGCCTGTCAACTTTTGGAAGGGATCGCAGTCAGATTTTTTTTCCTATTCATTGGACTCGCTGGCTTGTCGGCTTGTGTGCCCAAGACCAGTTACGAAGACAAGCTCTCCGAGCTCGAGCGGCTGCAGGCGGAACGAAGGGCTCAAGAGTGGGACGCCGGGGAGTGTCGCCCGGAGACCCTCGCCAACCTACGGGAGCATATTCGATCCCTCGATATTTTGTCTCAGGAGTTGGTGGATCGGAACACCGAACTTTCTCAAGAAGTGGCGCGACTCCGGACATTGGAGACCGAGAGGGGCCGGGCCTCGCTGGATTGTGACCGCCGACTTCGGGAGCAGGCCACGGATTATGAGCAGCAGTTGGAGCGGACTCGGGCCACCTACGAGGATATGATTGAAACGCTTCGGAAGCAGCTCAATCGGCCCTAGTGGTCCAAACCATAAATTTTTTCATGTTGTGATCAATTTGCAGGTTGGGCCTCTAGAGGGGGGTAGCTCCGAAAAATCTCGGTCTTCAGGCTTTGACAGGGGCCTTTAGTCTCGGTAGCTCTCCTAGAGGAACCATGGAAGTCAATTTGGGTCGTTAGGCCGACCCCTATGAGGAGTAGAAAAAAAGATGAACGCGACCCAAGAGTCTGCAGCAGCAGAAATATCACTTCGTGAGTTAATGGAAGTGGGAGCCCATTTTGGTCACCACACGGCGAAGTGGAATCCGAAAATGAAGAGGTTCATTCACACCTCGCGCAACGGCGTGTACATCATCAATTTGCAGAAGACCTTGGGCCTGTTTAAAGAGGCCGCAGAAATGGCCAAGAGAGTGGCTGCGAGCGGTCAGAAGATTTTGTTTGTGGGCACGAAACGACAGGCGCAGGAAGCAATTCGAGAAGAAGCCATTCGGTCGGGCCAGCTTTATGTCACTGAGCGATGGATTGGTGGTTGTCTCACTAATTTTCATACGATCAAGCGATCGGTCTCAATGATGAAGAGTCTTCAAAAGATGGGTGAAGAAAATAATTACGGGGATCGAAAGAAGAAAGAGATTCTTCTGTTGAAAAAACATTTGCAAAAGCTTGAGACCTACTACCAGGGTGTGGCCGACATGCACGAACTCCCCGGAGCGATCTTTGTGGTCGACCCTCACCGAGAATACATTGCCGTCAATGAGGCGCGAACTCTGGGAATTCCTATCATTGCGACTTTGGACACCAACTGCGACCCCGACCTGATCGATTACCCCATTCCTGGCAACGATGATTCGATGCGAGCCATTCGCCTGTATGCTTCGAGAATTGCAGATGCGGTCTTAGAGGGCGGCAAGAACAGGCAGTCGAATCTAGACAACTTCAAGTCCACGAAAGCGAAAGGCTCTGAGGCGGTTGCGGGCATTCCTGTGGATCGAACGGGTTCAGAGAAGGATTTAGAAGTGACTCGCGAGCTTTCGCTTGAAGAGGTGGCCAAGGAAGCCAAGGCTCAAGCGAAAGATTTAAGTGTGACTGAAGACCCTTCTCTTGATGACGAGGAGACAACTCAATGAGTGGGGTGACAGCTGCCGCGGTGCAAGACTTGCGACAACGAACCGGCGCGGGGATGATGGATTGCAAAAAGGCCCTGATGGAGACTCAGGGCGATCTCGAAAAAGCCATCGAGTTTCTTCGAAAGAAGGGGATTTCTTCTGCTGATAAAAAAGCGGGTCGTGAGACAAAGCAAGGGGCCGTTGTTTCTTACATCCATGGCGGTGGCCGCATCGGCGTGCTGTTGGAAGTGAACTGTGAGACGGATTTTGTAGCGAGAAATGAGAACTTTCAGGGCTTTTGCCAAGATGTCGCCATGCAGGTGGCTGCAACCAACCCTCAGTTTTTAGATCGCGAAAGCGTACCGACTTCGGTCTTGGATAAGGAGAAGGAGATTTTGGGGGAACAGCTCAAGTCTCAAAAGAAGCCCGAGAATGTGATTGAGAAAATCGTTCAGGGGAAGTTGGAGAAGTTTTTTGAAGAGAACTGTCTTTTAGAGCAGAGCTTTGTGAAAGATCCCGATCTCAGCATTCGAGACTATACCAAAGAGGCCATTTCGAAATTGGGGGAGAACATTAATATTGCTCGCTTTGCCCGATTTGAGTTGGGCCAGATGGATAAGTAAATTTGACGGACGAAACAGCATCCAAATCGAAGACCTCAGGCTTAAAGTATGAGCGCGTTTTGTTGAAGCTCTCTGGCGAGTCTTTTATGGGCGAAAAGCCTTATGGGATCGACCCAAAAGTCTTGATTCAGATTTCGAAAGAGCTCAAGTGGCTCGTTGAGGCGGGCTTAGAGCTGGCTCTGGTGATCGGAGGAGGGAATATCTTTCGTGGGGTTTCGGGGGCCTCTGCTGGAATGGATCGAGCCAGCGCGGACTATATGGGGATGCTGGCCACCGTCATGAACAGTCTTGCTCTTCAAGACCAGATGGAGAAGCAGGGGATTCACACTCGAGTAATGTCGGCCCTTCCAATCGATGCGGTTGCAGAGCCCTATATAAGAAGACGAGCGATTCGTCATCTTGAGAAGAAGAGGGTCGTGATTTTTGCGTCGGGTACGGGAAATCCTTACTTCTCAACGGACACGGCGGCGAGTTTGAGGGCGATGGAGATTGAGGCCAGTGTGGTCTTGAAGGCCACGCGGGTTCAAGGAGTCTTTGATAAAGACCCATTGAAGCATAAGGATGCGGTCTTGTTTCAGCAGCTCAGCTATATTGAGGTTCTTCAAAAGGGCCTTCAGGTCATGGATGCCACAGCCGTCTCTTTGTGTATGGATCACAAACTTCCGATCATTGTTTTTGATATGACAAACCCTGAGAATATTCGTCGGGTTCTCGCTGGCGAGAAGTTGGGAACAATTGTGTCTCAGGAAGGTAATTCCACTTCAGGAGGAAAGTAAAATGGCAGAGTTTTCGAGCGTCATGAGTGAATTGAAAGCCCAGAATCAGAAAACGATTGAGGCGTTGCAGAAGGAGTTGACCAAAATTCGTGCGGGCAAGGCCAGTGTGCAACTGCTTGATGGAATTAAAGTGTCTGCTTACGGGCAGGCATCCCCCTTCAATCAGATTGCCAGTCTTTCCACTCCTGATGCGAGAACCATTGTGATTGCCCCCTGGGACAAATCGATTTTGGGGGAAATTGAAAAGGCGATCAATCAGAGTGATCTGGGTCTGAATCCCCAGAGTGACGGAAAAGTTGTTCGTTTGAATATTCCCGCCCTCACCGAGGAGAGAAGAAAAGACCTTGTAAAGCTCGTGAACAAATTTGGGGAAGAAGCGAAGGTGTCGTCTCGTCAGCATCGAAAGGTCGCCAACGAATCGGTCAAGGCGATGGAAAAAAGCAAAGAGTGTTCGGAGGACGATTCAAAGCGCTATCAAGATGAGATTCAGAAAGAGACCGACCAGTGTGTCTCCCAAATTGATCAAATTCTCGAGAAGAAGACAAAAGATGTGATGAGCATCTGAGAAAAGCTTGAGATTGTTGTGAACATCGCATCGAACAGGAAGCCCAAGCACCTTGCCGTGATCATGGACGGGAATGGTCGGTGGGCAAAACTGAGAGGCTTGCCTCGTGTCGAAGGGCATCGACAGGGAATGAAGGCCGTGAAGACCTGTATTCTCAGTTGTCTAGATTTGAAGATCCCGTATCTCACTCTTTACGCATTTTCTTTGGAGAATTGGGAGCGACCTTTCCGTGAGGTTCGTTTTTTAATGAAGCTTCTTCAGACCTATGCTCGCAGAGAGCGAGATTTTTTCCATAAAAAGGGAGTGCGCGTTCGAGTGATTGGGGACTTTGAAAAACTGCCGACTATTGTTCGACGAGAGCTTCAAGAGGTGATCAATTTGACTCGAGACAACACGAAGTTGGAGCTTCAGTTGGCACTGAGTTATGGTGGAAGAAATGAGATTCTGAGAGCCGTGGAGCGCTTGGTGGATGCTCGGGAGTCTGGAAAGAGTGCCAAAGAGGTTCTGACGGAGGAGTATTTTTCAAGTTTTTTGGATACGGCCGACCTTCCTGATCCGGACCTGGTCATTCGAACGAGTGGAGAGCATCGGGTTTCGAACTTTTTGCTCTGGCAGATTGCGTACTCTGAGCTTTATTTCACTGAGAGGCTTTGGCCTGAGTTTGATCGAATCGAACTAGAGAAGGCGATTCAAAGCTTTGGGGCTCGCTCCAGACGCTTCGGAAAAGTTGAATTTTCTCAAGATTTGTCCTCTCAGACTGGGTAGACTTATGCCTATGACGAATTTTCAGTTGAGAGTTCTGACCAGTGCGATCTACTTCCCCCTTCTCATTTTGAGCGTTTACCCGCGGGATATTTTTGTAATCTTCATTTGCATCCTTTTGGCGGGGGCCCTTCACGAGTACTTTCGCTTTCTCAGTTGGCCGGTCTCGACTCAACAGTTCATTCGTCATCTGCTTCTGGTGGCGGCAGGCCTCCTTCCCTTTCTGGCCCTTCTTCTAAATCAGCCCATTCTTTTGGGGATCTTGGCTCTTGGGGTCGTTTACCAGATTCATCTCGTTCGGGGGATGGTGGAGAGATTGAGTTTTGAGGAGCTTCTGAAAAACTCAAAGGCTCATCTGTTTGGATATTTGTATCTGACGGGCTTGTTTTCCGTCTTGATTCTTCTGAGAGATCAGCCGGGGGGAGAGAGCTTTGTTTGGTTTTTGCTCTTTGTCGTGGGGGCCACCGATACTGGCGCCTATTTTGTGGGAAAGTGGCGAGGCCGCACCCCCTTCTTTGAGTGGATCAGCCCCAAAAAGACCTGGGAAGGTTTTGTGGGGGGGCTGTTCTTTGCCTTGGTCGTGAGCTTTGTCTGTCATGCCGTCTTCACGCATTTTCATTTTCTGATGCCCCCGCTTTGGCTCAGTTTAGTGATGGGCCTGATTGTCGGCTTGGCCAGTGCTTTTGGCGACTTACTGGTATCCTCCATGAAGAGACAATACAAAGTGAAGGACGCTGGAAAGCTCTTTATGGGCCATGGGGGGGTTTTGGACCGATTTGACGGAGTTTTGTTTGCCGGCTTGCCCTTGCTCTTGATCGTGCTAATTTGGTCGGCGTTTTGATGCTTCGGGCTCCTAAAAAACTTTGTCTTCTTGGCTCGACCGGCAGCGTCGGAGAGAGTTCGTTGCGGGTTCTAAGACAGCGCCCGACAGATTTTGATTTGGTCGGCTTAGCTTGCGGAAGACGGGTAGATCTGTTGGTGAAGCAGATCAAAGAGTTCGGGGTAAGGCGGGTGAGTGTTGCCGACGAAGAGGCCTTCAAGAGCTTGCAGGCTCTGTTGAAAAAGGAATCCATTCAGTTAGATTTTGTGGGCTTCGGGTCGGCGGGACATGCCGAACTGGTGGAAGCAACAAGACCCGATGTCTTGATGGCGGCCATGTCCGGTACATCAGGCTTGCCGGCCGTGTTGAGAGCGATTGAGATAGAGGTGCCGGTGCTAGGGGTGGCCAACAAAGAGATCTTGGTCATGGCGGGTTCTTTCATTCGAGCGGCTTTGGAGTCTTCGAAAACGCAGCTTGTGCCGGTGGATTCAGAGCACTCCGCGATCTTCCAAGCTTTGAGGGGAAACGAGCTCTCTAGCATTCGACGCATCATTCTCACAGCCAGTGGAGGTCCATTTCGGAGCTCGACTTTGGCAGAACTCAAGCGGGTTCGAGTAGAGCAGGCTTTGAAGCATCCAAATTGGAGCATGGGTGCCAAAATCAGCATTGACTCAGCCACTATGATGAATAAGGGCCTTGAGTATATTGAGGCTCTTCAGCTCTTTCCAATTTCTCGAGAACAACTCGAGGTGGTCGTGCATCCCCAGAGCATCGTTCACTCCATTGTCGAGTATTGGGATCATTCGATGATGGCACAAATGGGGATCTCCGATATGCAAATTCCGGTGGCCTATGCCATGGGCTATCCTCACCGCCTTCCGCTTAAGTTTTCAGAGGCCTTAGATTTGGTGAGCTTGGGGCGCTTAGATTTTGAGGCTGTCGACCTCAACAAATTTCCTTGCCTAGCTTTGGCGATGGAGGCTGAAAGGACGGGTGCGGCGGCTTGTGTGGCCCTCAATGCGGCAAATGAAATCGTCGTAGAGTGCTTTCTGAGAAGCCAGATCGAGTTTTTGGCGATTCCTCAGTGGGTGGAGGCGGCCCTTGCAGAGTTCTCTGGGGCAGCGCTTTCAAGCTTAGAGTCCGCCATAGAGCTCGATCAAGAGGTCAAGGCCTGGACCAGAAGACAGCTCGGCTCGGAGCTGGACCTGCAAATCGAAAGGGGTCAAAATAGGAACTCATTATGACTTGGTTGTTTGATCTCGGATTGTTTGCACTGCTGTTTTTCTTACTGGTCTTCTTTCATGAGCTTGGCCACTTTCTGATGGCTCGTTGGATGGGAGTTCGAGTCGAGAAATTCTCTATTGGCATGGGACCTCAATTGGTTTCCAAGAAGTGGGGAGACACGGACTATCGCATCGCCATTTTGCCTCTGGGGGGCTATGTGAAAATGTCGGGGGATGATCCGACAAAGGAGTACTCCGAAGAAGAGAAGAAGGTTGGCTTCTTAACCCAACCACCGAGAAAGAAGCTGGTCATTGTTTTGGGGGGACCCGTCTTCAATCTGATTCTTCCCATTTTCATATTTAGTTTTATGCTGTCTCTGGGGATTCCCACCCGTGAGGCTGTGATTGGAATGATTGAGCCTGAAAGCGCTGCCGAGTCGGCGGGTTTGCAGGTTGGGGATCGAGTGTTGCAAATCGATGGGGAAGAGGTTCGGACTTGGGATCAGTTTCACAGCGTGGTCATTGAGTCGCCTGAAAGGGAGCTTCTCTTAGGGATCGAGCGGCTCAATGTCGAGACTCAAGGCATTGAACGATTGATGAAGACCGTTCGGCCTCGGCTTGGAGAGGGAATGACTCGTTTTCGAGAGCCCGTGGAGCTTGGGAGGGTGGGAGTAGATTCTCACTTTCTTTTGCCCGTTTTATTTTTGGAGGGGGAGTCTTCTGCTCTCTATCAGGCCGGTTTTAGAAAGTTTGATCAGATCACAAGAATCAATGGCCTAGAAATTCTTGCGCTCGATCAGCTCAGAGCTTTTTTCAATGCGCGCAGAGGGGGCGAACTGCTCGAACTAGAATTCATTCGGAACGGAGCGACACAAGCTCAGAGTCTTCGGATTCCTGAGGGGCGTGGGCTTGTGATCGATCGATTGGGCTTGTTGCCCATTGAAGCCGTGGTGGGTCAGGTGACTCTCGGGGGAGCGGCAGATCGAGCAGGTATAAAGGAAGGAGATCGGTTGATTTCTGTCGATGGGCTCGAGATCCGTCGTTTCGAGGATCTTCAAGAGGGCATCAAGCAGAAGGCTGGCGAGCCGATTAGCCTGGTGTGGAGTCGTCAGGGTGAGCGGATGACGGCGGAACTTCAACCCGAGAAAACGACAATCGCTGATCCGCTTTTAGGAAAGGACAATCCTTTGGCTGTCGAAGAAATCTATCGAATCGGCGTCGGCTCTATGGCGAGTCTTTCTTCTTCGCACTTCTATAACCAGTCTTGGAACCCTGTGGTGTGGCTGAGTTACTCAGCCAATCGCACCTGGGAACTGACCTCGATGACGGGTGAGGCCCTTTGGAAATTGGCGACGGGCCAACTGTCGTTGCGAAACCTCGGCAGCCCCATCATGATCTACAAGGTGGCCGGCAACACTTATCGACTTGCGGGCGGAGGGCATCACGGTTGGATTCAGTTCTTGACGACTTTGGCGCTCTTATCCATCACTTTGGGCCTGGTGAATTTGCTGCCGATTCCTATTTTAGATGGGGGTCATGTGGTTTTCTTTAGCCTCGAAGCCCTGAGGGGGAGGCCCGTGAGCTTGAGAACCATGGAGATTGCCAGCCAGGTGGGCTTGCTGATCATTTTCAGTCTCTTCGCTTTGGTTCTTTACAATGACTTTTATCGCTATGGTTTTTTTGATCGGATGTTTCAGATTTTTCAATGAGACTGGTCTTTGATTCATCGAGCCCAGCTCTGTGCGTGGGCTTGTTTTGCTCTGAAAAAGGATGGCTTTTTGTTCGGACCAGGCATGAGCAAGAGCCTCAGCAGTCGAAGCTCTTGTTTCGACAGATTCAAGAATCTTTGTCTGAAAGTTCGGTTTCGATCGATCAAGTGGAAAGTTTAGGTCTTGGATTGGGTCCGGGCTCTTATACAGGACTTCGCGTGGGTCTCACTTTGGCCAAGGTATGGAGCTTCAGTAAGCAGATTCCGTTGTATTGGTTTTCTTCAGATAAAATCTTTTCTTCTGCCGACACGGAACCAAACCTAAAACTCTTGGTGGCTTCAGATTTTTGTCTTGCAGAAGAGATTGATGTTCTTCAGCCGATCTATCAGAATGATCACTTTAAGTAGGTTGATCGAATGAAGCTAAGTTCACAAGAGTCATGGAGTCGTCCGAAGAAGGGTCGGCGACTAAGAGCTAGGGGAGTAATGGTCTTGCCCTCCTTGCTAACATTGATGGCTTTGTTTGCAGGCTTTTCTTCCGTGCTTCTGAGTTTGAACTCGTTGATGGCAGGAAGTTTTGAGTTTGCATTGGCGGGCTGGGCGATCGTTCTTGCGGCCTTTCTTGACGGTTTAGACGGTCGCATCGCTCGGCTGATGAAGGCCGAATCGGAGTTTGGCAGTCAGTTGGATTCCATTGCAGATATGGTTTCCTTTGGAGTGGCCCCCGCCGTGCTGGCTTATGCCATGGTTCTGAGCAGTATGGGGAGGCTGGGCTGGATGGCCGCCTTTTTGTTTGTGGCCTGCGCGAGCATTCGATTGGCACGATTCAATGTGAGCACCGGAGAGCCTCTCAATCGAAAGTATTTCAAAGGCCTCCCCTCTCCGGTTGCCGCCGGGGGACTTGCTTTGTTTGCGATTTTCAGCCCACAACTCGGCTCGGACTTGTTGAAGTATATGTTTCTCGGAGGTGTTTTGTTCCTCTCGGGCTTGATGGTCAGCAATGTTCGCTTTCGGTCATTTAAACAACTTGAGGCGGTCAAGTTGCGCCCCATTAGGAGCCTGCTTCTCTTAATGTTGATCTTAGTGCTGGTGGTTTCCTTTGGAGAGAGAACTTTGTTGATTCTGTTTGTGCTCTATCTACTTGGAGGCTTGCTAGAAGAGGCAGTCTTGTTTCGGCGCCGTCGTCGGTCAGATCCTTCGGTGCCCTTTTTGCCATTTGGGGAAAAAGACGACTCTGAGGATTCTTTGGTTTAGCTTATGGGGCGAAAAACGGTATTCAGGAGCTTGCTCTCACCCGCAAAGATTAATCTCTATTTGCGGGTCGGAAGAAAGCGAAGAGACGGATTTCACGAGATCGAGACCTTGATGGCGAGGCTCGCGTGGGGAGACCGAATCAGTATCAACATCCAGCAATCGAGTGCCACGAAGATAAGACTTCATTGTGAACAATTGAAAGTGCCGCCGGAAGAGAATCTCGTCTATCGGGCTGCTGAGATGTTCTCGAAAAGAATGACCACCTTCTTTGAGGCTGAAATTTTTTTGCTGAAAGAGATTCCTTCAGGGGCGGGTCTAGCAGGAGGAAGTAGCAATGCAGCGACAACGCTGCTGGCTCTGCTGCAATGGTATGAGGGCATTGTTGGAAAGAGAAAGGGCCACTGGGCTCAGGTTCAAGAGATGGCTTCTGAGTTGGGCTCTGATGTGGGCTTTTTTTTGGAGTCGGAGTCGGGGGCATGGTGTTCGGGGCGGGGGGAGATTTGTAGACCCATAGAGCTTCCTTCGTGGCCGGTTGTCGTTGCCTGGCCGACAAAGCTTCGCATCTCGACCGCTGAGGCCTATCGAGCTATGAAGAGAGGTGAGAAGCCAAAGGGCTTTCGATTGAGTGGGGCTCCCAGTTGGATGGGAGAGATCGGAAGAATTCAGTTTCCTGAATTTCGCAATGACTTTGAAGATTGGGCACTGGAGCGCTATTCTGAGCTTCGTCGTCTGAAGCGAGATTTCTGCCTTTCTGCTGCCCTTACCGGTGGGATGACGGGCTCTGGATCGGCCTTTTTCGGGCTGTATCCCGATCTCGTCTCTGCCCGTCACGGCTCTCAAGAGCTGCTGGCCAAAGGCTGGCCCAGTGTCCAAACACGCATCGGAACTTCATAGACAAATTAAAACCAGATTGGCTAAAAGGTTCTTAACCTTGGGGAGTCGACAAGCGGTAAGTCACCAGACTTTGACTCTGGCATTCGCAGGTTCGAATCCTGCCTCCCCAGCCACTTGGGGTCGGGAGACGAAAGTGCCAGACTAGATGCGGCGGCGGCTGGCTCTACACCGGGCTCTACAGGCTCTACACCATTAAGTGGGGCAGACACTGTTTGTACTCGATTCCATATTCCATCCCAGCCACAGAGAGCCCTTATGAGCCTGTGTTCGGCCACTTGCCGATTTTCTTCCATTTCGCAGATTTACCTCGGCCGAGACATTTGATGCGAGCCTTGGTGCTTAAATCCTTTAATACTTTTCGTATCATATCTACGCTAACTCCAGGGCACTTTTGTTGAATGTCGGTGATGTGAAAACTGTCTTTCGAATGACCGATGGCTTGCAAGATTAAGGCTGTTTTCTCACCTCGTCTTTCCTTCAGGTTACCAATTCGCTGCTCGAATTCACGGTACGCAGACTTTAGAATAAACAAGGTGTAACCAATATAAGGCCAAGGATCATGCCTTCCTTGATGCCAGCCCCTAGAAGATTCCTCAAGAGTTTCATAATAGCGACCTTTATTCTCTTCAATCAGGCGCTCCAAACTGATGAACCGACCAACTTCTAAGCCAAGGTGGTAGGACTGAAGAAGAATCAGCAGCCTTGAAACGCGTCCATTTCCATCTCGAAAAGGATGAATACAGAGGAAGTCCAAATTAAATGCCGCAAGTGCAATCATAGGATGAACTGATTTTAGTTTTATGACTTCATCCCAGTGAGAGATAAGGCCTTTCATGGCGTTTGGGGTTTGTTTTGAAGTAACTGTTTTAAAGCGTACGCGTTCTCTTCCGTCGGAATATCTTTCGATAATATCACCATCCTTATCTTTGTATTTTCCAGAGTCCCAGATCTCTCCGCGAATAAGCCGATGTAATTTCAGAATCGTTTTTTCTGAAACTGGCAGTTTAGCTTCTTTCTGATGGATGAATTCGAGGGCATTGCGATAGCCACGGACTTCTTCTTCGTCCCGGTCCCTTAGATTAGACTGCCCTAAAATCACGGGAGCAATGCGGTCTTTTGAAATCTCAACCCCTTCAATTCGATTAGAAGAAACGGCACTTTCAATTAAGGCATGTTCTTTCAGAGCCTTTAACTTCTGCGGAGATTGATGAGTGTAGAGTTTTTGTTTTCCTTTAGACTCGCCAATATCAGCTAAATACCAACTTATGGAAGGGGAAATGGGCGTAGACTCTTTGAGGAATAATTCAAGCGTTTTCATGAATAGGTAATAAGTTTCTTAATTATGTAACTTAATAGGTAATAACGCAAGTGGCTTTCGTTATCGGGTCGGAAGGGGTCGGGAGACGAAAGTGCCAGACTAGATGCTTCCGGCCGAAAGTTTCCGGGAAACGGGACTTCGGAGTCTCCAGTAGTGCCTGATCAGGGCTTTCTAGTTGGGCATGGTTCCTGCTTAGAGAGAAAGCATGCCGCGTACTCGCCGAGATAGTAGGCCAGATGGAATCTACCATGTGATGAACCGAGGGATTGATCGAGCCCCCATTGCCCAGGAGGAATGGGCCTTCGCGCTCTTCAAGCGTTGTCTTGAAGAAATATCCGAAAAGTTCAACGGGATCATTCTGGCTTTTTGCCTGATGAGAAATCACTACCATTTGCTCTTGAAAACGCCTGAGCAAAATCTATCGCGTATCATGAAGCACTTTGGCTTTGTTTACACACAACGATTCAACCGAAGGTATGGTCGAGATGGCCCCTTGTTTCGCGGGCGCTTCCACTCCATTTTGGTCGCCGAAGAGCCTTATCTACTTCAAGTCGTGCGTTACATTCACCTCAATCCTGTCAAAGCAAGTGTTGTGAAGTCTCCTGAGTCCTATCGTTGGTCTAGCCATCCGCTGTATCTTGACAATGTGGACGAGCCGAAGTGGCTAGATAAAGAATACATTCTTCGGTACTTTGGGATTGATTCAAAGGAGGCGCCCCGACATTTTCAGGGGTTTGTCGAAGAAGGTTGCCCTCTAGAGGTCAATGCTTTCTACGAAAGAGTTCGTTTAGCGCGCCGAATCGACGATGATGTTGTCTGGCGCGCCTATTTCTCGTCTGTTCAGAAAAAGCAAGTGGTCTAGTCTGGCACTTTCGTCTCCCGACCCCATCGCTTAGGGTTGAACGGCATTAACCCCGTTGACTGAGGTTTTCTTGCTAGGTTCGGGCAGAATCTTCAGAGGGAGTTCTACAATAAACGAGCAGCCTCGGTTGGCTGCGTTGCGAACATAAACTTTACCTTGGCTGAGTTTAACGGCCTGCCGAACGATGGTCAGACCCAGCCCGAGGCCACTGCGGTCGGAGCCTTCCTGAACGAAAGCCTCAAAAAGTGAGCTGATTTTTGAGGTCTCTATCCCTCCACACTCATCTTGCACTTCCACTACGAGAGTCTGCCCCGACAACTTTGAGCTGATCCAAATTTCGCCACCGAGCTTCGTATACTTAATGGCATTTTGTATGAGGTTAGCAAAAATAGACATGACAATATGCCGATCGGCCTCAATTGTTACTTCGTCTTGAATGTCAATGAGCAGAAGCTGCCTCCGTTTTGCTGCGTCTGACTTTGCCGTGATGACAATTTGATCGATTAATTGGGAAAACAAAAACTTCTCGATATGCAAGTCAGAATCTGCGCGCATTCTTATGTCGGACAAAGCTCGATCAATAAGATTACGCATTCGTTGGAGGTTTTCTTCAAGCACGGCTGAAGTGCTTCCGCCCACTCCAACAAGCCCTCCCTTGATCATCTCGTGGGCAATTGTCGCACTTGATAGGGCATTTCTCAGTTCATGAACAAGAAAGCCCAAATGCTGAGCTTCTCGCTTTAAATTAGACTCACTGCTTTGGTGCTGATACTCAGAGACCGCCGCTGAAATCGCCACATCCAGACATAAATTAAGTAGATTAAACTCCATGGGAGTAAATCGAACATTTTTCACAGTGGCAAGTTCTGTGATTGCCTGACAGATCGCTCCGTAGGAGTGGACTACATGAGACAGAGAGTATCCAAGTCGTAAATGTTCTTTGCCATGTTCTGTTGCCGCTATGAGAATTTCTTTTTTGTCGGCACGATCTTTCCTACTATTCAATATCTCAATGAGCTGATCGAAAAAGAGTGCGTGGCCTTCTTGCAACTTTCGAGAGGACGCTAGGCTGCCCGCAAGGGCTCTGGTTTTGCTTTCACTCAGATCCAAGATGTCTTTTTTATGCGTGCTCAAGAACTCCGTTAGAATATTCATAGGGAGTTCGATTCTTGATGAGGGCTTCTAAACGGCAGAACCCTCCTTCGATTGGAGACGCGATTTGACGGGCCTTCAGTGCCGACATAGTCAGAGACGATTTTCAAGAGCTCTTGAGCGCCGAAGGGCTTTTCTCGACAATCGAATGCCAATGCTTTGATCTGCTTGAAGGGAGTCGACTCTGAATCAAAAGAAGTGAGGCCCACCACTTTAGAGTCGACAAACACTTGTGGGCTTTGACTTTTGAGCTTTAGAAGAAAAGTCTTCCCGTCCATTTCGGGCATCACACAGTCAACAAGGATAAGATCTGGAGAAACACTTTCCCTCTTGAGTAGAGCTAAAGCGAATAATCCATCCTGAGCAGACCAGACTCGATAGCCCGCCTCTTCCAAGATGACTTCGTAAAAGCCCATCGAGATTGCATCATCGTCGATAATCATAACAGTTGTGAGTTTCGTGTTTTGGCCGGTGGTGTGGGTTTCGGAGACTTCAGCGCTGTTTTTGGCCATGGTTTTGATCCTATTCTGCTCGGAGCGGGGAATGCACAATTTCTAAAGACTTTAGGTGCCTAGCAAGAGAAGGGCGATTGCGCAGAAAAGAGAGGCATTAAAGACCGTGCTGACTGTCAAAGCTTGAGCCGGGGCTAACCCTAGCCGATGACTCACAAATGTCAATCTCTTCGGGCACTCATCCCCGGTGCCGCCTAAAGCCTGAGATGGGGCTCTGCGGGCCGCCTCTTAATCGCCGGGCGCTTCGGTTCCAAGAGGGATTGGCTTGGATCTTTAGAGTTGAGCGGGGGCCAATGTTTTTAAGGAGACTTCAGTCGGTAGTCGGTTGTCAGGGGCTGCAATTCATTACCCATTCGAAAGCACTTCTGCTAATTAAAATTCATGGCGATGAAAGAGTCTTTTGAAAAACCCTTGGCGACCGGCGAGCAGAGGCGAGTTCAGTTTTTTTCTGAGAATCCTGGGCCTCGCTTACTGGTGACTGGGGCAATTCACGGCAATGAGATCTGCGGGCCGATGGCGATGGCTCGTGTGATCAAGCAGTTTGAAAATGGGGAGCTTCGACTTCAGAAGGGTGCAGTGAGTTTTGTCCCGATTTGCAATCCAAAAGCTTATGCCGCCGATCAGAGGTTTTTCGAGCAAAACCTTAATCGGGTGATTAAGAGGCGAAAAACGCCAGAGACCTATGAGCAAGGAATCGCTCAGAACATCTGCGATTGGATTGAAGACTGTGACTACCTTCTAGATCTACACGCCTTTCATTCAGAGGGGCGCCCATTTTTTGTTCTAAATCGGACAGAACCGGGGAGTCTTGCGTTCTCTTGTGCGGTCGGAGACTATTCGATCATTACAGACTTCGATTTAGTCTATGAGTCGGTGAAGCATATCGAGCCAGCGACCACGGTGAGCTATGCCCACCAGCAATCAAAGCTCTCATGCGTTTTAGAGTGTGGCCAGATGCGCGATCCAGAGGCTCCTCAGCGGGCTTACGACGCCATCCTGCGAGCCATGAGGTTTTGTGGGCTGGTCGAGGGGACTCTTGAACCCCCCCGCCCAGAGCGAGACCTTTGGCGGCTCGTGTACTTGCAGATCAGGGAGCGAGAAGGGCGGTTTTTGAAAAAATTGTCAGAGTTTATGCCTGTTGAGAAAGGCGAGCCCCTAGCGGCGTATCAAGATGGAGCCAAGGTTTTGGCCCCCTGTGACGGCTACATCATCTTTGCGAGCGACATTGCTCCCGTGGGGCATGAGTGGTTCTTCATCGCGCAGAAACAAAAGATTTCAGAGGCTCTTGCCTCCTAAGCCGGCGGGCCTTTTGGCACAGGCCCCGTCTGAGGAATTTGAGTTGACCCTAGGCCTAAGATGGGGTCAGTCTTTAGGGCGGAAGTCTCGGTTGGGTGGTGAGTACATCCTGAGGTGTGAGTTAGGAGGTATGGCCGTGATCGAAAATCAAGTTCTAGTGGTTGAGGACGACCCTGATTTGCAGAGTCTCTTGGTCAGTCATTTGACCGATGAAGGCTATCGAGTGGATGCCGCTTCGAGTTTGGAAGAAGCCTTGTCTCGTTGCCGAGTGACAAAGTTCCGTTTGATTGTTGCAGATATTCTGCTCGGCGAAAACAAGAGTGGGGGGATTGACCTGCTTGAGAGTCTTCGCAAGCAGACCCCTGTTATTTTGATTTCGGGGAATGCGACGCGTGAAGTTCTTGCTCGTGCGATCAATCATGGGGCCATGCGTTTCGTGGAGAAACCCTTTGAGTTGAGCGAGTTGAGTGCGGCGGTCGGTGAGGTCTTGAATTCAGCTCCGAGTTCTGAAAATGCTCGCTCGGATGTGAATGCAAAACGATTGATGCAGGAAAAGCAGCTAACCCCTCGAGAACAAGAAGTCTTTCAGCTGTTAATGCAGGGCCAGAGCAATCGAGAGATTGCAGAGAGCTTGGGAACTGCCGAGCGCACCGTCAAGGCCCACCTCTCAGCGGTGTTTAAGAAATTTTCGGTGAAGTCTCGGGCCGAATTGTTGAGCCAACTTCTTTAGTTTGATCGGAGCGGCGAAATCGCCAAAACCGGTTGGACCACGAGCGACCCTTACTGAACTTGGTGGACGGCCCCTGGCATTTTTTGGACTTGAGTCTGGTAGTCCTTTGCATCTTGAACATAGTTGGCAGCACTTTGACTTAAGAATGCGAGTTCTTCTTCTGTCAGTTTGCGCACGGCTTTCGCAGGGGACCCCAAGATCAAGCTGCCCGACTCAAAGCGCTTCCCCATGGTGACCATGCTTCCGGCGCCAACAATGCACTCAGAAGGAATCACCGCCTGATCCATCACGATGGCTCCCATTCCAACCAAAACACGATCTTCGATCGTGCAACCGTGAAGAATCACCTGATGGCCCACCGTTACCTCGCTCCCAACGATGAGGGGCGCCGTTTTTCGTGTGACATGTAGGCAGCTATGGTCTTGAATATTGGTTCGATTTCCGATTTCGATGAAGTTCACGTCCCCTCGAATCACCACTTGAAACCAGACATTAGACTCGGCCCCGATTCGAACCTGTCCGATGACATCGGCAGATTCGGCGATAAAAACGCTCGGATGAATCTGTGGTTGAATTCCTTTGTACTCGTAAACGGCCATGTCAGGATTCTAATTCGGAAGACGCCGTCTGGCCACGGATTGAACTGGCCAATTTCTCTCAAAGGCGATAAATCTCGAATCTATGCCAAGCGGTGCTCTTAAAGTCTTTTGCGGCCAGGCCAATGCCAGTCTGGCGGCTTCGGTAGCGAAGTGTTTAGACATTCCCTTAGGGAAGGCTGAAGTCAAGAGCTTCTCCGACGGCGAGAGTTCGGTGAGAGTGCTTGAGAATGTCAGAGGAGCGAATGTCTTTGTGATTCAATCCACATCGAGCCCCGCAAACGATCATCTGATGGAGCTTCTTTTGATGGCCGACGCCCTTCGGCGCGCCTCGGCAAGACAAATCACCGCCGTGATCCCTTACTATGGTTATGCGAGGCAAGATCGAAAAGACTCGCCAAGAACGCCTATCTCCGCTCGGTTGGTGGCGGATCTGATTGAGACTGCGGGCTTTAATCGGGTTTTCTCCCTCGACCTTCATGCGGCTCAGATTCAGGGCTTTTTTAAAGTGCCTGTGGACCATCTTTTTGCGGCCCCCGTTCTTCTAGAGGAGATTCGAAAAGTCGTGACGGACGAAACGAAGCTCGTTTTGGTCTCTCCTGACGCGGGAAGTGTTGAGAGAACCAGGGCCTTTGCCAAACGATTGAAGTCCCCTCTGGCCATTGTCGACAAGCGAAGGGCGGTCGCCGGACAGGTGGCCGAAGTGAACATCATCGGGGATGTCAGCGGTCGCGAGGCCGTGCTCGTGGATGATTTGGTGGACACGGCAGGAACGATTTGTGAGGTGGCCAAGACCATCGTTGAGAGGGGGGCCACGAAGGTTTGGGCCGTGGCCACTCATCCCGTCCTCTCTGGGCCGGCTTTGGAGCGGATTGAGGCGAGTCCACTCGAGAGACTTTTGGTGACGGACACCATTCCCCTGAGACCCGAGGCCCAGGCAAGCGCCAAAGTGAAGCTGCTCTCGGTGGCCCCCTTGCTGGCAGAGGGGATTCGGCGAATTCACGGAGAGGCCTCTGTGAGTGAGCTATTTGTCTAATTTCGGGCTTGAACTTCCGATCAGAGAGCAAGTAAGAAAACAGATTCAGGGCTAATTCCTGAAATGAGAGGACAGATTTATGAAAACCGCCGAAGTAAATGTGACTGCTAGAACAAAGGCCTACAAATCAGAGATCCGATCTTTGCGTCGGAAGGGTTTTGTGCCTGCCAATATGTATGGGCCGGGGCTCAAGAATCATGAGTTTGCCATTAACGAGATTGAGTTTCGAAAGAGCTTTGGCGGGGGTGCTGGGTCGAATCTGTTGGTCACCCTGAAGTCAGAGAGTCCAGAGCTCGACGGAAAGCGCGTGATTCTAAAACAGTTAGAGAGAGATCCTCTCACTTGGAGACCCATGCATGTGGATTTTTTAGAGGTCGCGGTCGATCGACCTTTGACGGTGAGTGTGCCACTCGAGTTTAAAGGAACCCCGAAGGGTGTGAAGCTCTCGGGGGGTATTTTGCAGATCATTCGTCGTTCGGTAGAGATTCGAGCCTTGCCCGATCATATTCCAGCCTCCATTACTGTTGACATCTCTGAGTTAGATCTGAACGAGACCCTTCATATCAGTGATATTCAGCTGCCTCCAAGCGTGGAGCTGACGGATGATCCGAAGTACAGCATGGTTTCTGTTTCGGAAATGGCCGAAGAGGAAGTTGTGGTAGCTCCGGCGGCTGCGACTCCTGAGGCGGCAGCGGCGGATGGAGCGGCACCTGCGGAAGCAGCTTCGGGCGAGGCCCCTGCACCAGCCAAAGCGGAAGAGAAGAAGTAAAGTTTCTAGAAGTGAAACAGCGCTTCTGTTGTTTGGGTTTGGGGAATCCTGGCAGAAAGTATCAGGGAACTCGGCATAATATTGGTTTCGACTGGATCGATGCCGTGCGGGATTCTTTTAGCCTTAGGGCTCAAGACGCCAAAGAGCGCTTTGAGTCAGAATTCTATCTGGTCGAAGATGATCTTTGCGAAATCCATCTTCTAAAACCTCAGACCTTTATGAATCGAAGCGGAAAGGCCCTACAGAGCTGGCAGAAAAAGTATCAGACCGAGGCTCGCCTTTTGGTGGTCTATGACGATAAGGATTTAAGCTTGGGTCGAATCCGCTATCGCGAGCTAGGCAGTGACGGAGGTCATCGGGGTTTGCGTTCCATTATTGAGTCGTTGGGAACGGAGCAGATTCCTCGCTTGCGTTTGGGTGTGGGCTCTGAGGACATCGAGCAAGGGGACACGAGTGAGTTTGTGTTATCTAGGTTTGCCCCCACCGAAAAGGCGGTGGTCGCTCGAGTTTTGGAAGCGGCACCCGAACATTTTCGGGCATGGCTTCAGGAGCCTGAGTCAGAGGCTTTGATGAGTCAGATCAACTCCTGGAGGGCGAGCCAAGGAGAGAATGAAGAATGAGCTTAGAATGTGGCATTGTGGGGCTGCCCAATGTGGGGAAATCCACTCTCTTTAATACTTTGACACGAGCGCAGGTGCCTGCAGAGAACTTTCCATTTTGCACGGTGGACCCCAACCGTGGCGTTGTTGAGATGCCTGACCCTCGAATGACTCAAATTTCTGAGATTGTGAAACCGAAAAAGCAGGTGCCGACAACGGTGACATTTGTCGACATTGCCGGGCTGGTGAAGGGGGCTTCCGAAGGGGAGGGCTTAGGAAATCAGTTTTTGTCTCACATTCGAAGTGTCGATGCGATTGCTCATGTTGTGCGATGTTTTGAAAGCTCAGAGATCACCCATGTCTTGGGAGAGGTGGATCCCCTTCGAGATGTCGAGATCATCGATCTGGAACTCTGTATGTCTGATCTCGATCTGGTGAAAAAGAGAATCCAGAGAATTGAAAAGCTCGCCAAGTCCGGAAATGCAGAAGCTCGGGCAGAGCTCCACTTCTTGGAGCTGGCGTCGGCTCACTTGAGTCAAGGGAAGCCTCTGCGAAAGCTCTCAGAGATCAGTCAGTACTCTGAGAGGGAACAGTTCGTGACGGCCAAACCCCTGCTCTTTGTGGCGAATCTTGCCGAGTCGGATTATCCCGTGTTGGGAGAGAAGGCAAAGGCTTGGCTTCAAGTTTTGGAGCAGAAAGCCCACGAGGAGTCTGCTCCCCTGATTTCCATGAGCATCTCTCTGGAAAATCAGCTGAGCCAGCTGAAGTCAGATGAGGATCGAAGCTTCTTTCTTGAGGAATACGGAATTTCTGAGCCCGGTCTCAACCGGCTCATTCAAACTGCCTATAAGCTTTTGGGGCTTTTGACATTTTTCACAGCGGGAGAAAAGGAAGTGCGGGCTTGGACCTTAGAGCGGGGTCAGAACGCTCAGGCAGCGGCCGGCAGAATCCACTCTGACTTTGCTCGGGGCTTCATTCGGGCAGAAGTGACGGGTTTCGGGGACTTTTTGGCTTGTGGAGGTGAAAAGGGGGCTCGAGAGAAAGGCCTTCTGCGGGCTGAGGGCAAGGAGTATATCGTTCAGGATGGCGATATTATGCATTTTCGCTTTAATGTTTGAGCTAATTGCGGCTAAGTAGGGGGTCAGAGCTTTGTGGACGGGGCTTCAGAAAATGAACCCACCGTGCGGCCCAAGTGAGCCGGGCAACGGACGAATCTGAAAGCTCTCTAGATAATTTTGTTGATCGTTTTTGATTGGATAGTGAAGGAGTGAGCGTGGCAACAGCAGCAGTGAAGTTTGACCCAGAACAGCATCGAAAGTCAGTTTCTGAAAGACGACGGCATTACGAGAGCATTTTCGTTTTGAATCCTGGTATGGAACAAAAGACAGTTGAGAGTTTTATTGAAAAACTCGCGCAGATTTTAACTTCCACCGAGGCGAGCCTGCTTCGGCAAGATGATTGGGGAAAGCTGCGAATGGCCTATGAAATGGATAAGCATGCGCAGGGCCGTTACTTTTATTTTCGGTTTATTGGTTCAGAGTCAACGCTGAGAGCTTTTGAGAGGGCTTTGAAGTTGGAAGCTTCGGTTCTGCGCTTTCAGAGTGTTCGATTGTCCGACAACCTAAGCCAAACAGAGATCGATGATTTGCTTCAGCGAGCTCCGCGAGAGCCAAGCAATCCGCCCAACAATCAATCGGACGACAATTTTGAGTACATGAACTGAGTGTCTCGAAAGAGAGTATGAGAGAAGAAAGGCCCATACCAAGGTCTTCGTGGGCCTTAAGCGCCGCGATTGCTTTTGCAATTTTTTCAGTCGCCTTCAGCTTTCACTCATCCGTTCTCTGGCCCTTTCTTCCGCTGTCTTTTGCAATCTTATCTCTTTGGTTGAGGGCCTTAGGTTTGTGGGCCCTGGGCTTAAGCTTCAGCTTTCATTTCTTTGTTATTGTCAGTGATCTTTCTGACATTCAAGTTTTTCAGACAATGGCGCTTGGCCTCTTTCATCTCATGGGCCTTTTTTTGATAAAATTTCAGAAAAGCTTTCTTCCCTGGCCGAGACTGATTTTTTTCATGCTGGGCTTTTTGCTCGTCTTGTTTTCTGTCTATGTTTTTCAACAAGGTTTTGAGGGGGTAGAGGCTCGCTTAGAGGCGGTCAAGGAATTGCCGTCGTCACCGGGGATTTTTGATCAAAGTCGTTGGGAAGAGGCCAACGAGTCGCTCTATCGTCAATTGGTGGCCCCGGTGGCTCGCAGCGCTTCGGTTGCCATCTTGAGCCTTCATTTTATGTATTGGTTTCTTTATTCGGCTCTCATTTGGCAAGTCGTGCTGGCCCTGGGGAGCCGTCAGATATTCGCTCGCCGCCGCTTTTGGTTGGAACTGGGCCATTGGCGACTCACAGAGTGGATCCTCGTTCCTCTGGCCCTCTCGTTAGCCTTGCTGTTGTGGCAGATGCCTCGTCTGCTAGTCGATAGCTTTGACATCTGGGTCATGATCGCCTGGAACCTGCTCTTTATCAGCGCCTTTTTGATCATGATGCGAGGCCTAGCCATTGCGGCCTACCTCATGCCCCGAATCAGCCCCTTTGCCTTGATTCTACTGCTTTTGGGCCTTGTTTTTGCGGCTCCTCTGATCTTGATTATCGCCGGTTTTGGCGATATTTGGTTTGATTTTAGGAAGCGAATTCGGTCAAATCCCTTTTCAGGGCGAGAACCAGAAGATCAAGACTAAAACGAGGTAATCATGGAAGTTATATTGAAAAGAGATGTCCCGAATGTAGGTCGGGTCGGAGATTTGGTGCGAGTGAAGAACGGGTTTGCAAGGAACTATTTGCTTCCAAGAGACCTGGCAGCAGTCGCGAACATCGGAAACAAACGGAATCTTGAGCATCACCGTCGAATGATTGAAGCGGCCAAGAAGAAGATTCGGTTGGAGTCGGAAGAGCGCTCAAAAGAGGTCGAAAAGATAAAGCTCAAGTTTGAAAGGCGTTTTACTGAAACCGGAAAGATGTTCGGAGCGGTCACTTCCACAGAGCTTCTCAAAGAGCTTTCGGACAAGCACAAGCTGCAATTGGATCGACGCGATCTGGATCCGAATGAAATTCGTGCAGAGGGCAAGCACAGCTTGAAATTGAGACTTCCCGGAGATGTCTTTACAGAGATCCAGATCGAAGTGAAGGTTCTGAAAGAGACCAAAGAGAAAAAAGAGAAGTCGACCGAGAAGAAAGCGGGCAGCAAAAAAGCTTCGGCAAAGAAAGAGGCAACGACAGACGAAGAGGAAGCAAGCTCCGGTGAGGATACTTCGACTCTGGAGGCTGCCCCAGTGAAGGCAAAGAAGGCTAAGAAAACCGAAGAGAAGGCCTAATGTCAGACTTGGAGATTGGCAGCAACTTGGAGGGAGGGCTGCCCCCTCCGCCGCCCAGTGTGGAGGGCAGAGCACATCCGAAACTTCCGCCTCAAAACTTGGAGGCTGAGACTCATGTTTTGGGGGGCCTACTCATGGACCCCGAAAATCTTGAGAGGGTCGCTGAGCACCTAGAACCAACGGACTTCTATCAGCGATCTCACCAGCAGATTTACGCGGCCATTCTTGAACTAAATCGTCAAGGAACCAAAGCAGATCTGATTACTCTCACGGATTTTTTGCAGGCTCAGAAGTCTCTCCCCTCAGTGGGAGGGGCATCCTATTTGGCCCGGCTTGTCGATCTCATGCCTACA
The DNA here is from genome assembly GCA_007693605.1 of Bradymonadales bacterium. Lineage (GTDB taxonomy): Bacteria > Bdellovibrionota > UBA2394 > UBA2394 > UBA2394 > REDG01. The sequence goes on from REDG01000049.1 coordinate 37,536, forward strand.
AGCGCGAACCTAGATTCCTATGCAAAACTGATTCGAGAAAAGGCGATCGCTCGAGAGTTGATTCGAGTGGGAACGGGAATTGTTGAGAGTGCGTATTCGGGTGGTAACTCGGTGAATGAGCTGCTGGACAAGGTAGAGCGCGATGTGTTTCAGGTCGCTCATCGACAGATGTCTCAGAGCACTTCGAGCTTGCGCGATATGGTCATGCAGGCCTTTAAGTCGATTCAAGAGCGCTTCGAAAAGAAATCTGCAGTCACGGGCCTGGCTACGGGTTTTGACGGTTTTGATCGTCTTACCTCGGGCCTTCAAAAGACAGATTTGATTATCTTGGCAGCAAGGCCCTCTGTGGGAAAGACGGCTTTCGGTTTGAATCTCGCCTTGAATGTGGCTCTTCGAGAGAATGTACCGACCGTTGTTTTTTCTCTGGAAATGTCTAAAGAGCAGTTGGTGCAACGATTGTTAGCTCTAGAGTCTCGGGTCGATGGGGGAAGAATTCGTGGTGGATTTTTGTCTGATGAAGATTGGCCTCGATTGACTCATGCGGCCAGTGTCCTGTCAGAGGCGCCGGTTTTCATTGATGACACGCCGGGCCTTTCAATTTTCGAACTGCGGGCTAAGTGTCGAAGGCTCGCGAAGAGCCATGGGTTGGGCTTCGTGATTGTCGACTATTTGCAGTTGATGCGAGTGAAGGGCCGCGTTGAGAGTCGAGAGAGAGAGATTGCCGAGATTTCAATGTCTTTAAAGGCCTTGTCGAAGGAATTGGGAATTCCGGTTTTGGCTTTGTCCCAGTTGAATCGGTCTTTGGAGTCTAGGCAGGATAAGCGGCCGGTACTTTCAGACCTTCGAGAGTCGGGCTCGATTGAACAAGACGCTGATTTGATCATGTTTCTCTACCGAGATGAGGTTTATCACCCCGATACGGACAGCCCTGGGGTGGCTGAGGTGATCTTAGCCAAGCATCGAAACGGACCTACAGGCGTTGTGAAGCTGGCTTTCTTAAAAGAATATACCCGCTTCGAAAATCTAGCCGACGACGAACTTCTTTTGTAAGATTCTGATCATATGGCGTCGGCAACCTTCGTCCTTTTGATTCTCTTTGCTTATCTTTTGGGTGGAGTTCCCTTCGGCTTGTTGTATGGTCGAATTTTTGCAGATGTAGATATTCGATCGGTAGGCTCGGGCAATATTGGTGCAACCAATGTTAATCGAATCTTGGGTCGAAAACTGGGGGCAGCCACTCTTCTCAGCGACACATTGAAGGCGGTCTGCACTTGTCTTTTAGCCACGCTTCTTCTTTCAAACCCTTATGAGATTGCCTTCGTAGGCCTGATGACCGTCGTCGGTCACTGCTTTCCTATCTATCTGAAGTTTCAAGGAGGCAAAGGGGTGGCAACCACTTTTGGAGTCGCCTTAGTCATTGCCCCACTTTCTGGCTTGGTCGCCTTAGGGGTATGGTTGATTAGCTTTCGGCTCTCAAAACTCTCAGCCGTTGGAGCCCTAGCTTCTGCCATCAGTCTTCCCTTTCTCGTTTATATTGAAAAGGATTTCGGAAGAGCCCTGATTTTTCTGGGCATCGTGATGATGGTCGTCCTTCGGCATAGGGAGAATATTCAGAGGTTAAGGACCGGTGAGGAACTCAAGCCCTGAGGGGAGTGGCGCTAAGGGCCCATCTGCCCCTACACTCTGGTCGACCTTCGGTCGACATGGTTTGAGGATGGCTGCAACGCTCCTTTCCCGCGTTGCAGTGTCG
>REDG01000054.1 GCA_007693605.1 Bradymonadales bacterium
CGCCTTGATTCGAAGCAAAAGCTTGATTCACAACATGAAAAAATTTACCGGTTGGACCACCAGGAGCGAGCATCGCAGTGTGGTTATGATGCCACTCGAGAAGCGCAGCGACGCAGCCGCCACTGCAACGCGGGCAAGGAGCGTTGCAGCTATCCGCAAAAATCGTCGACCGGAGGTCGACCTGAAATTGGGGGCAGATGGGCCCTTAGCGCCACTCCCCCAAAATAAAAAAGGGCGGCTCCTACAGAGAAAACCGCCCTTTTGAAATTTTTTAAGAATTTCGTCGGTCTAGTATCGTCCGCCTCGGTCGCGTCCACCGCCACCAAAACCACGATCGCGTCCGCCGCCGCCACCGCCACCGAAGCCGCCTCGGTCGCGTCCACCGCCACCTCCGCCGCCGCCAAAGCCGCCGCCGCCTCGACGAGGTGTTTCAGCTCTTGCTTCTGACACTCGTAAAGCTCGACCATCAAGATCTTTTCCATTCAAATTGGAAATAGCCTCAGCCGCTTCTTCTGCCGTTGACATCACAACAAAGCCAAAGCCTCGGCTTCTGCCTGTCATTCGGTCCATTTTTACTTCTGCCGACTCAACGGTTCCGAACTCAGAGAAAGCTTGGTTAAGCATATCGTCTGTAACTCCGTACGCAATATTGCCGACATAGATTTTATTTGCACTCATGGATACTGTCCTCCTGAAAGCGATTCGAGAACACCGGAAACAGAGGACAGACCACCTGACACTCGAAACTCTGAAGTTCCCATCGCAACTATCTGATCCTCTCATACTACCACATTTCGCTTATGAGAAGCTGAAACTGTGGATCTTATCAAGACCACCCCGGCCCCCCTGACCGAGCACGGCAGGCGTTCAGAATGGCCTTATGCGCCTAAGGCCAAAGAAGAAAAAGCTCCTAAGAAATTAGAGCTTTAGAGATGCTCGCCAAGCTCCTGGTCGGGGCCTGGCTAATAGAGCAAGGGAGCAAGCCACCGCCTGGCCTCCTCCAAAGACCAGCCCTTTCGAGCAGAGTAGTCAGACAACTGCTCTTCGGTGATCTTTCCAATCGTTGAATAGCGAGAGTTCGGGTGAGAAAAATAATAGCCACAAACACTCGATGCGGGGCTAATTGCCATGGACTCCGTCAGCGAAACCCCAAGCCTTTGGGGCGCCTCCAACAACCGGAAAAGCTTCAGTTTCTCCGTATGGTCGGGGCAGGCCGGGTAGCCGGGGGCGGGCCGAATTCCCTGGTACTTTTCAGCGATAAGATCCTGAGGGCTCAGTTTTTCAGACTCCCCATAGCCCCAAAACTGCCGAACTTTCTTATGAACTCTTTCGGCAAGCGCCTCGGCGACCCGATCGCCCAAAGCCTTCACAATGATAGAACTGTAGTCGTCTCCTTGGTCGGCATAGGCCTGGGCCAATTTTTCAACCTCTTGACCGGCAGTCACCACGAAGGCCCCGACAAAGTCCTGCCTTCCCGAACTTTTGGAGGCCACAAAATCCGCCAAACAGTACTGGGGCAGATCTTCAGACTGCCGAGGGCTTTGCTGCCTCAAAAAACAAAGCCTCTCGATCATATGGCCCGCCTCGTCAAGCAGCTCAAGGTCATCCCCTAAGCTTTGAGCCTTCCAAAAGCCGTAAACCGCTTTGGGTCTAAAGAGCTTTTTCTCTCGGATTCCTTCAAAGAGAAGACGGGCATCTTGGTAAAGCTTCTCGGCCTCTTTGCCCCACTTTGGATGCTTGAGGATCTTCGGGTAAACTCCCTTCATCTCCCATGCCCAGAAAAAAGGCGACCAGTCAAAATATTCATAAATCTCCGCTAAAGAGATATCCAACTCCTCTTGAAGGCCAAGAAACTGGGGCTTTGGTGGAGTCTCTTTCGTCCAATCAATTCTTAACGCCCGTCTTCTCGCCTCATCCAAACTGAGTAGGCTTTGAGTCTTCTCCGATTGGGAGTGAAAATTTCGATTCCTTTGGTGAAGCTCTGCCAGCTCTCGCTCAAAAGCTTCTCTCTTTTCAGAATCCAACAAGCGAGAGCAAACCCCTGCCGCCAAAGAGGCATCTCGAACATGGAGAGTTGGGCCTGAGTAGTGGGGAGCGAGTTTTACGCTCGTATGTAAACTTGAAGTTGTCGCGCCTCCTATTAAGACCGGAAGCTCCAAACCCTGCCGCTCAAACTCCTGGAGGTTAAAAATCATTTCATCCAATGAGGGAGTGATCAGTCCACTGAGCCCCACTAAATCGGCTTCCTGCTCCTTTATCGCCGATATGATTTTTTGCACCGGCACCATCACGCCCAAATCAATCACTTCATAGGAATTACAAGCCAAAACCACAGAGACGATATTTTTTCCAATATCGTGAACATCCCCCTTGACCGTGGCAATCACAAAGCGAGGCTTTCGAGTCTTTTCAAGGGGATTTTCTTCCGTCCTTTCTTCCTCCATAAAGGGTTCGAGGTAGGCCACGGCCTGCTTCATCACCCGAGCCGATTTCACAACTTGCGGAAGGAACATCTTGCCTTCGCCAAACAGGCGGCCCACTTCTTTCATCCCCTCCATAAGAGGGCCTTCAATTACAAACAAAGGCCTGCCCAACTTTTGACGAGCTTCTTCGGTGTCTTCTTCAACGAAACGATTCAGCCCGTGAACCAGGGAATGTTTGATTCGTTCTTCAAGTGAAAGACTCCTCCAATCCTCTTCTTTGACACTCGTCTTTAATTTCCCTGAACCAGCCTCAGACTCCAGCTTGAGCTTTTCAGCAAAGGCCGTCAGTCGCTCGGTCGCGTCTGGCCTGAGATTCCAAAGAACCGCCTCTACCCGCTCCAAGAGTTCAGGCTCAATCTCCTCATAGAGGCCGAGCATACCCGCGTTGACAATCGCCATATCGAGACCGGCCTTTTGAGCTCGATAGAGAAAGGCCGAGTGCATCGCCTCGCGAACGAGATGATTACCCCGATAAGAAAAGCTGATATTTGATACCCCCCCACTGGTAAGAGCGCCCGGACAAAGCCTTTTAACTTCTCTGACCGCCTCCACAAAGTTTATTGCATAATCGTTATGCTCATCCATTCCGGTCGCAACCGTCAGAATGTTGGGATCAAAAATAATGTCCTCAGGCTCGAAAGCCAGCTCTTCAACCAAGATTTTGTAAGCCCTCTGACAGACTGAGACTTTGTGATCGACTTCGACCGCCTGACCCGTCTCATCAAAGGCCATCACCACCACGGCCGCTCCATAGTCTTTGATCTTTTCCGCCTGCGCTCGAAAAACTTCTTCCCCTTCTTTAAGAGAAATCGAGTTGACTATCGCCTTGCCCTGAACGCACTTTAAGCCCGCCTCAATCACCTCCCATTTGCTCGAATCAATCATGATCGGAACTCGAACAATATCGGGCTCACTGGCAATCAAATTGAGAAAGTGGGTCATCGACTTCGGCGCGTCCAACATTCCTTCGTCAAAGTTGATGTCGAGAATATTCGCTCCGTTCTCCACCTGTTGCCGAGCCACAGACAAGGCCTTCTCAAAATTCCCCTCTTTGATCATCTTCGAAAAAGCGGGGGAGCCCGTCACATTGGTGCGCTCGCCCACAACTAAAAAATTCTTTGGCTGACCTTCTAGAAGATTGAGGGGCTCAAGCCCACTCCACCGACTGCCTCTTGCAAGCTTCGGAGCTTTTCTCGGAGCCATCTTCTCAAGATCTTGTCGAATCTGAGCAATATGCTCCGGCGTCGTTCCGCAACAACCTCCAACGATATTGACCAAGCCCTGTCGAGCAAACTCGCCTAGAGCTGAAGAAGTGTCTTTTGGCTTTTCATCATAGCCTGTTTGGCTCAAAGGGTTTGGCAGGCCCGCGTTCGGGTAACAGCTGATGCCACAATCGACAAGACGGCTCAACTCCGAGATCAACGGCTGCATCTCTTTGGCGCCGAGCGCACAATTCAAACCCACTGCGAGAGGTCTTGAGTGTCGTATCGAATTCCAAAAGGCCTCGATGGTCTGACCAGACAGAGTTCGCCCCGAAGCGTCTGATACGGTGGCCGATAAAATCAAAGGGATCTTTTCGCCTCGCTCTCGCTCGATCTGCTTGATGGCAAAAACGGCCGCCTTTAAATTCAAGGTATCAAAAACCGTTTCAGGCAAGAGCAGATCAACACCCCCCTTCAACAAAGCCCTCGCCTGTTGTGCATAAATCTCCACAAGCTCATCAAAACTGGTCGCTCGATAGGCGGGTCGATTGACATCCGGAGACAAAGAGGCCGTTCGACTGGTGGGGCCCATCGCACCCGCAACAAAGCAGCGGCGGCCCGACTCCTTTTCAAAGCTCTGACAGGCTTGCTTTGCGATCCGAGCGGATTGAATATTCAACTCCTCCACCAAGGCCTCACAGCCGTAGTCGGCCTGGCCTAGCCCAGTTGAAGAAAACGAATTGGTTTCGATGATGTCTGCTCCGGCCCGCAAATAGGCGAGATGAACTTCCCTTACAATGTCAGGCTGAGTCAGACTCAAAAGATCGTTGTTGCCCTTGAGATCCTTTTGATGGCCAGAGAATCGATCCCCCCGAAAATCAGACTCCGACAAAGAATAGGTCTGCAACATGCTCCCCATGGCGCCGTCCAGAAAGAGGATTCGCTCTCTCATCAGCTCTAGTAGCTCAGTTTCAATGGCTGTTGTTTTCAATCGACTCAAAACTTTAGTTCTCCGGCAAGATTCGCCCTAACATTACGACAAAGACTTAATCACATCTTTGACGAGACTGGCATCATTCATCACATAGAAATGAAGGTTACGACAGCCCCTCTCAAGCAGCTCAACACACTGCTTCTTTGCCCAACGAACTCCAATTTCAGACGCATGTTCTGGTGAACTCGAAATCTCGTCTACCAGAGCCGTCGGCAGGTCGATGTAAAAATTTTTCGGCAGAGTCGTCAGCTGTTTTTCTGACCGAAGAACCTTGAGCCCAGGAATAATCGGAACCTTGATGCCATGCTCGCGGCAGGCCTTCTCAAAATCAAAATACTTTTGGTTGTCGAAAAACATTTGAGTCACGATATACTCGGCCCCTCGATCTACCTTTTCTTTCAGGTAGTGAAGATCGAGCTTCAAATTGGGGGCTTCAAAATGCTTTTCAGGATAGCCGGCCACCCCCACACAAAAGTCAATGGGATGAGCTCCCGTGATATCACTCACATAACGACCCTTCTTGATGTCCACCACCTGAGACACGAGGTCGGCAGCATAAACATTGACGGACCGGCCATTGCTAATGACTTTCTTGTAGTTTGGGCCGTCGCCTCGAATAGCCAGAATGTTCTCCACACCCAAGTAATTCAATTCAATGAGGGCGTCTTCTGTCTCTTCTTTGGTAAAGCCCAAACAGAGGATATGAGCCACCGTATCGATTTTGAATCGATTCTGAATGATTCCACAAATCCCGATCGTCCCTGGCCTCTTTTTGTAGATTCGTCGCTCGACGCTCCCGTCAGGGTTCTCCTGGTAATAGGCCCCTGCCGCATGCGAAGTCACATCAATCCAGGGAGGATTGAAGGGAGCAAGGGCCTCAACGGCTTCAATCACATCTTGAACCGTCCGACCCCGAGGAGGCGGAACAATCTCGTAACTAAAGAGGGGGCCCTTCGCCCGCTCAATATGCTCGACAACCTTCACTTTTTCATTCCTAGAATTAGACGACCCAAATGGCAATCTCAGATCAATCCTTTCATGGCACTTTCAGCCCAAAAGCGCTTAAAAAGATCTGCCCAGGGGGGGCTAAAGTTGATACAAATTGGAGGGGAGATTAGCAAAACGCACAATGAGTTTTTTGTTTGAGGCCACTGAGAAGCTAAAGAAAGTCCTCTACTTTCTGGGACGACGAACGAGTCTCTGGCTTGGGGTGAGCGTGGTGGCTGGAGTCGTCATGGGCTTTGCAGAGCTTGGCTTGAGCATTCTGCTTCAGGCCCTGCTGGTGTCTCTGGATATCATCCAGCAGGATATGAGCGTTTTAGGCGCAGACTTGGTCTTTCGACTCTCTTCTCCGATTCTGCTCTTGGTCGGGCTCTTTAGTATTATCGCCATTAAGGGCATTGCCCATTTCTTGGTGAATCAAAGCTCTAGCGTAGCCCATGAGCTTATCAACGCCAGGCTTCGCTGTGTTGCCATTTACGATCTCCTTCACAGTAAAAACTTTGTGTCTGCAGCAGAGGTAAACGCAAAGATTGGAGATAGCTTTCCCAAAGCGGCCCAGTTTGCTCAACAGGCCTCACTTGCAATTCCATCATTCATCCAATGCGTGACTCTACTTTGCTTTATGTTTTTGGCCGCCTGGAAGGAGGCCCTTGTTTCTCTTGCAATGATCAGTGTGATTGCCATGATTGTATGGACCGTGAACCACCATGTCAGGAGAATCGCCTCGAAAGTGCCTGGCGAACAAGCGGCCCTTGTTCAAGGCATTGAAAGAATCGCTAGAAACTGGCTCTTGGTTAAGGTTCTTCGCACCATTCGATTTGAGACAGATCGATTAACTCAAAACATCTTGAACTATTCCCTCCACTTTACTCGCTCTCGATTCTTGGCCAATGCCGCCTCAAGCCTTCCCATTGTTCTTGGAGGCCTTATGCTGGTGGTCATTGTGGCCCTGAACCTACGCGTTTTCTCGACCCCTGGGCCCGTTCTACTGGCCTTCCTTTATCTCTTGGTGAGATTTACTCAGCAATTGGCCGCTCTCGCGAGATCGGTAGGAGCCGCCAGCAGCTACTTCCCTCATTTTAAAATTTCTGGGCAGTACTTTTTTCGTTTCAGCCCAGAACAACTGGATGAAGCCCTCCACCCAAGCAAGGCGTTAAATCTGGAGGGGAAACAAGAGTCACGGGGGGCGACATCACTGAGGGCGGCAAAAGCCCAGAGAGCTAAGCCATTGAATCGTCCCAAGGCCCCACAAATTGAGATCAACAGTTTAAGTTTTCGGTACTCGCCCGATCTTCCCTGGGTCATCGATGATCTGAATCTTCAGATCGCGGCGGGAGAGCAAGTCGGCGTAACGGGTCGAAGTGGCAGTGGAAAGTCGACTCTCTTGGGTCTGATCTTAGGAGTTCTTGAGCCCTCAATGGGAAAGATCTTAATCGATGGCATCAGCCCCAACGACTACTTTGAGACCGAAGGCGTAAAAGTTGGCTATGTTGGAGCGGAGCCTTTCCTGATCGAAGGCAGCATCAAAGAAAATCTTGAATACGGAAATGACCGAGACCTCCCCGAAAGCGAGTACTGGCAAGCCCTGGAATTCGCTGAAATGAAGGATTGCATCGAAGAAATGCCTGGAGCTTTGGACTACCGCTTGAAAGAAAATGGAGAAGGCCTCTCAGCCGGACAGAAGCAACGGCTTGCACTTGCTAGAGCCTTTTTAGCAAAACCTCAGATTCTGATTCTGGATGAAGCCTCAGCCAACCTCGACGAACGCACAGAGTCCCAAATCACAGAAAAAATTCAAAGTTGCAAGGGAGCCTGGACGGTGATCGTTGTCTCTCACCGCCCCGGCATTCTCACCCACTGCGAGAAGGTTTATGATTTCGAAAGGATGGAGTTAAAAGAGACTTGGGGCTCTGAGGTGTTGAAGGAGTTAAAGTGAGTCTCTATGCGGGCTCACCGAAGGGCCGGAAGAAGATATTAGTTTACAGCCCCATCAACTACTATGACACCTACTATTGCGTCCCTCTTGAAATCGCAACTCGCCACACGCGAGAAGGCAATGAAGTTCATTACCTATTTTGCTCCGGAGCGCTGAAGAACAGTGGAATGAAGCAGTGCCAGGAGCTCTTTGCTTGTCACTATTGTAAGGAAAGAGCTAAAACTGCTGTTGGCTACTTGGGCCTTCCGCAAGATCGAGTCCACTTCACGCCCCCTGTGAGCCTAAACATATCACTCGATCTTTCCGGGGCCCTGAGCAGCATGCAAAGCCTGAAGGACTTTCAATATAGAGGGTCCCCACTTGGCCTTGCTGTGGCATCCACATTGGTCAGTCGGTTTCGAGAAAGTCAGCTGGACTTGAGCAATTCAAAGATGCGGTCACTTGTTGTCGAAAGCTTGCAAACCTCAATTCAGCTGTTCGAATTTTCAGCGCAGTTTCTGGGGGATCAAAAATTTGATCACTTGTATATTTTCAACGGCCGAAGGGCAATAAACCGCCCGGTCTTGGAAGCTGCTCGAAAATTGGGCCTTAAGTTTACAACCCTAGAAGCCGTGTCAGATGCCTCAAGAATATTTCAAAGTCCGGGCCGCCTGCCCCATGAAACTCCTCCCCTTAGACGAGAATTCGAGTCCTTTTGCCAGGCGCTAGAGAAGCCAGATCAGGCAATCCCCGCAGGTCGGCAGGTCCTTGAGGCTGCAAAGGAAAAGCATATGAAGGGAAACACTCAGCCTTTGCCCCCGGAAATCTCTGAGACCAACCGGGAAATAATTGCCATTTTTGTTTCATCCGATGACGAGTTGGTAGCGATTTGCCATGAAAACCATTTGCGTCTGTTTTCAAGTCAAAGTGAAGGGGTCTCTTATATTCTTGAGCAGTTTAAACATGATGCGGAAAAACTTTTCATTTTGAGAATTCACCCAAATTTGGGAGGCATAAAAAACACCCAAACACGGGAGTTTTCAAAACTCAAACAACGCAATCTGTATGTCATTCCTGCGCGATCCACTGTCAACTCGTACTCTGTCATCGAGGCCGCGTCTAAAGTGATTACATTCGGGAGCACGGTTGGCATGGAAGCGCTAACCTTCGGGAAAATGTCCGTCTTGCTCGGCCACACTGATTATCAAGACCTACCTGGGATAGTCACCCCCAACTCTAGAGAGGAGCTTGTTACAATCATCAGCCAGCCCCCGAAAACAATTGAGCACAGAGAGCAAGAAAAGGTCTATCTTTACGCTCATTGGAAAGCCACTCGAGGTATGAAGCCAAGTCATGTTTCAATACAATGGCATCGAGCTGGCTTGATAACTGGCGATGGCAAATGGCTAAAGACCAGCCTTTGGCTCGAGTTACTCTGGCTCAGCCTCCGATGTTTGAGGAAACTGAAACAGGTTCTTCGAATAAAAATTTTTAAACTGCCGCCTTAATGATCGTGGGTCACTGCTACTGACACGCACTCCAAAACTTGAAAGTTCATGTACTCGGCCAAAAGTGCAAAGAAGGGAGAAAGCTTTGGCAACATTTCGTTCACGACCTTCATCTATGATCTACAAAACAACGAGCGAGCGACAAGATGGGGTCGAGCCACTCTCATATAGGATGGCTCGCAAGATACTGTTTGTGATGACTGATCACCCGTCCAATCCAAGTGCTCAACGGTGTTATCATCAGCACTAGCAAAATAACATTCTCCCAGAAGAAAATTTGCATCGTGAACAAAGTTAGAACATGAAAGTTCAACATGACCCCTAGCCAGATCCAAGCGAACCTCACTGAAACCAAACAGAACGGCGAAAGCACTTCAAACAATGTGGTAAAGAAGTAGCCGAACTTCGCGATTAGGGGCAGGCCCGGTAGACCAACGAGCAGGCCGCCAAACGCAACCTCAGGCCATGGGCCGTACATCAAACTCTTTTGGATAAAGTGGACAAGAATTGAATCCCCTGTAAATATTTCATAACCACCCCAGACGAAACGCCTAAGCCCAATGAAACTGTAGGCGAGCAATAGCAACCCGAAAGAAAACTTCAAAAATGAGACAGAATGTTTAGAGCGATTAACTTCGGTGCCCGAAGGGAAAAAAATACCGTATAGCATCGCACAATAGAGTGGCCCCATTTGAGCGTGATTAATGAACCCGCCATAAGACTTCATGTAAGCATCAAACAATAGTAGGCCTAAGGCGCTCAATAAGGCGAACCCTCGAAAAGGTACAAAGTTAAAAGCAAGAGCAATGCAACTCACTAATAGAAGCCACCGAAACATGGCCACGAAAAACTTATCTCTCAATAAATCGGTTGGCAGCATCTCCAAAAGTAGCGGGGGAGTAAATAGTACATCCGGCATTTCAACAAAGAGCTCCACAGGGTTGGATGCCAAGATCATGGTCCAAATCGTGAACAAGCCGAACTGCAACCCCAGTGTCCGGTGATACTCATCGCCCGACATTCACTGGTTCCTCCAAATACGAAATGTATTCGACTGTACGACAAATGAAATCAGGGTGCATGCCATAGGTAAGTACATCAAAATCACAGAGATCAATGCCTATTCCTGTAATCTTCTTAGAATATTTCTGATTCCAAAGAGAAACGAGCGCTCCCAGCACTTCTCGTGATTCTGAGCGCTCTAACCTTAACAAACCATCTCGAAAAGCGCGAGAGCTGGTTGATGGCACAACTCTATGAAACGAAAAGTCAAAACTCTCTTCATCGGTGTGACCCTAAACCAAAAAACTGGGGAGAAGAAAACTTTAGATGCGGAGCGGCGTTT